>CADARO010000014.1 GCA_902790345.1 uncultured Eubacteriales bacterium | reverse complement strand
CAGCGGGCTCAGGAGGCCTATGAGAGCGGCGTGAAGAACCGGCAGAAGGACATCGACGCCCTCCAGCGGGACCTGGCCGCCGAGATGGACGAATACCAGCGCCGGGTGCTTCAGCTACGGCTGAAAAAGCAGAAGCTGGCGCTGGAGCAGTATATCTATCAGCAGGAGTACGACCTGGAAAACCGGCGGGATCAAATCGCCCGGCTGACGGAGCGGCACGAGGACAACGTGGTCTACGCCCCGGCCGACGGCGTGGTGGGCGACCTGGTCTACTTCCGGGAGGGCGACCGGCTGTACAACGGCACCATGGTCTGCCAGATCGCCAGCCAGGACGTGATGCTGCTGGCCGCCCGGGACGGCCGCCTGCGCTACGGCCAGCGGGTGCAGGTGGAGACCGGGGTGAACAAGGAGCGGATCACCCTCACCGGCCGGGTGGTGGCCGCGTCGGACTGCCTGGACGGGGTGGTCAGCGACTACGCGCTGGTGGAGATCGACCCGGAATGCGATGTCAGCGGCATCAAGTGGCGCGCCAGCAAGATCTTCGCGGACGACGTGCGGCTGGATAACGTGCTGCTCATCGACCGCAGGGCCGTGTCGCTCAACGGCGGCAACTACATCGTGACCAAGCTGACGCCGGACGGCGTGACCCAGAAGCGCTACATCAACCAGGGCATGATGACCCAGGCGGGCACCTGGGTGCTGCAGGGGCTGAACGAGGGCGACGTCGTCATCATCGACAATTGATTGGGAGGAAGACCATGCTCAGATTTGTCATCCGGAAAATGGTGAGCAAAAAATGGATGGTTCTGGCGCTCCTGATCGGCAATATCCTGCTCGTCAGCATCACGGCCTCGAACCCCATGTACACCCAGGCGGTGCTGCAGCGCACGCTGCTCACCGGCTTCAACAACTACCTCACCGAGAAAAACCGCTACCCCGGCCTGCACGTGCTGCGGGCCAACGCCACCCCCAGCAAGAACGCCTCCATCGTGGAGACGCGGCAGCTGGTGCCCGGCATCCCCGAGGCCTTCGGCCTGCCGGCCCGGGAGCAGGTGGCCCACTACTCCCTCTCCCCCGCCTCCACCGACTCCAACCTGGAGCGGGACGACCGCCGGCGCACCCAGCTGACCCTGGGCACCATGTCCGGCCTGGAAGACCACATCGAGCTGGTGGCGGGCCGGTTCTGCTCCACGGAGCCGGATGAGAACGGCGTCATCGACGTTGTGGTGAGCGAGCGCGGGCTCATCGACATGGGCCTCATCCCGGAGGAGGAGCTCACCTTCCCCAACATCCTCAAACCCGACGGGGAGCCGGTGACCGTGCGCATCGCGGGCGTGTTCCGCAACAGCGACGCCGCCGACCCCTACTGGGTGCTCGCCCCCAGCAACTACGGCACCGAGGTGTTCATGGACGGGGCGCTGTTCGACCAGTGGTTCTTCTCCGGCGACATGCCCTACGGCATCGGCGCCATCTGGTATACCCTTTTGGACTACACGGCCATCCGGGTGGACAGGGTGGACGAGATCCTGGCCACCGCCCAGCGCTACGCCGATTACGTGGCCGAGCACTCCAACATGACCTCCAACGACAACTTCCAGGCCCAGCTGGTGGAATTTCAGAAGACCGAGCGCAAGGTGCGCACCACCATGTGGGTGCTGCAGGCCCCCATCTTCGTGCTGCTGGCGGCGTTCATCTTCATGGTGTCCCGGCAGATGCTGGAAATGGAGCAGGCGGAGATCGCCGTGCTCCGCAGCCGCGGCGCGGGACGGGCCCAGATCATCATGGTGTACATCCTGCAGAGCGTGATCCTGGCGCTCATCTCCCTGGCCCTGGGGCTGCCCCTGGCGGCGCTGCTGGTGCAGGTGCTGGGCTCCGCCAACGCCTTTTTGGAATTCGTGCGGCGCAGCGCCCTCAGCGTGGAGCTGAGCCGGGAGGCCCTCCTCTACGCCGGGGCGGCGGCGCTGTTCTCCGTGGGAGCCATGGTGCTGCCCGTGCGGCGCTACGCCCAGGTGAGCATCGTCAATCAGAAGCAGAGAAAGCACCGGCGCAGCGAGGCGCCCCTCTGGCAGAAGCTGTTTCTGGACGTGCTGGCCCTGGGGGTGTCCATCTACGGGCTGTACACCTTCAACAACCAGCGGGAGTTCCTGGCCCAGCGGGTGCTGGAAGGCGCGTCGGTGGACCCGCTCCTGTTCCTCAGCTCCTCCCTGTTCATGCTGGGAGCGGGCCTGTTCGCGGTGCGGGTGCTGCCGCTGATCGTGTGGCTGGTGTTCCGGCTGTTCAAGAGGTTCTGGAGCCCGGCGCTGTACGCCTCCTTCCTGCGGGTGATCCGCACCCGCAACCAGCAGGGCTTCATCATGGTGTTCCTCATCATGACCATCGCCCTGGGGGTGTTCGACGCCTCCGCCGCCCGAACCATCAACACCAACGACGAGCAGAACCTGCGATACATGACCGGCGCGGACATCGTGCTGCAGGAGCAGTGGGAGGACAACAGCGCCATGCGGGAGCAGGATCCCTCCATCGAGCTGGAGTATCACGAGCCGGACTTCGACCGCTACACCCAGCTGGAGGGTGCGGCCAGCGTCACCCGGGTGCTGGTGAACAGCACTGGCCAGATGGGCGTCTCCGGCGGCTCGGTGAAGAACATCCGCATCATGGGCATCAACACAAAGGAGTTCGGCCAGACCGCCTGGTTCGACGAATCGCTTCTCCCCGAGCACTGGTACAACTACCTGAACGCCATGTCCCAGAAGGCCCGGGCGGTGCTGCTCTCCTCCAATTTCAAGGAGGATTACGGCTATGCCATCGGCGACGCCATCTACTTCAAGACCAGCACCGGCAGCCCGGTGCGGGGCGTGATCTATGGCTTCGTGGACTACTGGCCCACCTACGCCTCCACCGTATACACCAGGGGCTCCAACGGCCTCTATTCGGAGCAGAAAAACTACCTTATCGTGGCGAACCTGTCTCAGCTGCAGGCGGTGTGGGGCGTGACGCCCTACCAGATCTGGATTAAATCGAAGGACTCCAGCCAGTTCATCTACGACTTCGCCGAGAAAAACGACGTGTCCTACCGCAGCTTCGACGTGGCGGCGGCGGACATCGTGGCCCTGAAGAACGACCCGGTCATCCAGGGCACCAACGGCGTCCTGACCGTGGGCTTCATCGTGGTGCTGGTGCTGTGCGCGGTGGGCTTCCTCATCTACTGGATCCTGTCCATCCAGTCCCGGGCGCTGCAGTTCGGCATCTTCCGGGCCATGGGCATGTCCATGCGGGAGATCGTGACCATGCTCATCAACGAGCACATCTTCATCTCCGGCGCGGCCATCGCCACCGGCGCGCTGGTGGGCTATCTCACCGCCAGGCTGTACATGCCGCTGATCCAGATCGCCTATTCGTCGTCCGACAACGCGCTGCCCCTCCGGGTGGTGAGCCAGCAGTCGGACGCGGTGCGCCTGGCCGTGATCGTGGCGGCCATGATCGGGCTGTGCCTGGTCATCCTGGGCGTGCTCATCAACCGCATGAAGATCGCGCAGGCGCTGAAGCTGGGAGAGGATTGATTATGGATTACATCATCAAAACAGAGGGCGTCACCCGCTGCTTCAAGACCCGGGGCGAGGATTTCTGGGCGCTCAAGGGCATCGACGTGGCCGTGCCCGCCGGCAAGCTCACCATTCTGCGGGGCCGCTCCGGCTCCGGCAAGACCACCCTCATGAACATCCTGGGGGCGCTGGACAAGCCCACCGCCGGCAAGGTGCTCTTCGAGGGCCGGAACATCGCCCGCATGGACGAGCACCGGCGGGCGAAGCTCAGACGCATGGAGATCGGCTTCGTGTTTCAGTCCATCGCGCTGATCCCCATGATGAACGCGCTGGAGAACGTGGAATACGCCCTGCGGCTCACCAAATACAGGGGCGACCGCACCGCCCGGGCCATGGAGTGCCTGAAGCTGGTGGGCCTGAGCCAGCGGGCCAACCACATGCCCCAGGAGCTCTCCGGCGGCGAGCAGCAGCGGGTGGCCATCGCCCGGGCCATCGCCCATCGGCCCAAGGTGCTCTTCGCCGACGAGCCCACCGGCGCGCTGGACACCAACACTGGCCTGGCCATGGTGAAGCTGTTTCGCGAGCTCACCGACGACCAGGGCGTGACCATCGTCATGACCACCCACGACACCGATCTGATGGAGCTGGGCGACCGGGTCTACGAGCTGGAAGGCGGTGAACTGATCCATGGCGAATGAGCCCATCATCCTGTGCGACAACCTGGTGAAGATCTACAAGACCAAGGACATCGAGGTGCTGGCGCTGCAGGGGCTGGAGATCAGCATCGACCAGGGCGAGCTGATGGCCATCATCGGCAACAGCGGCTCCGGCAAATCCACCTTCCTGAACATGATCGGCGGGCTGGACCGGCCCTCGGCGGGCAAGCTGATCGTGGACGGCAAGGACCTGTTCAAGCTGAGCGAAAAGCAGCTGGTGGAGTACAAGCGCTCGACCGTGGGCTTCGTGTGGCAGAACAACGCGCGAAACCTGCTGCCCTACCTCACCGCCTGGCAGAACATCCAGATGCCCATGCTCTTCGAGAAGAGTCAGGAGAAGAAAAAGCAGCGGGCGCTGGAGCTGCTGGACATGGTGGGCCTGAGCCACCGCAAGAACAGCCGCCTGAGCCAGCTCTCCGGCGGCGAGCAGCAGCGGGTGGCCATCGCCATCGCCCTGGCCAACAATCCGAAGATCCTGCTGGCCGACGAGCCCACCGGCGCGGTGGACGTGAAGACCGGCGCCTACATCCTGGACATGTTCCGCGACATCAACAAAAACACCGGCCTCACCATCGTCATCGTGACCCACGACCGCATGCTCAGCAAGAAGGTGAACCGGGTGGCTGCCATCCGCGACGGCAAGATCTCCTCCGAGCGCATCATGAAGGAGAGCTATCTGGAGCGCGCCATCCTGGACCGGGCCGGCCGGGTGCAGATCCCCCGGGACGTGCTGGAGCAGCTGGGCGTGGAGGGGAACAAGGTGCGCATGGAGGTGCGGAACGGGGAACTGGTGATCCGGAAGGCGGAAAAGTAACCGGAAAAACAATGACAAGCGAGGCATTTCATGGAAAAACCAATCCTTTTCATCAACGCCTGCGCGCGGAGGGAATCCAGAACCCGGCGTCTGGCGGAGCGGCTTCTCGCGGGGCTGGATCAGCCCTATGAGGAAATCCGGCTGAGTGACATCGCCTTTCCGGCGGTGGATCAGGATTTTCTGGACCGGCGCGACCGGCTGATCGCCGCGGGCGATTTCGGCCATCCCCTGTTCGACCTGGCGCGGCGGTTCGCCCAGGCGGAGCGAATCCTGATCGCCGCGCCCTACTGGGACCTCTCCTTCCCCGCCGCGCTGAAGCAGTACATCGAGCAGATCAACGTGGTGGGAATCACCTTCCGCTACACGGAGGCGGGAACGCCCCTGGGCCTATGCCGGGCAACCCGGCTGGACTACGTGACCACCGCCGGAGGCCTCTACGTGCCGGAGGCATTCGGCTTCGGCTATATCAAGGCCCTGGCTGAGCATTTCTACGGCATACCGGACGTGCGCCTGATTCAGGCCGTGGGCCTTGACATCGACGGGGCGGACGTGGAGGGGATATTGAGGGCGGCGGAGGAGACGATACGGGACATGTTATGATCCAGGCGCGTCTGTTCCTTCAGAAGGCCCCATGCCGGGCGCTTTGAACAAATAGAAAGGGAGTCGGCTCTCAAATCGGGCCGACTCCCGCGTTATGTCTGTCAATCGATTATCCATTCTTCAACGGTCACACATCTGATCTCTCCAAATTGCCTCAGCTGTTTGTCATTTGTCAGAAACGTGTCACATTCGGCGCAGACAGCCGCGGCCAGCTGCAACGAATCCATCGCCTTGAAATCCCTGAATTCAGCGCGAATCTGTGCGGCTTTCCCGGCAGCCTTCGCGTCAATCGGAAGCAACGGAATGGCCAGATCGTTCATAAATTCAAAAAAGACATCAATTTTCTGCTGATTGTGCGTGCGATAGGGGTAGACCAGGTACTCCATGCAGGTTATGGCCGAGGTCACAATGGCCTTGCCGCCAGACAGTATCTCTTCCAGAACAGATTGGGCTTTTAGCCCGTAGCGCTCGTCATTATCCAGAAAATAGATGAGCGGCGCCGTGTCGAGAAACACCTTATTGTATCCTGTCATCCGCGCGCAGCCCCTTCACATAGTCGTCCACATCGCCGCTGAACATCTTGTCCCCGCGACCCATGTATTTCGTCAGATTGACGGTTTTCTTCGCGCGATCTTCCACCGGTTCGAGAATGGTTATGATGACGCGCTGGCCCTCGCGCAGGGCAACGTGCTCATCCATGACGATTTGACGCCCGTCGTAATATCCTTCTATCGAAGTCAGCATCGTCTCACTTCCTTTCTGTAATCATATTATAACCGATTGAGCGGGCTGTGGCAAGCAAAAAGCGCAAAGGAAACGATTATCGTCTCAGGAAATCCCCTCTCCCTCTCCCGTTAAATCAAAAAGTCATTTACATATTATGTACAATATGTTATTATGAATCATTCTATAATAAGGAGGGGCGGCCATGAGCTCCAGAACAGAGATTTTGAGCGGGTTCTACGAACAGGCGGACGAAGACGCCCGGCTTCAGAAAAACCGGCATGGGCAGCTGGAGTACCTCACCACCATGTCATACATCCACCGCTATGCTTCAAAGGGCGCCAGAATCCTGGAACTCGGGGCGGGAACCGGCCGGTATTCCATCGCCCTTGCCAAAGAGGGCTTGAATGTGACGGCCGTGGAGCTGGTCGGGCGCAATCTGGAGGTTCTCAGGGAAAACGGCAAAGGGATCGCCCATCTTCAGTCGTTTCAGGGAGATGCCACAAACCTAGAACGGTTCGCCGACAACTCTTTTGATGTCACCCTCGTCCTCGGGCCCATGTATCATCTGTACGAATCGGAGGAAGTCAATCGCGCCATCGATGAGGCCATCCGGGTGACGAAGCCCGGCGGCATCCTGCTGTTCGCCTTTATCTCCGTGTTCGCCATCATGTACGCCAATTACTTTTACGGGAACTGGACATCCGGGCAGGAGGAAAACTTCACGGCGGACTATCAGGTCAGGCATTTCAAGGAGCAGCTTTTCACGGGATATGACGTGACCGAGTTTGAGGGGCTGTTTCGGGAAAAGCCTGTGGAGTGGATCACAACAACCGGCGTGGACGGCCAGCTGGAGCCCATCGAAAAGCGCCCAGATTTTTCCATGTCGGATGAAGAATTCAGGGCCTTCGCGGCGTGGTATCTGGCGTTTTCCGAAAAGCGGGAGTTGTTGGGCAGCACGAACCATCTTTTGTATATCTGCCGGAAGCGCGCGTAATCATCAAACGCGATCTTCTGTGATCAATTGTTGAATCAGGCCTCCCCTTCCCGGGAGGCTCTTTCTTTTATCCCTCCGTTTTACCCCTTTCCTCCCATATTTTAACCAAAACGCCATATAAGTATGGTATGCTTTCTATTATGGCATATTGTATTCATGAGGAGGGACGGCCATGAGCGGTGAAACCTACGAGCTGCTGGCGCTCATCGGCCGGTATTGGTTCGCGCTGCTGGCGCTCATCGTGGTGCTGCGGGGTTGGCAGGCCTGCGTACAGGACAACCGCAAGGCCCGGCTGCTGCGGGACTGGGAGGGCGGCGCGGGCTGCGTGGGCGAGCTGGTGCTCATAGACGACGGCACAAAGCGCCGGCGCAAAAAGCAGGTGACCTGGCAGGTGCCCACCGAGGCCTTGCTGGGCTCGGGCGGAGCGGCCGATATCCGGCTGCGGGGCGCGGACATTCAAAAGAAACACATCTTCATGACCTATCGCTCCGGCGAAATGGTGCTGCATCCGGTGAAAAACGCCGTCTTCAAGGCGCGCACTCTCAAGGACGGCACCCAGGTGCTGCGGGACGGCGACACGCTGCGCGTCGGCAAAATGGAGCTGATGATGGTGTTCTTCGACGCGGCGGACGCCGCCCGGGAGGCCGGCGGCAAGCCCCGCAGAAAGCCGGCGCAGATTCTGCCGGAGGACGCCTCGGACGATGAATTTGAAGATGTCTGGGAGTAAAAACATGACGAGAAAAACGGGCGAAACCGACGCGCTTCGGAAGGCGCTCCGGCGGGCGGACACCTCGCTGCTCCTGTCCGCGGTGACGCTGTTTCAGGCGTCGGCCATGCTGCTTCTGACCCTGCGCACCCAGCCCATCGACATCCAGTCGCTGCTGCTGGCGTTTGCCATGCCGGCGGTGACGCTGCTGTGCGTGAAGGGACTGTCGAAATTCTGGAAAATCGACCGGGTGGTGCTCACCCTGGTGCTGTTTCTCTGCTCGGTGAGCGTGGTCACGCTGACCGCCATTTCCCGGGCCTCCGTGACGCCGCTGACCCAGGCCCTGTACATCGCGGCGGGGCTGGTGGGCCTGGTGGCGGGGATTCTGTTCATCCGCCTGCTCAGGCACTGGAACCGCTGGAAGATCCTGTTCATGGTGCTGTCGGTGGGGTTCATCGCCCTGCCCCTGGCCATCGGCGAGACGAAGTTCGGCGCGAAGAACTGGATCACGGTGGTGCCGGATCTGGTGACCATCCAGCCCTCCGAGTTCGTGAAGATCTCCCTGATGGTGGTGCTGGCGGCCTGCCTGAGCGAGCGGCAGAGCCGGGCCATGATGGTGCTGTCCATCCTGTTCGGCGCGGCGCTGTGCGGCGTGCTGCTGCTGGAGCGGGACCTGGGGGCGCTGCTTCTGTATTTCCTCACAACGGTGATCCTGTTTTTCCTGGCCACCAGCAACGGCTGGCTGTCTCTGGCCGGGCTGGGCGCGGGGGCGGCCGGCGCGGTGGGGGCCTATTTCCTGTTCGACCTGGTGAAGGAGCGGGTCAGCATCTGGCGCAATCCCTGGGCCGACGCGGCGGACAGCGGCTATCAGCTGATCCAGTCCCTCATCGCCATCGGCAGCGGCGGGCTGCTGGGCATGGGGCTGGGGCTGGGCATGCCCCGCATGATCCCGCTGTATCATTCCGATTTCGTGTTCGCGGCCATCTGCGAGCAGTTCGGCATGGTGTTCGCGCTGTGCCTGCTGGCGGTGTACGCGCTGATCATCCTGCGGGGCATTTCCATCGCCATGAGCTGCCGCGACGGGTTCCACGCCCTGCTGGCCTTCGGGATCGTGACCATACTGGGGCTGCAGACGCTGCTCATCGTGGGCGGCAATATCCGGCTCATCCCCCTCACCGGCGTCACGCTGCCCTTCATCGCCTCCGGCGGCTCTTCCATGGTGAGCTGCCTCACCGGCGTGGGCATGCTGCTGGGCATTTCCTCCCTGAACGCCGACCGGGACGAGGACGACGTGCGCCGCGCGTCGTGGCAGGAGGGTGAGTGCGGATGAGGGAATTGAGGCGAAACATGCGCCTGATCGGCGTGCTGCTGGTGTGCCTGTTCGTGGGCGTGGGGGGCTGGTTCGGCTACACCACCTGGACCCAGGGTGCCCGCTGGGCCATGAGCAGCAGCAACACCCGGCTGAACCGGGCGAAGAACAGCGTGGTCATGGGCTCCATCACCGACCGGGACGGCTATCCCCTGGCCTGGACCGACGAGGAGGGCCAGCGGCGCTATTCAAACGACTTCGCCATCCGGCTGGCCCTGTCTCAGACCGTGGGCGACACGCTGAGCATGTCCGGCACGGGCGTGCAGACCTTCTTCGCCAGCACGCTGGTGGGCATGTCCGGCTCGGTCATCGACCGAACCTGGCAGTGGCTCAGCGGCGAGACCGCCCGGGGCGACGATATCCAGCTCACCGTGGACGCGAGGCTCAGCGGCGTCGTGGCCCAGAACTTCCCCTCCGGCTACACCGGGGCGGTGGTGGTCATCAACTACAAGACCGGCGAGATCCTGGCCCCCGTGTCCATGCCGGAATACGACCCGGGCAACATGGCCACCAGCGTGCCGGACACGGCGTATTTCAACCGCTGTCTGCAGGGACGCTACACCCCCGGCTCCACCTTCAAGATCGTCACCCTGGCGGCGGCGCTGGAAAATCTGCCCGGCGCGCTGAGCCATGCCTTCACCTGCTCCGGCTCCCGGGAATTCGGAAACGGCGCGGTCACCTGCCTGTCCGGCACCAAGGCCCACGGCCAGATGGACCTGCGCAGCGCCTTCGCGGAGAGCTGCAACGTGTCCTTCGCCACCCTCAGCTACGAGCTGGGCCAGAACGCGCTGCTGCGCACGGCGGAAGCCTTCGGCTTCAACGACGACTTCACCTTTTCCGACGTGGTGCTCTACGCCTCGTCCTTCCCGAAGGACATCGGCTCGGTGAGCGAATTGGCCTGGTCCGGCGTGGGCCAGGGCCGGGTGCTGGTGACGCCGCTGCACATGGCCATGATCGCCGGCGCGGTGGCCAACGGCGGGGTGATGATGGAGCCCAAGCTGGTGAAGCAGATCACCGGCTCCACGGGCCTGCCCCGGCTGCGGGCCACCCCAGGCGCGTACAGGCGGGTCATGAGCGCCTCCACCGCCTCCATCATCGGCGACTACATGGAGGACGTGGTGACCTACGGCACGGGCACCCGGGCCCGCATCCAGGGCTACACCGTGTGCGGCAAGACCGGCTCGGCGGAGACCAGCGACGACAAGTCGGTGGAGACCAACGCCTGGTTCGTGGGGTATCTGGCCGAGGAGGAATACCCCTACGCCGTGGCGGTGGTGCTGGAAAAGGCCGGTTCCGGCGGCAACCTGGCCGCCACCCTGGCCGCCAAGGCGCTGATGGAAGCGATTGAATTGGTAGGATAATGACAATGGGGAATGGGGAATGGGGAATGGGGAATTCCAGTTACTGAAAAATGAAAAGAAAAAGGAGAGGGTCGCATGGAACGCAGGGACATTCAAAAGCTGGCGGCGCAGGTGAAGGAACGGATTCAGAAGGTCATTGTGGGCAAGGATGAGACCGTGGAGCTGATGCTGTGCGCGATGATCGCGCGGGGCCACGTGCTGCTGGAGGACGTGCCGGGCACGGGCAAGACGGTGATGGCGAAATCCCTGGCGAAGTCGCTCTCCTGCGGGTTCGCGCGCATCCAGTTCACGCCGGACCTTCTGCCCTCGGACGTGACGGGCCTCTCCATCTACAACGCCCAGAAGGGGGATTTCGAGTTCAAGCCCGGCCCGGTGTTCACCAACATCCTGCTGGCGGACGAGATCAACCGCGCCACCCCCCGCACCCAGTCGGCGCTTTTGGAATGCATGGAGGAGCGGCAGGTGACCAGCGACGGCGTCACCAGAAAGCTGGACGAGCCCTTCCTGGTCATCGCCACCCAGAACCCGGTGGAAACCCAGGGCACCTTTCCCCTGCCCGAAGCCCAGCTGGACCGCTTCCTCATGAAGCTCCGTCCCGGCTATCCCTCCACCGAGGAGGCCATGGCCATTCTGGACCGCTTCATCCAAAACAATCCCCTGGAGGAGCTCACCCCCTGCGCCACCGCCGAGGACATCCGCGCGGCTCAGGCGCTGTTCTCCGGCGCCTACGTGTCCGAGCCGGTGCGCCGCTACATGGTGGACCTGTGTGAGAAGACCCGGGAACTGCCCCAGGTGACCGCCGGCGTCAGTCCCCGTGGCCTGCTGGCCCTGCTGCGGGCCTGTCAGGCGCTGGCCCTCATCCGGGGCCGGGATTTCGTCACCCCGGACGACGTGAAGGCGCTGGCCGTGCCGGTGCTGGCCCACAGGATCATCCTGAGCGGCCTGTACGGGCGCAGCACGAAGGCCGAGGATCTGATTCGCGAGGCTCTCGGCCAGATCACCGCGCCGGTGGAATCCGGCGAAAGGGCGTGACCCAGATGAGCGTGGTCTGGATCCTGGTTTCCGTCGGGATCGCGATTCTCGTTCAGGCGCTGCTGGTGGGGCTGTTCGGCATGAAGGGCGTCAGCTACGAGCGGCGCTTCAGCCGCACGCGGGTCTACGAGGGCGAGCGGGTGGAGCTGGTGGAGGTCATCCGAAACCGCAAGCTGCTGCCCGTGCCCTGGATCCGCGTGGAGTCCCGCATATCGCCGAACCTGCGCTTCGGCCGGGGCGGCCAGAGCGAGGAGCGCGAGATCAGCGCGGATCAGTATCACAAATCCGTGTTCTTTCTGGGGCCCTACAGCCAGATCACCCGGCGGCATGAGGTGACGTGCCTGCGGCGCGGCCACTATGAGGCCGGCTCCGTGGCCATGACCTCCGGCGACCTGGTGGCCATGTGGATGAACACGAAGCAGCTGAACCTGAGCTGCGCCCTGGATGTCTACCCCCGGCTGCTGGACGAGAGCGAGCTGGACACCCCCTCCACCCGCTGGCAGGGGGAGCTGGCGGTGAAGCGCTGGATCATGCCCGACCCCTTCCTGGTCTCCGGCATCCGGGACTACCGGCCCGGCGACCCCATGCGGGACGTGCACTGGCGGGCCAGCGCCCGCACCGGCACCCTGCAGGTGAAGACCCGGGACTACACCGCCGACCCCCGCATGCTGGTGGTTTTGAATGTGCAGAATTCCGAGGAGCAGTGGGGCGACCTGATGGACTACGAGCAGGAGGGCATCGAGCAGGGCGTGCGCATCGCGGCCACCCTGTGCCAGCGGGCGCTGAACGCGGGGGTGGAGGCCGGCTTCGCCACCAACGCCTGCATGATCGGCGAGAAGGGCACCGGCAAGACCATCCTCATCCCCTCCCGCCGCTCCAACGACCAGATGGAGGTGCTGCTCACCGCCATGGCCCGCATGGAGATCCACCGGGAGATCACCTTCCCAACCCTGCTGGAGTCCCTTTGCGACCTGCAGGGCGAGGACATCCTGATCCTGTCCACCTACGACAGCGAGCAGATTCAGGCCCGCGTGGACATGCTGCGCCAGGCGGGCAACTCCGTGACCATGATGATGCTGGAAAGGGGGCGGCGCTATGAAGCGAATCGCCAGAAAACTGCTTGAAGCCGCCTATTTCCTGCTGTGCTTCGGGCCGGTGCCCCTGATCGTGGGCTACGCCGTGGCGGGCGAGGGCTTTCCGCTGCTCGTCGCCTCGGCGGCCATGGTGCCCGTGGCGTTCATCCTGTCCATCCTGCCGGGGCATCTGGGCGGAAAGCAGAAAAAGCAGGAAGTCTTCGTTGAGCGCTCCTCCACCCATGGCGACCCCGACCCGGACCGGAACCTGCGCCGCGACACCCATGAGGAGGAGGCCCGGCGAAGCGTCCGCTTTCCGCTGCGGGCCTTCGCCTGCGTGCTGCTGATGCTGGCTGCGGGCCTTTGGCTGTTCTTCGGCGGCGCGCCCTGGTTCAGCGGCCTGGAATACCTGACCCGGGCCATCGCGGTGGCCATCCCGGTGGCCATGCTGCCGGCGGCGCTGCGCTTCTGCACCACCGCCTCCAGCGTGGACACCCGCAACGCCGTGGCCGGCGCGGCCATCTACGCCGTGGCGGGCATCGCCGCGTATTTCATCAAGTCCGACGCGCTGAACCGGCTGCTGGCGCTGTGCGGCGCGGTGTTCCTGGCGGTGACGCTGTGGATCCTGAACGACCGGGCCATGCGCACCGGCGCGGCCTCCCGCACCGGCGTGAAGCCCCCCGCCGCCATGCGCCGGCGCAACCGGGCGCTGCTGGTGGGGCTGATGCTGTTCGCGGCGGCGGTGGCCTGCTGGAGCTGGCTGAAGGATAAGATCGCCTGGCTGGCCAAGGAAGCGGCCATCTGGCTGTGGCGGATCATCGCCTGGATCATCGACCACCTGTATCCCCAGGGCGCCACCAGCGGCGATCAGCCCGGCGGCGGCAGCATGGACATGAGCGGCCTGGCCGGCGACGCCAAGCCCTCCCCCTTCTGGGAGGCCATGACCTACGTGGCCTACGTGCTGGCGGCGGTGGTGATCGTATTCCTGCTGTTCCTCATGTTCCGGAAAATCTGGCATGGACTCAGGGCGCTGGCGAAGCGGCTGGCCGCCTATCTGGGCCGGTTCGCCCAGTCCGTGGGCGAGGACTATCAGGACGAGCAGGAGAGCCTGCTGGACTGGGGCGAGGTGCAGCGGGACATGGGCGCGGCCATCAAAAAGCGCTTTGCCGCCCTCTTCGCCCGGGACACAGACTGGGACGACATGGACGCCCGAGAGAAGGCGCGGCACATCGTGCGCGTGCTCTATCGCCGGGCCAAACTCAAGCCGGACAGCCGCACCCTGCGGGAGACGCTGCCTGAGCTGAACGCCGGCGAGGACTCGCAGGCGCTGGCCGAGGCCTACGAGCTGGCCCGCTACGCCGACCGGGAGCCGGACGAAGCCGCGCTTGAAAAGCTGAGAAGGGACGTGCGCGCATGACAGACGCGCTCAAGCTCAAGATCGAAAACCTGCCGGACTCGCCGGGCTGCTACCTGATGAAGTCGAACGGAAAGATCATCTACGTGGGCAAGGCGAAAAACCTGAAAAACCGGGTGCGGCAGTACTTCCACGAGAGCAAAAACCACACGCCCAAGGTGCGGGCCATGGTGGAGAAGGTGGACGACTTCGACATCGTGCTGGTGGACGGGGAGCTGGAGGCCCTCATTCTGGAGTGCAACCTCATCAAGCTGCACAAGCCCTGGTACAACATCCTCTTAAAGGACGACAAGCACTACCCCTACATCCGCGTGAACATGCACGAGCCCTTCCCCACCGTGGACCTGACCCGCCGAACCGCCAAGGACGGCGCCAAGTACTTCGGCCCCTTCATGAGCGCCACGGTGGTGCGGGAGATGCTGGATGTGGTGCGCACGGTGTTCCCCATCCGCACCTGCAAGCGGGACATCGGCGACGGCAAAACCTACCGCCCCTGCGTGCACTACGAGATCGGCCAGTGCCACGCCCCCTGCGCCGGCAAGATCGACGAGGCGGGCTATCACGAGATCATGAAGCGGGTGCTGGAATTCCTGGGGGGCAACGACCAGCCCGTGCGGGCGGAGCTCACCGAGAAGATGCGTCAGGCCGCCCTGTCCCTCAACTACGAGCGGGCGGCGGTGTATCGCGACCGACTGGCGGCGGTGGATTCCGTGATGCAGAAGCAGAAGGCCATTGTCACCGGCGGCGGCGATCAGGACGTGCTGGCCACGGTGACATGCGGCGACGACGACATCGTGCAGATCGTGATGGTGCGGGGCGGCAAGATGATCGGCTCGGAAAGCCACGTGCTGGAGCGGGCCGCGGACGAACCGCCCGAGGAGATCCTCACCTCCTTCATGCTGCAGTACTACTCCGAGGAGAGCGTGCCGCCCCGTGAAATCCTCGTAAGCCACGCCCTGCCGGAGGCGGACACGCTGTCCGAGCTGCTGGCCGAGCGGCGGGGCTCCAAGGTGGCCGTGTCCCAGCCCCAGCGGGGCGAGAAGCGGCAGCTGGTGGAAATGGCCGTGAAGAACGCCAACGACGCCGCCCTCAAGCGGGAGAAGCAGCTGACCAACAGCCGCCTGCGCACCATCGGCGCGCTGGAGGAGCTTCGCGACGTGCTGGGCCTGGACGAATTCCCCCGCCGCATCGAGGGCTACGACATCTCCAACACCCAGGGCGCCCAGTCGGTGGGCTCCATGGTGGTGATGATCAACGGCCGGCCCGCCAACCGGGACTACCGGTACTTTCGCATCAAGACCGTGGAGAGGGCAAACGACTTCGCCTCCATCAACGAGGTGATCTCCCGGCGCTTGAAGCACGGCCTGGAGGAGCGGGAGGAAAGGCTCTCGCAGGGCCTGGACCCGGTGAGCGGCAAGTTCTCCGACCTGCCGGAGCTGATCCTCATCGACGGCGGACGGGGCCAGCTGGAGGCCGCCCTGGCCGCCCGGGACGAGCTGGGGCTGAACATCCCCATGTTCGGCCTGGCCAAGCGGCTGGAGGAAATCGTGCTGCCCGGGGAGGATCAGTCCATCCTGCTGGACAAGCACAGCCCGGCGCTTCACCTGATCCAGCGGGTGCGGGACGAAGCCCATCGCTTCGCCATCTCCCATCACCGCTCCTTGCGAGGCGCGGCGGCCCTCAAATCCCGGCTGGACGAGATCCCCGGGGTGGGCCCGGTGCGCAAGAAGGCGATTCTCAAGCACTTTGAGACCATGGAGGCGCTGGAGGCGGCGTCCATCGAGGACATCTGCCAGGTGAACGGCATCTCCAAGCAGACGGCGCAGGTGATCTACGACTTCCTGCGCGGGGCGAAAGGGGAGGCTGAAAAAGCGCCCGACCGGGAGACCAACGAGGGGCAATGATTCGGAATCACTGCTTGAAAGGCAAATGAAGGGCATGTGGTTGAATTGATAACGAAGGATGACATTTTCACCTTTCTGGAAGGCGCGGGCATCCAACCCGATGACACAGTGACCATTCACTGTTCCCTGCGCTCCATCGGGAGAATTGAGAACGGCGCGGACGGCCTGATCGACGCGTTCCGCGAGTACCTGCGCGACGGGCTCTTTATTGTGCCCACCCATACATGGAATAAGGTCTGGAGAGAGTCGCCGTACTACGATGTCAGGTCCACCGTGCCCGACATTGGAACGCTGGCCGAGGTCGCGGCGTTTCGGAAGGACGGGGTGCGGTCCCTGCATCCGACCCATTCTGTGGCGGCGTTTGGCAAAGGCGCGGCCGAATTCGTGCGGGGAGAAGAAAACT
Organism: uncultured Eubacteriales bacterium; assembly: GCA_902790345.1. Taxonomy (GTDB): domain Bacteria; phylum Bacillota; class Clostridia; order Christensenellales; family Aristaeellaceae; genus Firm-10. Next base: position 29,732 of record CADARO010000014.1, on the reverse strand, counting down.
GCGCGTCTCCCGCGCCGCTGGGCAGTTGCCTCAGCCGGCTTTACGAGGCCAACGGGAAGGTCCTCCTGGTCGGCGTGGGGCATGAACGCAATACATATCTCCATTCCGTGGATGAGCGGCTCGGAATCCCGGACAGACTGAACCCTAATCCCTATGAGATCACGATCGTGGACTACGATGGAAGGATTCTGAAATCCCCTCCGTTCCACTCGCATTTTACAGCCGCGTCGGACAGATGCGTTTCAGAATACTATCCGAACTACAAGGAAGCCTTCGAGTATACCGGCGCCGTGACCTATTCCCGGCTGGGAAACGCAAAAGTGTACGTCTGCGATTGCCGGAAAATGACGGATACCTGCAGAAGAATCTGGGCAAAAGCGGATCGCGACCTCTGCGTTTCGGCGGAGCCGATCCCCAGAGAACTCTATGAGGAAATCAGCAAATAACAGGACGGAGGAAGATCACCATGTACAACCAGAAAATTGACGAACTGATCGAATCCTGGCGGGAGGACATCTACCAGACGCTCAAGGACTGGATCGCCATCGACTCGCCCTCGTCTCCCTCGGCTGGAGAAGGCAAGCCCTTCGGCGAGAACGTGAGAAAGGTTCTCGACCTGGCGCTGTCCGACGCGGAGAAGATGGGCTTCTCCGTGCGCAACATCGACGGCTACGCCGGCGAAATCAACCTGGGGCAGGGCGAGCAGACCATGGGCATGCTGGCGCACCTGGACATCGTGCCCGCCGGAGACGGCTGGACCCACGATCCCTTCGGCTGCGAGCGGGAGAACGGCAAGGTGTACGGCCGGGGCGTGCAGGACGACAAGGGCCCGGCGGTGGCGGCGCTGTACGCCATGCGGGCGGTGAAGGAAGCCGGCATCGAGCTGAAGGACGGCGTGCGGCTCATCCTGGGCACGGACGAGGAATCCGGGATGCGGGGCATGCGCTACTACAAGGCGCACGAAAAAATGCCCGACTACGGCTTCTCGCCGGACGCGGACTATCCCCTCATCAACATCGAGAAGGGCGGCATCGGCATCCTGCTGAGCGCCGTGAGCGACGGTGAGTCCGACGCCGAGATCCCGATCTACGAGCTGAACGCGGGCATTCGCTCCAACGTGGTGCCCGGCACCGCCCGGGCCGTTGTGGGCACGGAGAAGGTCTCCGCCGAGGAAATCAGGTCGCGCCTGGCCGTCATGGAGCCGGAGGCCATGGCCTATGAGATCAACGTGACCGAGCTGGAAGGAAACCGGGCGCAGATCGAAACCGTGGGCGTTCAGGCTCACGCGTCGCTGCCGCATCTAGGGCTGAACGCGGCGGGTCTGCTGTTCAAGGCGCTGAAGCGCATCGGCGCGGGCGGCGGCATCAAGGACGCCGTGGCGGCGATGGCGGACAAATTCGGCACGGAGGGCCACGGCGAATCCGCCGGCATCAAGACAGACGACGAGGAATGCGGCCCGCTGACCTGTAACATCGGTCTGCTGCGCTTCGACGGCACGCAGCTGCGGGTGACGCTGGACATCCGCTGGCCGCTGGCCACCAACGAGGAGAAGATCCTGGGGCAGATGTGCATGGCGCTGAGCGATACGCCCCTGGCGGTGCGCCGGACGGGCGGGCACGGGGTGCACTACGTGCCCAAGGATCATAAGGTGGTGAAGGGCCTGCTGGAGGTCTATCACGACGTGACGGGCCTGCCCGCCTACCCCATCGCCATCGGCGGCGGCACCTACTCCCGAATGATGCCCAACACCGTGGCGTTCGGCATCTGCTTCCCCGGCGACGTGGACACCTGCCACATGCCCGACGAGTACATCGACTGGGAGAAGTTCATCCTGAGCACAAAGATCTTCGCCCACGCCATCGAAAAGCTGGCCGGCAAACCGTAAACGCGAAACCCCAAACCCCGCCGCAGCGGCCGGGGGATTCCAAAGGGACTCAGTCCCTTTGGCGTCGCCTCGCTGCGCTCACCGCCGCAATGGGGAATGGGAAATGGGGAATGGGGAATTCCAGTTAGTCTGAAAAAAGCGCGCCCGAAAGGGAACGCGTCCATAAATACACGCGCCCGAATCCGACATCGCTTTCCGTCGGATCCGGGCGCGCTTTTTAAGCGCCTTTTTGTCTCGAAGAGACAAAAACAGCGCCTCTAACTTTCCGTCTCCCCTTCCCTACCTCATCACGCGCCGCAAAAGCGCCTCGTCAACACCCGGCAGCCCTGCCTTCACCCGCGCGATCAGCCGCTCGAAGGACTCCTCCGGCGTCCGCCCGTCCGGCAGGGCCAGGGCCTCCTCCCCCAGCCAGTCCTCCGCCGCGCAGATCACCGCGCCGCCCCAGCCGTAGGGCTTGCCGTGTTTGTCTATGCTGTAGCGGAAATCCGCGTTCACAATGTAGGTCTGCATCTCCAGCCGGGTCAGCGCGCCGTCGTAGCCCTCCACCACGCCGCAGCCCCGCTTCGCGTCCCGAGACAAGGCGCAGGGATGAGCGGATATGTACTCCATCAGCAGCCGCTCCGCCCGGGGCACCAGCCCCTCGTCCAGCCGCGCCTCGAAGGAATAACCCCCGCGCCGCCAGTTTGCCAGATCCCGAAAGGCCTCCGGGCTCACAAAGGCCGTCTTGTTCCGAATGAATTTGCCATAGACGCAGCGCTTGTCAAAGGCCAGCTGCCCTTTCCACTCCCAGGGGCCCTCCTCGCCGGTGAACCACACCGCCGGGTCGATGCGCTCCTCCACCGACCAGCCCGGCACGCCGCTGCGAAAGAAGGGCAAAACGCCCAGTTCCTCCGCCGCCCGGGCCAGGTCGTCACAGACGCGAATTCGATCGATCATACTTGCCTCCCCACGCCGATCATCGGTTTTCCCGCCCCTGAGCAAGGCGCTATCTGTCGTTCAAGGGACTGCCGTACTCATAGTGGCTGAAATCATAGCCCTTATCCGTATTCGTGAGCAGGTTGCCGGCGCCGTGCAGACCGATAAGGATACCGCCGTAATGCTGGAAATCGACGCTGCCCTTCAGGAAATAGTCGTAGTTGGCCTCATTCTTGCCCAGATCCCAGGTGGCGTCCAGATAATAATACTTGCCGCCCAGCTTCACAAAATTCCAGGCGTGGATGGTGTTGGTCTTGATGTGCGTCTCCACGCCGGCCGAATTGGCGAGATAATAGAACAGGTCGGCCACGCCGGAACACACCGCGGTTCCACGCTTCACCGCCGCGTAGGCGGTATACTTGAGCACATCGCTGTCATCCTCCAGCCGGTCGTAGTCGTAAGTCACATGAGCACAAATGTAGTTGTAGATCGCGCGCACCTTCTCATAATCGCTCAGGCCATCCAGACGAAGCCCCGAAAGGATGCTCTGAACAGAGGCCGCCAACTCCTTGTCCTGCGCCTCCGTCAGGAAATACTGCATGTGAATTTTGAGATTGAGGTCGTATACGTCGCCCTTCTTGCCGGTCTGATAGGTTTCGACTTGGGTGGGCCAGCAAAGCAGGCCCAGCCGCTCGCCTTCCGCGGCCTTTCCGCTGTACCGCTCCGCCTCGGTCAGGATTTTATCCGCCAGGGATTGTCCGCCGAGGAAGGGATTGTAGTCGGCCGTGCTCATGGAAACATACAAAGTCTCATCATGCTTCAGCATCTGAGGCAGCACATGCGCGCCCGCTGAAGGATAGTCTTTATAATGCTGCGTGGACCCGCTGAACAGCGCCCAAACGACCAACGCGGCAAGGGCGATCATGACAATCGCGCCTTTCGCGCTCCCCTTTTTCTGCTGGGGCTTCGCCGCCGACTGACTCGCTGCCGCCTGACCTGACCCCTGAGCAGAGGTCTTCGTCTCCGTGTTCGACGGACGCAGAGGCGCGCCGCACTTCACGCAGAACGCGCTGTCCGAATTGGCCCTCGCACCGCATTTGGGACAGAATTTGTAGCTGTAGTTGCCTTCGCTCATCTTGTACCTCCACAATCACAGGTAGAATCACAGCTTCGCGCCGCAGCGCGCGCAGAAGGCGTCGCCAGGCTCGTGCCTGAGGCCGCATTTGGGACAGAAGTCGCCGGAAATCGGCGCGGGCCGCTGAGTTGAAGCGGCTTGATGAGACTGCGCGGGCCGCGAAGCAGCCTGACCGCCAGCCGCCTGACGGGAGGCTCCCGCTCTGACCGCCAGCTTCTTCTGCTTTCTCAGGGCGACGCGCTCGGCCAGTTTCATGGCGCCGAAGCCGATCAGAATGAATACAGCCGCCGCAAGAATTGCTTCCACAAGACTCATGTCCCGGCGCAAGCCCTCCAGATCCAGAATATAGCCGATGGCTATGAAGCCGCCCAGGACATAGAAAAGTGTGGATACAACGCTGATACAGGTGGCCAAAAATGAATGCGTATAGCGCTTAAAAACGATGAACAAAGCGACAAACCTCCCCATCCCTCGAATCAGATTGAAACAGTTACATTCTACCATGGCGTTCCGGCTTTTGCAAGGAAGGCCCGAAAAAAAGTGGACAAACAGCCTGCGTCCCGCGTCTAATGGGTGAAAGGAGCTGAGAGGGCCATGACGGACGAACGGGCAGCCTGGCTGGAAGCGGCCATGGCGCGGTGGGAAACCAGCCTGACGCGGCTGTGCTATGCCTACCTGGGCGATCGAGCGCTCGCCGAGGACGCGGTGCAGGAAACCTTTCTGAAGGCCTGGAAGGGCTACGACCGCTTCCGCGGACAAGCTCAGGAAAAGACATGGCTCACGCGCATCGCCATCAACACCTGCAAGGACATGCGGCGCGGCGCGTGGTTTCGCCGCGTGGACCGATCCACCACCCCCGACGACCTGCCCGAGCCCTCCGCTCCCTTCACCTGGCAGGACGACGCCGTGACCAGGGCCGTGATGGGGCTGAAGCCCAGGCTGAAGGAAGTGGCGCTGCTGAGATGGTATCAGGAGCTGTCGGCCGAGGAAACAGCCGAGGCCCTGGGCCTCTCGCGATCGGCGGTATTCAAACGACTGAACAAGGCGCGGGACGCGCTTCGGCATGAACTGGAGGCATGGTATCATGAGGTTTGACGAAAGGGACGTGAAGCGGGCCATGGACGCCCGGCTGGCCGCCCTGGATGCCGATCCGGCCCGCCGGGAACGCGTCCGGCGGCGCATCGAAGAGGAGGAACAACCGGTGAAACGGAAAATGACAGTGAGTCTGGCCTTCGCGCTGGCGCTGGCGGTGGCCCTGGCAGGGGCGGCGCTGGCGGCGGGCATGAACGCCTTCGAGTATTTCGCCCAGCGGGATTCGCGGCTGGCCCCCATCGCCCAGGACGCGGCCCCGGCCACCCAGACGCCCCTGAGCGTGGAATCGGAGGCGCTGGGCCAATCCAGTATTCGCTTTGACAGCGCCTATTACGACGGGCAGAACCTGCTGGTGGGCATCGCCATGGAGAACACCACCCGCATGGAGGCCTACACCCCCACGGAGGAGGAGCTGGCGGCCATGGATCCGCTGGCGGAGGGTCAGATGCCCAGCCCCCTGGCGGAAGGGGAAGACATGGCGGTGATCGCCGCCTTCAGCGAGGCCATGGAGCGGGGCGAGCCGTATGGCTTCGCGCGTTATACGGTGTATCCCAGCGATCACATCACCGCCGGCGACGGCACGGACATTGGGCCCTGGGCCGGTTGGGAGGCGCTTTCCGACGACGGGCTGTGCCTGGTGCTGCGGGAGATGGAAACGCCCCTGCCCGAGGCCATCCAAAATCAGGATCAGCTGGAGCTGCGCATGGCCATCTGGCAGAGCGTCAGCCGGTACTGGTTCGACGGCAAAACGCTCTACATGGGCAGCGAACGCAGCCAGGCCGGGGAAGCCGTGTGCACCGTGACCCGCAGCGAGGCCTCGTTCATAACCTACGCCGGCAAAGGCGAGTACAACGGCGTGCCCGTGTCCCTCACCCTCAGCCTGTCCGCGCTGCACGGCGATCTCACCGTGAACGCGGCTGGCGACGCCTTCCCCGCCGGGCCGGATCGTGACACCTGGTACGACGTGATCCTGACAGACGACAACGGCGCGCCGCTGACCGAGCTGGAAAACGCCGTAGATTCAGACCGGATCAGCGCCGGCTACGACGGCCTGGGCCGCCTTCCGGAAAAGCTCACGGCCTACATCGTGATCGAGACCGAGGGCGACTGGAACTGGGAAGAAGCCATGGCCGCCGCTCGGCCCATCGAGCTGACAAAGGCCGAATAAAAAGAACAAACGTTCTTACTCACAATCGGATGTTTTTCACAATTTGCTACGTCTCTGTTGACTGTGTTGACGAAAGGCGGCGGACGCGCTAAACTGACTATGCTGAGCGCGGAAGGGAAAAAGCCTTTCGCGCCCGGCCACAATGAACCGAAAAGGGAATCGCGTTTTTGCGCGGTTCCCTTTTTGCGTGGAAAGGAGGCGACAGCAAGACGGAACGGGAGAAGGCGATCCGCCCGGCCCGGGAGCGGCTGCTGCGGGAGGCGGAGCGGCTGACCGGCGAATACAGCCGGCGGCGGCGGGAGGACAAGCTGAAATACTACCGCCCGCACCCCAGGCAGGAGCTGTTTCACCGCTGCGTCAGGCGCAACAAGTGGCTGCTGGGCGGCAACCGCACCGGCAAGACCGAGGCCGGGGCGGCGGAGTGCGCCTATCTGGCCCGGGGGTGCCACCCCTACCTGCGGGTGGATCGGCCCATGAACGGCTGGGTGGTGAGCCTGTCCAGCGAGGTTCAGCGGGATGTGGCCCAGAAGAAGCTGCTCAGCTACCTGAACCCGGCCTGGATCAAGGGGGTGCGCATGCGGGAGGGCCGGGCGGACGACATGGAAAACGGGGTGATCGACACCCTGCAGGTGGAGAGCCTGCGGGGCGGCGTGTCGGTGATCGGATTCAAGACCTGCGCCCAGGGCCGGGAGAAATTCCAGGGCACCAGCCAGGACTTCATCTGGTTCGACGAGGAGCCGCCGGAGGACATCTACCTGGAGTGCATCATGCGCACCATCGACTCCGGCGGCCGCGTCTTCGGCACCATGACGCCCCTGAAGGGCCTCACCTGGGTGCACGACCGCATCTGGCTGAACGAATACGGCGACCCGGAGGTGTGGTGCCTCAGCATGAGCTGGCGGGACAACCCCTACCTCCCCGCGGCCGAGCTTCAAAAGCTGGCGCGGACGCTGCCCAAAGACGAGCTGGAGGCCCGGCGGGACGGCAAATTCGTGTCGGTGAACGGCCTGGTGTACGGCGAGTTCGACGAGTCGGTCCACGTGATCGATCCCTTCGAGGTGCCCGCCACCTGGCAGGACATGATCTCCATCGACCCGGGTCTGGCGAAGCCCCTGTCCTGTCACTGGTACGCGGCGGACCCGGAGGGCCGGGTGTACGTGGTGGCGGAGCACTATCAGGCCAACATGGGCGTGGAGGCCCACGCCAGGGAGATCGAGCGGATCAGCCGTGCCCTGAACTGGAAGCGCGATTCGGATAACCGGCTCAGCTGCCTCATGGACGCCGCCGCCGACCAGCGCGCCCTGCAGGGGGAGCGCAGCGTGGCCGAGCTGTTCCGGGAGCAGGGGCTGAACGTGAACACCCATGTGAACAAGGCGAAGTGGGCGGGCATCCAACGGGTGAAGCAGTATCTCATGCCCCGCCCCCACTGGGATGCGAAGCGTTGGCCGGAGGGCAAGCCCGGCCTGTTCATCTTCCGCACCTGCCCCATGATGATCCGGGAGATCAAGAAATACCGCTGGAAGGAGGACGAGGACGCCGAGGAGCCCATCAAGCGGGACGACCACGCCATGGACGAGCTGCGCTACTACCTGATGAGCCGCCCCGCTCCCCAGGGCGAGGCCCCCCGCGCCGAGGATTCGCCCGTGGTGCGCCACAAGAAGCGCCTGGCCGGCCGGCGGCGGCACGGGCAAACGATGAAAGAGAGGATATGGTGACACATGATGAATGACACAGAACGACTGAAGGCCGATCGCCCCGCGCCGCCGCCGCCGCCCCAAGCCCCGGATCTGCAGGCGCTGGCCTCGGAGATCGAGGCGGAATACCGGCGCAGGCGGCGGGAGCGGCAGGAGCTGGAGCTCAAGTGGCGGCTCAACCAGCGCTTCATGGCAGGCGACCAGTACTGCGACGTGGCCGAGGGGCTGGACGAGCTCATCGAGGGCGGCGCGGACCGGACGGGCCGGGCGGTCTACAACATGATCGCTCCCATCGAGGAGACGCGCCTGTCCAAGCTGGAGCGGGCCCAGCCCTCCCTGACCGTGCGGCCCCAGACCGACGAGGCCGCCGACGTGACCGCCGCCCGCACCGCCACGAAGCTCCTCAAGACCGCCTTCGACACGCTGAACATGCCCCGCCTGCAGGCCGATGCCACCCGCTGGGCCGAGCTGTGCGGCTGCGCGTTCTACAAGAGCGTGTGGGATCCCCACGCCGGGCTGCCCCTGGGAGTCACACCCGAGGGCGAGACCGTGCGGGAGGGGGATCTGGCGGTGTCCGTGGCCCCGGCCTACGAGATCTTCCCCGAGAGCTGCTGGCGAGATGGGCTGGAGAACCAGAACAGCCTGATCCACGCCCGGGTGTACACCGTGGAGGAAATCAGGGCCCGCTGGGGCGTGAGCCTGCCGGGGCGGCCGCTGAACATCTACGGCGCGGAGAGCGCCTTCCCCCGGGGAGAGGGCCAGTTCGCCCGAACGGAGACCTTGCAGGACGCCGAGCTGGTGCTGGAATACTATCAGCGGCCGGGCGGCGACTTCCCCCAGGGCCGCCATGTGACCGTGGCGGGCGGCCGGGTGCTGCACACCGGGCCGCTTCCTTTCAAAAACGGCGAATGCGGCGGCCGGGATTTCCCCTTCGTGCAGCAGCTGTGCCTCAGCGCGCCGGGCTGCTTCTTCGGAGCCACCCTCATCGAGCGGCTGATCCCCCTGCAGCGGGACTACAACGCCGTCATCAACCGGGTGAACGAGCACACCGCCCGCATGACGGCGGGCAACATCCTGGCTGAGCAGGGATCGCTGGTGAACGAGGCGCTGCTGGACGAGGGCTTCGAGCCGGGCACGGTGATCGAGTATCGCCCGGGCGCCACGCCGCCCAGCTGGCTGCATGTGAGTGAGGTGCCGGTGACGCTGATGGAGCGGCTGAACCTGCTCCGCCGGGACTTCAACGAGATCTCCGGCGTGTCGGAGATGGCCCGGGCCTCCAGCCTCACCGGGCAGGTGTCCTCCGGCATCGCCCTGGACATCCTGCGGGAGCAGGACGACACCCGCATCGCCCTCACCGGGCGGCACATCCGCCGGGCCATCCAGCAGCTGGGCCGCCAGTGGCTGCGGCTGCTGCGGGAATTCGCCGTGGCGCCCCGCATCACCCGCACCGCCGGCAGCGACGCCGGCGACATGGCGCTCATCGTGTGGACGGGCAGCGACCTGAGCAGCGACGACATCGCCGTGGACACCGACGCCGAGCTGAGCAGCACCCCCGCCCAGCGCCGCCAGCTGGCCCTGGAGCTCATGCGGGCCGGCCTGTTCCTGGACCCGGACACCCACCAGCTCTCCCGGGAAAACCGGGCGCGGCTGCTGGAGATCTTCCAGTTCGGCCATTGGGAGAGCATCGCCGCGGTGGACGAGCTGCACCGCACCCGGGCGCGGCGGGAGCAGCTGGAGCTGCTGGGCGGCACGGTGCCCTCCCTCATGAGCGTGGACGACCACGCGCTGCACATCTTTGAGCACACCCGATTCGCCCTGGGCGCGGAGTTCCGCCGCCTGCGGCAGGAGCAGCCCGCCCTGGCTCAGGCCCTCATCCTGCACATCGAGGGCCACCGCGCCCTCTCGGACAACCCGGAAACCACCTGACGCAACAAGGAGGAAAAGACATGAATCAGTATCTCACGCCCGAACAGCGGGCGCAGTTTGAGCAACAGCTCACCCAGGACGCCCTCAGCGAGCAGGAAAAGCAGCAGGCCTTCCAGCAGGGCGTGGACATGGCCCAGGCCGACCTGACGGAGGAGACCGGCCAGCCCGCCGTCGACGAAGACCAGGAGGCGCTGCGCCGCAGCGGCTTTGAATCCGTCCAGGCGCTGCTGGACGCCTACGAACAGAGTCAGAAGAGCCTGAGCGAGGCCGAGGATACCCTGAGCCAGCTCACCGCCCTGGCCCGGGCGCTGGAAAACGGCGAAAAGCTGGCCCCCGAATCCGGCGAGGCCCGCAGCCGCCGGGTGCAGGACGAATGGAAGCGCCGCGCCGGCCTCATGAAGGATCTGGAGGCGCTGCTGCCGGAGATGGCGGAGTACATCATGGCCCATCCCGCCTTCTCCCTGGAGGAGGACGGGCTGCAGCGGGCCTACGACGCGGTGCGCTCCGGCAAGTACCAGAGCGAGGAGGAGCTGCTCTCCGACCCGGAGACCGTGAAGCGCCTCTCCGCCGATCCCCGGGTGAAGAGCGCCGTGCTCACCGCCCACCTCTCTGAGGTCTACAGGGCCGGCCGCGACCTGCCCGCCTTCATCGCCGCCGGCGGCGGCATCCCCGCCGAGGCCGACAAGCCCGAAAGCGGCATGGCCCAGGCCAAGGCCAAGCTGGAAGCACTGCTTAAGAAGAATTAGGAATTGGGAATGGGGAATGGGGAATTTTAGTTTGTCTGAAGCCCTCTCAGTCGCGGCTTTGCCGCGACAGCTCCCCCAGAGGGGGGAGCCAAGAATGCCGGAGCGAAGCGGCGGCCTTGCCTCTCCCTTTGGGAGAGGTGCCCCTCAGGGGCGGAGAGGGTCTGTGCGGCCGCAGCCGCGCCTGAGAGCAAACCGGAATTCCTACTTCCAAATTCCTAATTGAGACAAAGTATCAAATCAACAGGACCGACCCAAAACAAAATCAAGGAGGTAACCCTATGGTCAATATGAACACCGTGTCCAGCGCGCTGAAGAACTTCTATATCATGCCGCTGAGGGAAGACATCAACCTGAAGGCGGACGCCTTCGCCAGCCGCGTGGCCCGCACCGAGGACAACATCGTGGGCTACAACAAGATCGTGCGCGCGGCGCTGGTGGGCGCCAACGGCGGCGCAGGCGCGGGCTCCGAAACCGGCGCGCTGCCCCTGTCCGGCGAGAACCAGTATGTCAACCTGGAATCGGACACCAAGAACCTCTACGGCACGCTGGAGATCTCCGACAAGATCGTCAAGTCCGCCACCGGCGAGAACACCGGCGCCTTCGTGAACATCCTGCAGCAGGAGATGGACACCCTCACCCGCACGCTGAAGTGGAACCTGGCCCGCCAGATGTACGGCGACGGCTCCGGCAAGCTGGTGACCCTGGCCGCCGCGTCCAACAGCGCCAGCCTCACCGCCACCTCCTCCACCCAGTACCTGCTGCCCGGCCTGCGGGTGGATCTGTTCGCCGCCAACGGCAACGCCATCGCCCAGGGCCTGCGGGTGCTGGACGTGAACCACCTGAACAAGACCATCAAGCTGAGCGGCGCGGTGACCTGCTCCGCCGGGGCCTATCTCACCATCCAGGGCAGCGCGGGCTATGAGCTCACCGGCCTGGGCAAGCTGTTCGACGGCGGCAGCGGCACGCTGTACGGCCTGAACCGGGCGGACTACAGCTGGATGAAGCCCTACACCGCCGCCTCCTTCGGCCCCATCAGCGAGAGCGGACTGCAGAAGGTGATTGACCACCTGGAGGACAGCTACAACGTGACCATCGACCACATCAACTGCGGCGGCGACGCCTACGGCCAATACCTGGATCTGATGAACCAGCGCCGCACCATCTGCGACGCCACCGTGCTGGAGGGCGGCCATCGCGCCCTCACCTTCAACGGTATCCCGCTGACCCGCAGCAAGTTCATGCCCGCCGCCGCCATCGACCTGTACGACACCACCCTGTTCACCCTGGATCAGGTAGCCGACTGGGAGTGGATCGAGGGCGAGACCCGCCAGGTGCTGCACCAGAAGCCCGGCTACCCCACCTACACCGCCACCATCGCCAAGTACTGCGACCTGATGTGCGCGCTGCCCGGCGGCATCGCCCGCCTGAACGGCGTGGCCGCGCCGGAGCCCAGGGCTGTGCTGGTGACCAACGCGGCGTAAGGGCCGTGGCCGTCTATTGCCGGGAGGGGGAATTCGCCCCAGGGCGGATTCCCGTCACCTCCCATGTTCTGAATATCCCGGCGCGGCTGAAGGCCATCAATCCCAACTGGTTCGTGATGCTGAACACCCGCACCCAGCGCTTTGAGATCCACGACGCCGCCCAGCCGGAGGGCACGCTGTGCTGCGCGCTGCCCTTCGACGCGCTGGACGCCCGGGCGGTGGAATACGCCCGGTGCTACCATGTGTCGCGCCTGCGGGAAACCGCCCGGGAAATCGACGAATACAATGAGCGCCTCGCCGAGGCGGCCCAGCGGGATCACCTTGCCCGGGCGGCCGACAGAACCCGGGAGGCGCTGACCTATCTGCGCCGCAGGACGGATACCGATACCATTCCAAAGGAGCTGATGACATCATGACACTGGACAGCCTGTGCCGCATGGCCGCGCGCTGCGCGGATCGAAGCGACGAATTCGTGAAGACGGCGGATGAGAGCGGCGCGATGCGCTATCAGGGCGAGGCCTTGATCCTGTTCCGGCTCTTTCGCGACGCCATCAACGAGGCCTATGCCGAAATCGCCCGAACCGGCCTGATGCCCGGCCTGTTCCTGCCCGTGGAGGTGCCATCGGACGGCGTCATCCGCCTGGACAGGGCCGTGCCCAGCGCCGCCGCCCTGGAGGAGGTGCTGGATCAGGCCCGGGAAAAGCCCTACGCCTACCGCTTCCTCTCCCGCTTCGAGGTGAAGATCATCGGCGCGGCCCCCGGCGACACCGTGGTGCTGCACGTGCAGGTGATCCCGGCCCCGCTGGCCGAGGAGGACGACGAGCCGGTGTTCCCCGAGGCCGTGGCCGATCCCATGATCTATGTCTCGCTGGCCGTAGCCCGGCTGTGGCAGAGCGAGCGCCGGCTGGCCGCCGCCCAGAGCTGGCAGAACGACTACTACCGCCTGCTGCGAAGCGTGCGCTCCAGCGGCTCCCACGCCGCCCGGCACCGCTTTCCCCGGCCCTGGTTCCGCTGAGGAAGGGAGGCAGAACACATGGCGTTTGAAACACTCAAAATTACCGCCTTCAAGGGCGTCGATCAGAGCCGGGGCCTCTACGGCGACATGGGCACCTCGCCGGACGCGGTGAACATGATCTGCCGCAAGGGCGCGCTGTCCACCGCCCGCGCCATGGCGGCCGAACAGCCCGCCCCGCCCGCCGGCTGCGTCCGGCTGTTCCAGGGCTTCTTCCGGGATGAGAGCGGCGCGGACAGCCGCGCCCTGGTGGCGGCGGGCGGCGGCCACGTGTACGCCTTGGTGGGCGGCGGGTGGCGGGATCTGGGCGGGGGCTTCCGCTCGGACGACTGGTGCGCCGTCAACTACCGCCACGAGGACGAGGACTGGCTGATCCTGGTAAACGGCCAGGACAAAATGCAGTATTGGGACGGGCAGAGCGCCGCGCTTTGCGCCGTGGACGCCCGCATGGGCGGCGAGGAAGTGCGCTTCGCACGGCTCACCCTCATCTACGAGCGGCTGTGGGGCGCGGTGACGGCGACGGAGCCCGACCGGGTGTACTGGAGCGACAGCTTCGCCCCGGACAACTGGGAGCTGAGCGTGGCTCAGCCGGACACCGGCGGCGGCTTCATGGACGTGGCCACCTTTGACGGCGCGCGCATCCGGGCGGTGCTGGCCGCCTTCGACGACGTGCTCATCTTCAAGGACCGCAGCATGCACCGGCTGAACGGCACCTATCCCGGGGATTTCAGCCTCACTCAGGTGTACGGCTCGGAGGGCACCCTGGCGCCCCGCACCATCGTGCACACCGCCAGTCGGCTCTACTTTCTGGGCGGCGACGGACTGTGCGTGTACGACGGCATGACCGTGTCCTCCCTCACCCACGGGGGCGACAGCCGCATGAAGGACTGTCTGACGGCAGCTGGGCGCTGATGGAGATCCCCGGCGTTCTGGACTTCCTGCTCTGGCGGGAGGGGCAGGACGAGCGGCTGCTCTGCCTCACGGCGGAAGGCCTGTTCCGCTTCGACGAGGGCCAGGCCGCGCTGCCCGCCGCCCGGTGGACCACGCCGGTGCTGCCCGCCCGGGTCATCAACCGGCGTCGGCTGGGGCGGGTGTGCTTCCCCATCGAGGCCGAGGCCGACGGGGCGCTGACCCTCACCGCCCTCAGCGAAGGCGGGCAGGCGCGAAAGACCGTGCGCTTCGGCGCGGGCCGTTCCGTGATCCGTCAGCGGCTGCGGCTGCGGGGGCGCTCCCTCCGGCTGCGGCTGGAATCGGACAGCCGGGTCCCGTTCACCCTGCCGGACGGCATGGAACTTGACATAGAGGAGGAAAGCCCATGAGCGCGCAGACCACCCGGCAGCGGGTGACATTGAACGATTTGAAGGAACCCCAGCAGCTGCGGGAGCTGAACCGCCAGCTGGAATGGGTGTGGACCCAGCTGATGGGCGGCCTCACCCGCAAGTCCCTCTCCAGCGGGCTGAACAGCGTCATCGAGAGCAAGGCCTCCGCCGAGGACGTGGACGAGCTGGCCGAGTCGGTGGAGGAGCAGAGCACGCTCATCGAGCAGACCGCCGCCTCCGTGGCGCTGAAGGCCGACCGGACGGTGACCGACGCCCTGGGCCGGCGACTGGACTCCGCCGAGGCGGAAATCGCCCTGGTGCCGGACAGCATTCGCCTGGCGGTGAGCGGCATGACCATCGGCGGGGCGAACCTGGTGAGCGACTCCGCCAGCTTCCACAACGCCGACGTGGCTTTTGAGGGAGCCTCCGGCGTGGCGCAGCTCATGAACAGCGACGCCATGGCCTCCCGCCGGGCGCTGGTGCTGGGCTTCGGCAGCGTGTCGAATCCCTGCGCGGTGCGCTGGAATCCTTTCACGGGCCTGGACGGGCAGACCTACACTTGGAGCTTCTCCGCCCGCTATACCGGCGGCGAGCTGGACGTGACCGCCGGCCACGCCTGCGGGGGAACCACCACCATCCGCCTCACCTCCGGCTGGCAGCGCTACACTCACACCTGGGTGTACGACGCCCAGGCGGGGGTGCCCTCCTTCTTCTGGCAGGGGAATTTCGCCGAGGGCTCCATGCTCAGCCTGGCGGATTTCAAAATCGAGTCCGGCGAGGCGGCCACCGGCTGGTCCAGCGCCCCCGGGGAGCTGTTTGCCGGCACAAGCGTGGCCATCACCAAGGACTACTTCCACGTGGAGACCAACGAATTCCAGATCGACGCGCCGGGCGGGGAGACCTTCCACCTGGACGCCGAGGGCGGCAGCATGGACAATCTGACCGTGAACCGCCGGCTCATCGCCCCCAACGTGGCCCGAAAGTATGACGGGGCGTCCGTCATCATGGTGGGCCCGGGCGGGCAGTACGCCAGCCTGCAAGAGGCCTTCGACGCGCTGAACGACACCGTGCTCACCGGCGACGTGGCCCTCTGGCTGCTGGACGACTTCTTCGAGAACGCCCGGCTGGGCGGTCTGAGCGGACAGGGCAGCCTGGCCATCCATGGCAACGGATACACGCTGAAGGGCGGGCTGCGGGTGACCGGATGCGGCTGCCTGGTCTCGCTGGAGAACATGGTCATATCCGGCAACGGCTCGGAAAGCGCCGTTGTCCTCTCCGCCGACCGCCACGTGCGCCTGACCTCCGTCACTGTGAACGGCGCGGCAGCCTATGAGGGCGTGAGCCTCACGGACGGAGCCAGCGCCGAGCTGGCGGACTGCGCGCTGTACAACGCGGTGAGCCTGATCAGCGCCGGGCCCAACACCCGCCTGTGCTGCGTGTCGCTGAGCGGCGGCGACTGCGGCTGGGCGCTGTCCGCCAGCGGGGCGCAGTGGCTCTGGAGCGGCACCCGGCCGGACGGCGACTACGAGGAGATCATCGCCTGCCTGCACAGCCCGGCGGACTTCACCGCCCTGCCCGTGGCGCCGGGCAACGCCAGCGTCTCCCAGCAGACCGCCGGCTCGGTTCAGACCGACCGCCTCACCGCCCGGCTCACCGGCTCCTGCATGAACGGCTCCGGCTGGATGAGCGAGAGCGCCCTGCGTCAGGGCCGCTATGACGACACGCAGTACGCCGGCTGCCTGTGGTTCGACCTGAGCGGCCTGGCTGGCCGGCATGTTCTCAGCGCCTCGCTGACCCTCACCCGGGTGTCCGGGGCGGGCGGCTCCTCCGCCGTGGAGGTGGCCCTGTACACCACGCCCCTGACCGGCCGCAGCGGCAACCCCCACGCCGGCACGGTGAGCCGGGGCTCGCTGGGCTCCATCGGCAACGGCGAGACGAAATCCTTCGCCCTGCCGGCCGCGGCGGTTCAGGCGCTTGTCGACGGCGCCGCCGGGGGCCTCATGCTCTACGCCGACGATCAGTCGCTGCGCAGCGGCCGCCGCTACAGCGCCAACTACGCCAAATTCGACGCGAGCCCCGCGCTCACGGTAACCTATCAGTGACGAACAGGAGGAAAGCACAATGGAAATGAACGAAGCCGACCGTCGCGACGACTATCGCGCCTCGAACTTCTACAACGCCCAGGTCATGGACGCGCTGAACAGGCGGCTCGGCGACTATTCGACCGACTACGCCACGCTGCGCAAGCAGGCCGAGGCGGAATATTCCCCCACCTATCAGGCGGAGGTGGACGCGCTGAACGCCCGGCTGGGCAGCCAGACCCTTTCGGCGCAGAACGAGCGGCAGGCGCTGAGCCGCACCTATGACCGCCAGCGCCGCCAGGCCAACGAGGCCTACGACCGAAGCGCCGTCGCCCTCAACAACGCCCTGAACGCCCGGGGCCTGGGCCGCAGCTCCCTCACCGCCACCCAGGGCGCGTATCTGGAGGGCCAGCGGGGCCAGGCCCTGGCCGACATCGGCCGGGCGGAGGCGGACGACATCACCGCCATCAACAGCCGCATTGCCCAGCTCACCGAGGAGGCCGCCCGCAGCCGCCAGACCCTGGCCGCCAACTACGCCCAGCAGCTGGACAACCGCATCAACCAGCTGCGCAGCAGCAACCAGAGCGCCGCCGTGAGCCTGCAGCTGCAGATCGCCGCGCTGCAGCAGCAGGGCTATCAGGCCTATCAGGACTGGCTCTTGAAGGAGCGCGCCCAGGCTCTCAACGAGGCGGAATTCCGCGAGAAGTACGGCCTCAACGAGGACGGCACGCGCCGCTCCTCCTCCTCGGGCGGCTCCGGCAAGGCCAAGACCACGGCCAAGACCGCCTCCGCAAAGGCCGCCCAGAAGACCACGTCCCTCTCCGACCTTCTCAAGAGCGTGGCCGGCGGCATCCAGTCCACCCTGTCCAGGCTGACCAGCTCCCAGGCGAAGAAAACCGCCACGGCCCAGCCGGCCGCCGCCGTGAAGCGGGGCACCGCCGCCGGTTCCTCCTCCGCCCTCAGCGCCGCCGTCAGCCGCCTGAAGACCAAAATATGAGCGCCAAACGAACGAGGACGGCGGCTGAAGCCAGCGCGGCGGCCGTCAAGAGCCGCGTGACCCACTACTTCAACGAATGTCAACGCCAGGATATCCCCGCCACCCCGGCGGGCCTGGCGCTGGCGCTGGACATGAGCGTGGCGGAGCTCACCGGCGGCCGTCTGCCGGAGCCTCTGAAGAAGCCGGTGGAGCGGGCGCTTCTGCGCATCGAGCGGGAAACGCTGGAGCGAGCCCTGAGCGGCAAGGGCGGCGCCAAGGGCGTGGAGTTCGTGCTGGGGCAGACGGCTCAGGCAAACCCGGCGGGCGACGCCCTGGAGGCTCTGACCGACGAGGAGCTGTCCCGTCGGCTGCGGGCCGTGGCCGAGAAAATCGAAAAAGCGCTCTCGGAGGACAATACATAGAAGACGGCGCGCCCGGTTTGATTGCCGGGCGCGCCGCTTCTGTCGTTTTTTTGGGGAATGGATCAGGCCTTGACCTCTTCGCCCAGCTCGCTGGACTTGTACATCATGTCCATGACCTGGGAGGTGACCAGCGCCTTGTCGATGTTGGCCTTGGTCTTGATGCCCTGGGGGGCCTTGATGAGGAAGTCGCGGATCTCCGCGTCGTACATGTTGACCGTCTGATACTTGAAGGTGGTGGTGGTCAGCATGCCGTTCTTGGTGGAGTACAGGGTGAAGTTGCCGCCATACTGCAGCTTGATGCCGCCCTTGTCGCCCAGGAACTCGATGAAGGTGGCCTTGTCGTCGATGTTCTGCGCCCAGGCGCCGTTCACGGAGATGGTGGGGCCTTCGGTGCGGATGAAGCCGGTGATGAAGTCGTCCACGTCGTAAGTGCCGTCCAGCTTGGGCGGGCCGGCCCACATGGACTCGTAGACGTAGCCGTCCAGGGGCTTGCCCAGCACGGAGTACGCCGCGGCGGACACGGTCTTCACCTTGGGCTGACCCACGCAATAGAAGATCAGGTCCAGATAGTGCACGCCCCAGTCGATCAGCGCGCCGCCGCCGGAGAGGGCCTTGGTGGTGAAGGCGCCGCCCAGGCCGGGGATGGAGCGATAGGCGCGGAAGGAGCAGTAGATGTGATAGATATTGCCCAGCTCGCCCTGGCTGATGAGCTCCTCGATCTTCTCAACGGCGGTGTTGAAGCGGTTGCACACGCCGATGTTCAGGATGCGGCCGCACTCGTCGGCGGTCTTCTGCATCTCCCGGGCCAGCTCGGAGTTCATGGCGGCGGGCTTCTCGCAGAGCACGTGCTTGCCGGCTTTCAGGAAGTCGATGGCGATGGGCGCGTGGCCGCCGTTGGGCACGCAGATGGACACACAGGTGACCTCGGGATCGGAGAGGATCTCGTGATAGTCCTCATTGGCGATGCCGGAGCCGTACTTGTCGCGCAGGGCGACGGCCCGCTCGGGAATGATGTCGCAGAAATACTTCACTTCGCACAGGTCGGACGCCGCCTTGTAACCGGGCATGTGCGCCGCGTTGGCGATGGTACCGCAGCCGATGATGGCCACTTTGATCTTGTCCATGGCGTTTTTTCTCCTTGCGTTATGTTATTTTCCCTCCTGGGAAATCGGGAACGAAACAGATCCGCGCCTCAGCGCCCGTAGATGGGCCGGAAGCCCTCCCCCAGCACCTCGTGGACGTTGGTGGCGATGATGAAGGCGGTGGGATCGCAGTCGGACACGATGGCCCGCAGCTGAGGCGACTCCGTGCGGCTGATGACGCACAGCAGCACCTGCCGGTCCTGGCCGGAATACATGCCCCGGCCGTCCAGCCCGGTGATGCCCCGCTCCATCTCGCTCATCACCCGCTGGGCGATCAGCTCGCTCTGGCCGGAGATGATGAAGTAGGCGCGGGCGGAGTTCAGGCCGTCCACCAGGAAGTCGATGACCTCGCTCATGAAGAAGGTGCAGATGAGGGCGAACAGCGCCGACACCACGTCGAACACGAAGGCCGACGCCACGATGACCATGCCGTCCACCGCGAACATAATCATGCCGATGGACAGGGCGTGCACCCGGGAGGACACCAGCTTGGCCAGCATGTCCGTGCCGCCGGTGGTGGCGTTGCCGCGAATGATGAGGCCGAAGCCCGCGCCGGCCACCACGCCGCCGAACACCGAGGCCAGCAGCAGCCGCTCGGTGGTGTCGATGGGGATCACCGAGGGCAGGGGCAGCACGTCGATGAGGATCGACAGCCCCACGCTGGCAAACAGCGACCGCGCGCCGAATTTCAGCCCCAGCGACCGGGCCGACAGGGCGAACAGGGGCACGTTCAGTGCCAGGGTCAGCATGCCCACGGGCAGCCCCGTGACGTGGTTGATGAGCTGGGCGATGCCGGTGAAGCCGCCGGGAGCGATTTCATTCGGAATGATGAACATGTTATACGCGGCGGTGCAGAGCAGGATACCCAGCACGATCTGCACCCAGTTGACGATCTCCGCGCGAAGCTGTTTCCTGTCCAATGGACTGACTCCTCCCTTTTTCGGCGCGAACGCCGATCCCGTTTATGTTTTATTATACCATGAAACAGGGGAAATTCAAGGGCGCGGCGGGGCGTTTCCGCAAGAGTTTTTTGCGGCCCGGTCAAAAACCGGCCCCCGGGGATTGAAGAAAGCGGCGTTTTCTGATAAAATAGAGCCCATAACTGACAAAATATGGCCGACGGGAGGTCTTTTCGCCTATGAAGATTTCAAAGAAGGACGCGCTCACCTGGTTCCGCTTCTTCGCGGAGCTGCCGGAGGACGAGGAGCTGCTGACCAGGCAGACCGAGCTGGTGTACGCCACCATGTATCAGATCGAAGCGGCGGTGGAGGCGCAAAACGCCGCCCTCATGGCGCAGGTGCCGGGCCTCAAATCCCTCTGCGGCCGCACCCTGTACGTGGGGCCGGAGGACCGCTTCCCGGCGGGCTGCAGGTCCTGCCTGCTGGGCACCGGGCTGAGCGCGGTGAGAAAAACAAACCGCTGCAACATCCAGTGCAAATTCTGCTACAACTACGGCGAGCTGGACGCCATCGAGCCCATCGGCGAGGGCCTGTGGGAGATCGGCGGCACCAAGCTGTACGAGCGGGATCTGGACATGCTCCTGTCCATCCAGAAAAAGCCCACCGGCATCGCGTATGTATACCTGGAGCCCTTCATGGAGATCGAAAAGTACTACGGCGTCGTCCGTCGCTTCCGGGAGGCGGAGGTGCATCAGCATCTGTACACCAACGGCCTCCTGGCCACGGAGGAGAGCCTGCGGGCCCTGGGCGAGAGCGGGCTGGACGAGCTGCGCTTCAACCTGGGGGCGTCGAACTGCGCTGACAAAGTGATCGAGAATATTCGCCTGGCGAAGAAGTACATCCCCCAGGTGGGCATCGAGACCCCCATGACGCCGGAGTTCTTCGAGGCGTTTTTCGCGAAGAAAGAAAAAATCCTCGCCACGGGGCTGGATTTCATCAACTGCGCCGAGCTGCACCTGAACGACAACAACATCGGCAACTATCTGGGCGAAAACCTGTACGCCTGCCGCCTGGGCTACGTCTCCCCCATCTGGAGCCGCCAGCTGACGCTGAAATTCATGCGGGCCGCCGCCGAGGAGAACTGGGGCATCGTGGTGCACGACTGCTCCAACATGACCAAGCTGGCCCGGGACCTGAACCTGAAAGCGAAGGAGGGCGGCTGGTTCGGCGCCAGCGGCTACGCCTTCGAGTTCAGCCGCTTCCCCTACGAGGCGTTTTTGCCGGTGCTGGAGGACGAGAGCTTTCAATTTCTGGAGGAAGAGCCGCTGCCGAAGGGGTATAATCCGGGAGAACTGTACTGAAATGGGTAATTCGCAATTGGCAATTCGCAATGCGCAATTGGAGGGACGGGGAGCGCCGCCACAGCCCAATTGCGAATTGCGCATTGCGAATTGCGAATTAAAAACAGGCCGCGCGGCCTGCTGATGAAAACGTGGAAATCATCGCGGGCTTTCCGTCGGGTTCACAAGCTCCGGGTGATCCAGCCGTTTGACCTCCTCCGCCCGGCGGATGATCTTTTCTTTCCAGTCGTCGTCCTGGGCGTCCAGCTGGTAGGTGCGGAAGCCGTACAGGCTGCCTGAGGTGCAGATGACGGTCTCGTCGTCCACATGCAGGGAGATGCGGTATCGGTTGGGCAGCTTCTGGGGCAGGATGGTCTTCTGGTTTCGCTGCACCTCCCGCTGATGCCGCTCTCCGTTGACGATGCCGTCGAAGGTCACGCCGTAGCAGCGGAACAGCAGGCGGATGTAGCGCTCCGAGCGGAAGGAGGAGGTATACACCCACACGTCGTAGCCCAGCGCCTGCAGGCTCTTGATCAGCTCCGGCGTGCCCAGCCGCAGCCGCTCCTGAAAGATTCGGTTCAGCGGAAAGGGCAGCGGCGGCTCGGTCTTGTGGGTGTCCGGCCGGACGAACAGCACCTCGTCCAGGTCGAAGGACACCCGCATCCTCTTCAGGCCCACGTCCGGTTTCATCTCTAATCCCAGCCCTCCACGATCTCCATGATCTGCCGCGACCAGTCGGCGTCGTTCCCGCTCAGGGGGAACTCCTCGTAGGCCTTGGTCCGGCCGTCCACCCGCAGCACCGTGTCCCTGTCGATGTGGACGGTGACGGGATACTTGTTCGCCACCAGCTTTTCCACGCGCTCCCGATCCGCCGGGCTGACCGTCTTTCGCTGGGCGCCGGTGACAATGCCGCAGACCTTGACGTGGTGCCGGCTGAGCACGCGCTCGATGTCGTCCACGGAGGCGTAGCGGGCGGTGTACACCCAGATGTCGTAGCCCCTGGTGTTGAAGAAGCGGAACAGGGCGGGAACGCCCAGGCGCAGCTGCTGCTTCCGGATCCGGCTCATCAGCGACCGGGACTTCTGCCCGGCGGCCTCCGGCTGGAACACCACCTCGTCCAGATCCAGCGTGACCCGGCGGTCATGGCTGGATTTTTTCATGGCCTCCGCCACATCCTCCTCCCGGGTCAGGTTGACGATCTGGACCCACAGCATGCGCCGGCCGGTTCGGATGGCGGCGGCCCAGCGGTGATGCCCGTTGTGGATCATGTAGCCGTCCGGCCGGATCTTCTCGATGACGATCGGGTCCCGGGCCATCTCCATGGCGTATTCCTGCATGTAGTCGCGCTTGGAGGCGATGCGGTATTCGTGCTCATAGCGCGAGATGATCTCGTAGTTGGGCCCCACGGACGGCATGCAGAACTCGTCGTTGGGGTTCGGATGCAGTCTGCGGCAGCTGACCCGCCTCACCAGCAGGCGCTTCAAAAAACCGGTTTTCACCGGCACGTACACGCCCTTGTACTTCGCCACCTCCGCCGCCAGGAAATCATTGAACGAAATGTTTTTCTGTTTCATCGGTCATCCCCTCCTGCGCATACTCATTATACCATCAAAAGCGCCGGGATTCAACCGCCAATCGCGAGGCATGAAAACAGCCCGGATGGCGAAAAACCATCCGGGCCGCGTTGTGTATTCGGGGAAAACGCCGTATTACAGCCGCTCGCCCTTCTCGATGTCCAGGAAGTACTTGTAGGTGTCCACGGTCAGCTCGCCGCAGGCGGCCTCGTCGCAGGCGATGATGGCGGCCTTGTGCATCTGCAGCGCGCTGCAGGTCCACTTCTGGCTCACGCCGCCCTCCACGCTGGCGGCCAGGGCGCGGGCCTTGTTGTGGCCGCTGATGAGGATCAGCACTTCCTTCGCGTCGGTCACCGTGCCGATGCCCACGCTGAGGGCGCTGGCGGGCACCTTCTCCGGATCGTTTCCGAAGAAGCGGGAGTTGACGATGCGGGTGTCGGTGGTCAGCAGGCGCACGCCGGTGCGGGAGGTGAGGGAGGTGAAGGGCTCGTTGAAGGCCAGGTGGCCGTCCACGCCGATGCCGCCCAGGAACAGGTCGATGCCGCCGTAGGACGCGATCTTCGCCTCATAGCGGGCGCATTCGGCCTCCAGGTCCTCGGCCATGCCGTTCAGAATGTTCACGTTGTCCTTCGGGATGTCGATGTGATCGAAGAAGTTGGACCACATGAAGTACCAGTAGCTCTGGTCGTGCTCCCGGGGCAGGCCCACGTACTCGTCCATGTTGAAGGTGACCACGTTCTTGAAGGAGATCTCGCCGGCCTTGTTCTTCTTGATGAGCTCGGCATACACGCCCAGCGGAGAGGAACCCGTGGGCAGGCCAAGCACGAAGGGACGGTCTTCCTTGTGGGCCTTGATCTTTTCGGCGATGTAGTTCGCCGCCCACTGGCACATCTTCTGATAGTCTTCCTGAATGACAACACGCATGGTCATATCCTCCTCATATCTCAGAAATGCTATGGTGATCCGCGCGCCGAATTGGGCGCGGTGAGAACCCGACGCACACAAGAATCGCCTGACCTCGCACCAGGCGACTTCGCGGCGCACGCCAACTTCCGCTTATTGCTGCTTCCTTCCGGACCTGACAAGATTCACGGCATGACGTCGCACGAAACCCAATGGTCATCAATCAGGCGACAACAGAAATTATAACACAGTTCTGCCCGATTTGCAACCGTTATTTTGCCCCGTGAACCCCAAAACGCGGCGGGTTTTGATACTTTTTTTCCAATAGACCCCTCACGCCTCGCCGTAGTACTCGTCCAGCACCCGGGAGGCGGTTTCCGCCCAGAGGATCAGATTGCCCGGCTTGTAGCTCACGGTGCTGATGTCCTTCAGGGTGATGTCGCAGGGGCAGCCGTACTTGAGGCACAGCCGCGCCGTCTCGCCGATCTCCCGGCGGATCAGCTCCGGATCGGTGCTGATGGCCACGTTGGCCGGGTTGGGCTTGCGGGAGAGCACGTAGTCGCCGCCGATCATCTCCGCGCTCTTCTCCACGTCCGCCCAGGGGCTGACGCCGATCTTGCGCAGGTTGGGATACAGCTTCAGCCGGTCGATGCGGTCGTGCAGCGGCTCGCAGCAGCCGTAGTAGGTGTAGGCGCAGCGGCTGGCCAGGGGGATGGTGTACCGCAGGTCGAATTCCTCGTGAGCCGCCGGGGACACGGAGGAGAACATCTGGGCCATGGTACGGAACCAGATGTCCCGGCTGGTGTAATGGGCGGGGTCCGGCTCATGGGGCAGGGTCACCTGGCCCGGCGTGCAGTGAAGGGCGATGGATCGGGGATCATAAAGGCCCAGGGCGTCGCGCTGGTCCATCTCGCGGGACATGCCGCGAATGAACAGGCGCATGATCTTATGCAGGTACTCCGGCCGGTCGTACATGTCCATCAGGATGGGCTCCACGCCCCGCAGCATGGCGATCTGATCCCAGGGGGAGAAGTAGATATAGCCGCCCCGCAGCTCCACGGGCATGACGTCCTTCAGCACCTCCTCCGCCCGGGCCACCCGCCGGGCGTCGATCTCCGGATAGGCGGTGACCACGGGGTCGTGGTAGCGCTCCAGGCTCCTTTCATCCGCCAGCACGTCGCTGTACTCGTGGGAGACGATGTTGTTGGCCCTGTCAACGGAGAGCCGCTTCTCCTGGATGGAAAAGCCGATGCCGGTGCTGCTGGAGGCCTTGTCGATCACCCACACCGGCTCGATGTAGTTGTCGCAGCGGAAGTGCTTCTCCCGGAACAGCTGGACCCGCAGCCTGTACTCCATGCCGCGCAGGGTCTCGTCCTGGCAGAGGCAGTCCAGCTCGCCGTCCATGTTCATCTCGTGCCAGGGGATCTCCTCCATGATGAGGGGCGGCCGCACGATTTTCAGGTCGTTGCTGTCCCTGAACCGCCGGCGCATGCGCGCGTGTCTGTCCGACAGGGCGATGTCCATGTATCGCTTCGCCAGCTCCCGAACGATCGATTCTTCCCGTGCCATATCCATCAAAGGACGCCTCCTCTCCAGCGATTCTATTATATAATACCGGCGCGCATAAAATCAAGGCCGCCTTCTCACCGGACGATTCACAAACCGGTCTTTTCTTTCGCGGAAAAATGTGGTATGCTGGTGAGGCGGCGGAACGAGTGCGCCGCGAAGGAGTGATTCACATGACAATGGCAGACAACGGGCCGGAGATCGCGCGGCTGAAGGAGGCGCTGAGCCAGGCGGAGGCCGTGATGATCGGCGCGGGGGCGGGGCTGTCAACGGCGGCGGGCTTCGTGTACACCGGGGAGCGATTCGACCGGTATTTCGCCGATTTCAGCGCGAAATACGGCTTCAGCGACATGTATTCCGGCGGATTCTATCCCTATGAGGAGCCGGAGGAATACTGGGCGTACTGGAGCCGCTACATCTGGGTCAACCGCTACATGGATCCGCCGAGGCCGGTCTATGACGACCTGTTCCGGCTGGTGAAGGACAGGGATTACTTCGTGCTGACCACCAACGTGGATCACTGCTTCCAGAAGGCGGGCTTCGACAAGAAGCGGCTGTTCTACACCCAGGGGGATTACGGCCTGTTCCAGTGCACCAAGCCTTGCTGCCAAAAGACCTGGGACAACGAGGACATTGTCCGCCGGATGGTGCTCTCTCAGGGCTTCGCCATCGGCCAGGGCGGCCGGCTGACCGTGCCCGAGGGCGTGGTCCCCGCCCTGCGGGTGCCCACGGAGCTGCTGCCGAAATGCCCCAACTGCGGCCGCCCGCTGACGATGAACCTGCGCGCGGACGACAAGTTCGTGGAGGACGCGGGCTGGCAGGACGCCGCCGTGGAATACGAGGCCTGGCTCACCGCGCATCAGGACAGTCTCGTGCTCTACCTGGAGATCGGCGTGGGTTGGAACACCCCCGGCATCATCAAATACAATTTCTGGAACCTGGCCTACCGCAACGAAAAGGCCGTTTACGCCTGCCTGAACTATGACGACGCCCGCCTGCCCAAGGAGCTGGCCCAGCGGGGCATCGGCATTGAGGGCGATTCGGCCCGGGTGATCCAAGCGCTGGGAGAATGAGCAAAATGAAGGGGCTATCTCAAAACGCGTGGTTTTGAGACAGCCCCTTATCTTATCTCCTTCCCTGCACCGCCGCCGCGATGCGCCGCAGCCCCTCGTAGGCGTAGTCGAAAAACGCCTCGTAGGCCGGGCAGAACTGGTTCAGCGCGTTCTCCGCGATGGGCTCCCGGTTCCGGCGGCAGCCGCCCCGGCACAGGGGCAGCCAGCGGCAGGCGGCGCACTTTTCGTTCACCGGCCGGGACACCTCCACAAACCGCCTGGCGGCCTCGCTGTCGGCCATGTCCTGGATGGAATCGGTGTTGATATTGCCCATCTTCCATTCGTCCAGCACGTAGAAATCGCAGGGGTACACGCTGCCATCGCCCTCGATGGTGAAGTAATTGGCGCACACGCCGGACATGCCGCAGCTCTCCGGCGGCTGGCCCAGCAGCATGCCCACGTAGTTGTCGAACTGGCGCACGCTCACGGGCCGCCCGCTCATGAAGTCGTCGTAATACAGGGCGAAGGTCTCCCGGAGGAAGCGGCCATAGTCCGCCGCCGTGAGGGACCACTCCCCCGGCTCCGCCTCCAGCGGGTCCAGACAGGGAATGAACTGCAGATAGTTGAACCGGTGATTGCGAAAGTACCTGTATACCTTCTCGCCGTGCCGCGCCACCGGCCCGGACACCACGCAGAGGATGTTGAAATCCACCCCATATTTCGTCATCAGCGCCGCCGCCTCGCAGGCCCGGGCGAAGGTGCCGCCCCCCGCCGCGTCCGGGCGCAGGCTGTCATGCAGCGCGCCGTAGCCGTCCATGGACAGGCCCACCAGGAAGCGGTTGTCATGGAGAAATCGGGCCCACGCCCCGTCCATCAGCAGGCCGTTGGTCTGAATGGCGTTGGACACGGGCAGGCGGCGGGCGTTGTGCTTTTTCTCAAAGGCCATCAGCGCCTTGTAGAAATCCAGCCCGGCCAGGGTGGGCTCGCCCCCCTGAAAGGCAAACGAAACAGGCCCCGTGGCGTAGGCGAAGGCCTTTTCCACGAGGCGTTCCAGGGTGTCTGCGGTCATCAGGCCATAATTGGCCACGGCGCGGCTGCGGGCCTCGTCGGCGTAGAAGCAGTAGCGGCAGCGCATGTTGCAGACCGACGAGGCGGGCTTGATGAGCGCGGTAAACAGACGCGCCATGGCTCAGCGGTTGTAATACTCGAAGAACTCGAAGCGCTCGCCGTCGGGGCCGATGAAGAAGATGTTCTTCACGCCGTCCAGCAGGCCGGGGGCCACGTTGATCTCCTCCGCCAGGAAGTGGACGCCCTTGGCCCGCAGGTCGGCCACCAGCGCCTCGATGCCCTTGACCTCCACCGCGATGTGATCCACCTGGCCGGGGGTGCGCTCCTCGTAGACGGCGCTCTGGATCAGCTCCAGAAGGCAGGTGCCGATGTTCAGGAAGGCCAGCACGGAGGTGCCGTTCTGCTGCTTATGGGTCAGCTCAAAGCCCAGCGTTTCCGTGTAGAATTTGAGCGAGGTGTCCATGTCCCTGACCTTGATGCCGATGTGGGCCAGTCCGGTGATTTTTCCCTGTTCTGCCATGTGCGTATCCTCCCGTCTGTATTGTCAGCTTGATTATATCACGGAACCGGGCGCTTTGCAACGCGCGGTTTACCACCTGAAGTAGAGGAAATTCACGTCCTCCCACACGTTGACGCGGGGCACGTCCGCCTTTGGGCCGAACAGCGTCCCGTCCCCCGCTTCGTAGGAGGCCAGCGCCTCCTCAAAGCAGGCCGCGTCCCGAAAGCGCACGCCCAGGGCGGTCTGCCCATCCTCCCGGGCCGCCCACAGGAGCGCCGGCAGCGTATCCCGCCAGTCGTCACCCAGCAGCCGCCCCTTCATGGCGTAGTAATTGGCCCCTTCGGCCTCGCAGCGGGGCAGCGAAAAGCCCAGGGCGGAGCGGGCGGGATCATCCGAATGGGTCTGGCGAATGGTCAGCGTATCCAGGTTGAGATAGGGAAAGAAGTCCTCCAGCATGGTCTCGTCGTCCCAGTCGTTCCAGGTGACGTCGTGATGATACCATTCGCCGTCGATCCTGACCATGTTCCAGGCGTGGGGATTGGCCCGGCCGGCCCCGTCGTAGACGTAGCCATAGGCGATGAGGCAGGGAATATCCAGGCAGCGCAGCGCCAGCTGCAGGCCCTGGGCGTAGCCGGCGCACACGGCGCGGCCTCCCGCCAGCGCGGCATGGGCCGTGCGCAGCATGGGGTCGGGGGTGAAGCTGGCGTAGGTGCTGTATTCCTCCTCCAGGTCGTAGCGGCAGGCGCTCACGATGTGGCGATCCACCGCCAGCTGCTTTTCAAAATCCGACTCGCCCCATTCGGGCCGCTGCCGGATGGCCTCCAGCGCCGTCCTGCAGTCGGCCATCAGCCGCTCAATGTCCCCCGGATGCCCGGCGCACCAGTCCTCCTCCGGCTTCAGCAGCACGCCCCCCAGGCCGGTCTCGATGGGCATGTACATCAGCTCCGGGCAGTCCGTCAGCAGGGCGTAGTCCACCCGCATGCGGCCCGCCGCGTCCAGGCCTGGCTCGTCCCACAGCGCCGGCCGCCCCAGGGCAACGCAGTCGTATCGCGCCGAAAACACCCGCTTTTCGGCGTCGGTCAGCTGCTGATAATAGTAGTGCAGCGACGGATCATAGCTGGACCACACCGGGGCGGTGGGCTCCGTGGCGTAGGGCTCCCGAATCACCGCCCGGGCCCCGGTCAAGCCACCCAGTAGGAGCAGGAGCGAGACAATCAGCGGAAAAGCGCGCTTTTTCATGATTCAACCTTTCCGGCGCGAAGCCAAAATCTGGAAAAATTCAAAGAAAAGAGCGCCTGGCAGGAAGAGAGAAAAGCCAGACGCTCAAAGAAGTGGTGAAGGAAGAAATGCTGCGAACAGAAGCGGATGAACGACAATTCGCATCTACTACCATCTTCACGATTATTATAGCATGGGTTTTTCGGGCCGTCTGTAACGGAATCATTTCGATTTATAGACGATTCTTATACAGACTCGTCTCTTTTCGGCGCATGAATTCGCGGGCAGTGGGACAAACTGAATCGGGAACCCACCGAAACTCAGCAAGGAGGTCATAAAGTATGAGCGGAAAGACGCCCAACAGGGACATCGGCTGCACCGTCAAGTCCTGCGCGTATCACTGCGGTAGCGAGGACAACTGCTCGCTGCCGGGCATCCACGTGGAGGCCTGCCCCAACTGCGGCAGCGGCACCGCCCGGGACGAGAGCATGTGCGGCAGCTATCGCGCGAAGTAACAGGAAAAAAACGCCAGCTTTTTGCAAAGTTGGCGTTTTCAGCTCCCCAGGTAGGGCTCGAACCTACAACAACTCGGTTAACAGCCGAGTGCTCTGCCATTGAG
>CADARO010000013.1:27007-46537 GCA_902790345.1 uncultured Eubacteriales bacterium | reverse complement strand
TTCAACCCTGGCGTTTCCCCTGCCGAAGCCTTACTCCACCCCTTCCACTGACTTACCGATGTCCTGACACAAAACACTTACCTATGTGCTGACACAACAAAGGCAGTGCATGCCCTTTCCCCTACACCCCTTCCCCGCAAGCGGGGACGGGGAAAGTTTGATGTGGGCTTCGCCCACACTGAGCAGGGCTTCGCCCTGCACCTTGCTGACGCGTAACAAAATGCCGCTCATCAAAAAGCCATACAAGGCGTCGTTTCTTTTGCAAAACGCGCCGGATTGTGATAAACTGGTTCAAACAGCATTCGCCGGGGAGGGATTTCTTTGACCATCGATAAAATTCGCATAGACGCGGGGGCGGAGAGGCCCTTTCGCGCGCTGCACATGACCGACAACCACATTGCCCTGGCCGATCAGCGGGACGGTCAGCGCAAGGTGGACCTGGCCACCCGCCGAAGGGCGGCGTTCAACGAAGGGAAAGGCTTCGCGGAGGACCTGATGGAGGCGCAGCTGGACTACGCGCGGAGGAACGACCTGCTGGTGCTGCACACCGGCGACCTGATCGACTTCGTGTCGCTGCAGAACCTGGAATACGCGCAGAAGGCGCTTCAGGACATCGACTATTTCATGGCCGTGGGCAATCACGAGTTCAGCCTGTACGTGGGCGAGGCCTTCGAGGATGTGCCCTACAAGATGCAAAGCTACGACCTGGTGCAGAGCTACTTCCGAAACAACCTGCTCTTCGACAGCCGGGTGGTGAACGGGGTGAACTTCGTGGCCGTGGACGACGGCTACTACCGCTTCGACAAGGGCCAGCTGGAAAAGATGAAGGCCGAAGTCGCGAAGGGGATGCCCATCGTTTTGATGCTCCATAACCCGCTGCATACCGACGCCCTCTACGAGGCGGTGATGAAGCTCCAGCCCTGCGCCTATCTCACCGGCACGCCGGAGGCCATGATGACCACCTACGACGACTACCGCTTCCGCCAGCAGCGCCCCGACGAAGACACGCTGGCCTTCATCGACTACGTGTACGGCCAGCCCCTCGTCCGCGCCGTGATCGCCGGGCACCTGCATCACAGCTGGATCGGCCCGCTGCCCAACGGCGTCACCCAGTACGTGGGGGAGGCCGGCTATCACGACGCCGCCCGGGAGATCGAGTTCGTCTGACAAAAAGGCGGAGCCCGCGCGTTCCTTGTTTTTTTGCCCTGAATGAGAAAATCTTTTCTCAAATGTGTTTTCATTTTCCCCCAAACTGTGCTATCATGGGAACAAGGCGTTTCGCGCCATGCGCGAAGCGGGAAAGATGATACAGGAGGAAACCGGAATGAAGAGAATACTGGCTATGATTCTGGCGCTGGGCCTCATGATGACGTGCTTCGCCGCGTCGGCCGAGCCGGAGGAATCGGCGCTGCCCGCCGTTGGCGAGGTGGTTTATGGATTTGAAGTGAAGGAAGTGCGCGACTTCCCGCTGATCGACGCGCAGATTGTGCGCTTTGAGCACCAGAAGACCGGCGCGGAGCTGTACTATGTCGCCAACGACGACACGAACCGGGTGTTCGACCTCACCTTCTTCACCGACGCGGTGGATCAGACCGGTCTGCCCCACGTGTTCGAGCACTCCACCCTGTCCGGCAGCGAGAAGTACCCCAGCAAGTCGCTGTTTTTCAATCTCTCCTACCAGACCTACAACACCTACATGAACGCCTTCACCACGGACCGGATGACCAGCTATCCCGTGGCCAGCCTGAGCGAGGCGCAGCTGCTGAAATACGCCGACTTCTACACGGACAGCTGCCTGCATCCCATGATCCTGGAGGACGAGAGCATCTACCGGGAGGAGGCCTGGCGCTATCGCATGGCCGACGAGGATTCGCCTCTGACCATCGAGGGCACCGTGTATTCCGAAATGCTGGGCATGCTGGATCAGAGCGCCGTGGCCTACAAGAACAGCCTGGCGGTCACCTTCCCCGGCTCCATGATCAGCAACGAGGAGGGCGGCGATCCCGCCTATATCCCGGACATGACCTGGGACATGCTGAAGGAATACCACGAGAAGTACTATCATCCCTCCAACTGCGTGGCCTATCTCTACGGCGAGTTCGAGGACTACGCCGCCTTCGTGAAGCTGCTGGACGAGGCCTTCTCCCCCTATGAGAAGCGCGAGTTCGTCCACACGGACGAGGGCTATCAGCCCCTGACCGAGTCCGTGGAGGTCTCCATCGCCTATCCGGCGGAGGCCAGCGCGGATCCGGAGGATCTGAGCATCTACTACGCCGTGCTCTGCCCCGGCCTGGCCGGCGAGGAGGAGCGGCAAATGGACACCCTGACCCAGATGCTGGCGGACTCCGCCTCCCCCATCCAGCTGGCGCTGCAGGAGAAGATCCCCTACGGCGAGTTCTCCTGCTATGTTGAGCTGGCCGGCCCCGAGCCGGTGGTGCTGTTCATCCTGGAGTACGCCGCCACCGGCGACGACGAGGTGTTCAAGGGCATCGTGAACGACGCGCTGGCCGAAGTCGCCGAGAAGGGCTTCCAGCAGGATCTGGTGGACGCCGAGATGTCCTCTCTGGAGCTGGAGATCCGCCTGATCCGCGAGAAGGGCAGCGTGGGCGTGGATTCCATCATCCCCGGCCTGGCCTATCAGTACGCCGTGAAGGGCGACCCCTGGGGCTATCTTGATTACATCGACTCCCTGTCCATGATGGACGAGTGGAATCAGCAGGGCGTGTACGCGGCGGCCGCCGCCATATCCCGAGCCCGGCATGAAGGAGCAGAACGACGCCGCCCTGGCCGAGCGCCTGGCCGCCGTGAAGGCCGCCATGAGCGACGAGGAGAAGGCCGCCATCATCGAGGCCTCCAACAGCTTCGAGGTCGAGGACGACGCCAGCGAATACGTATCTCAGCTGCAGGCGGTCACGGTGGAGTCCCTGCCCGAGGAGGTCAAGGAATACGACGTGCTGGACGAGACCGACGAGGCCGGCGTGCGCCACATCGACGCCATCGCGGGCGTGGACGGCATCGGCCAGGCCAACATCTTCCTGGACGCCTCCGGCATCCCCCAGGAGGACCTGCACTGGTTCAAGCTGTACACCGATCTGCTGGGCAATCTGGACACCGGCGCCCACACCCGCGCCGAGCTGACCACCCTCATCAGCAACGACGATGATCTGGCCGCCGGCTACGACCTGGTGCGTGAGCTGGTGTTCGACAGCAAGCTGGACGACGTGGCCCGCGTTCAGGAGACCGTGGTCAACCTGGAGAACGGCCTGAAGAACAGCATCTCCGGCGCGCCCTACAACGTGGGCCTCTATCGCGCCATCGGCTCCTGGTCCGGGCTGTACCGCTACTACTCCTATATGAACTTCATCGAGTACTACGAGTTCCTGGAGCAGGTTGAGGCCATGGCCGAGACCGATCCCGACGCCGTCGTGGAGAAGCTGAGCGGTATTCGCGACTACTTCAACAACAGCGCCAACGCCGTGGCCATGTTCGCGGGCAACGAGGAGAGCATCGCCCTGAACCGCGGCCTGGCCGACACCTTCCTGGGCGCGCTGGACAACCGGCCCATCGAGCCGGTGACCTATGACCTGCCCGACGCGGCGGCCGCCGAGGCGCTGGTCGTCGAGAGCGCAGTTCAGTACAACGGCCTGGTGGCGGACTTCGCCTCCCTGGGCCTGGACGGCTTCGACGCCGGCATGGACGCCCTCACCGCCCTGGTGAGCGACGTCTGCCTCTATCCCCTGCTGCGCGACCAGTACGGCGCGTACAGCGTGTTCCACGGCGCCATGGTGGACGGCGGCGTCTACATCGTCTCCTACCGCGACCCCAACGTGGTCGAGACCTTCCAGGTCTATTCCCAGCTGCACGACAAAGTCAGCGCCATCCCGCTGGATCAGGAGACCCTGAACGGCTACATCCTCTCCGCCTACGCCGCCTACGCCATGCCCGAGGGCGAGCTCACCGGCGCCATCACCGCGGCGGTGGACGTGATGGACACCGCTGAGGGCAGCGACCTGGTGGCCTACATGCGGGAGCTGAAGGCCATGACCCCCGAAAAGGTGCAGGCCTACGCCGACCTCTATCAGAAGCTGTATGAGAACGGCCGCATCTTCACCGCCGGCGGCGCGGCCGCCATCGAGGCCAACAAAGACCTCTACGACGCGGTGCTCAATCCCTTCGACGCGCAGGATCCCACCCAGGTGGGCTTCGAGGATCTGCCCGAGGATCACGAGCAGTACGAGGCCGTGCGCTTCGCCTTTGAAAGCGGCCTCATGCTGCCCCTGGAGGAGAATGTCTTCGGCGTGGACGAGCCCGCCACCATGGGCGACACCCTCACCGCCCTGTACGTGGTGGTTGGCGGCGACCTGAATCCGGAGGACGCGCTGGCCTTCTTCGCCCAGTATGGCCTGGCCAGCGAGGACCTGGATCTGGACGAGGTCATCACCGCCTCCGACGCGGCGGGCGTCATGTCCGCCCTGGCCAACCTGATGGGCGCGGAGTGGTCCGACGACACGGCGGCCGACGAGGTCATGACCCGCGGCGACCTGGCCACCATGCTGAATCAGTTCCTCGCCGACCTGGGGGAATGACAATTCAATAACCGCGCAGGGCACCTTCCGAATTCATTCGGCGGGTGCCCTGCCTTTTCTGTTGTCATATCCGGCAGGATTTTCGCCCCGGGCGGCGAAATTCACAGGCGAAGGGAGGAGCGTCCATGGAGCTGATCGAGGGCATTCCCGCCGGGCTGGCGGCCTGCTTTGTGAACGGCCAGGAGGCCGGGGTGGCGGCGCTGTCGGACGATCGGATTCGCGCGCGCACCGCGGAGCCGGTGACGGCGCTGGAATCCCTGCGGCTGTACCTGCTGAATTCCGACGGCGCGACTTACCGCGCAATCACTCCTGAAAGCGCGCGCCTTCTCCGCTGCGAGCCCTGGCAGGCGGGGTATCTCTGCGACATCGCCCTGGACGACCAACTGTGGCGGCGGGAAGCCCGCCGGGCCCTGGGGGACTGGGCCCGCTACATCCGCCTGAAGCTGGAGGGCGACGACGGCGCGCTGGCCGCCGCCCTCACCGGCTGCCCGGACGAACCGATCACGGCCCGCACGCTGGACGAGCAGAAGGCGCGCTGGTTCGGCGATCTGCCCGGCTTCGATATCCCGGGAGACTGGACGCTGGCCCTCAGCCTGGACGAGCCGGAGAAGTGCGCCTTCTTCGCCGGGGAAGGGGCGGAATCGTATCTTTCGGCCCTGCTGGCGCGCAGCCACCTGGCCGGGCATTCGCTGTTCAGCCGCCAGCCAGGGCGAGTGTACGTGGGCAGTCAGCACTGCCCGGAGCTGGTGCCGGAGGGCGACTCGCTGGCGGCGGTCCTGCGCCGCGCCGAGTCCGACGGCCTGCCCGTCACCCTGGCCCTGCCGCCGATTTCTCAGGCCCGGCTGGGCTGGGCTGAGTCGCTCATGGCGGAGGCGGCCCGGCTGGGGGCGGAGGAGGTCGTGGTCAACGACTTCGGCATGATGGAGCTGGCCGTGCAAACAGGCCTCGCGCCGGTTCTGGGCATCCATCTCAACCGCCGCCGCAAGGACCCCCGCGTTTCATGGAAGGCGGGCTGGTCGGGCCGGGCGGCGCTGCTGGCGGAAAACAGCCTGAACGACGGGGCGTTTCGCGCCTGGCTGGCGGATCGGGGCGTCGCGCGGTTTGAATACGAAGCCTGCGAGGGGCCGGTGGCCGTGGCCCCGGGGCGGCACAGCCTGCACCTGCCCTTCTATCAGACCAACACAGCCTCCGGCTGCGTGCTGGCCGCCCGCTGCGAGGGGCGGGATCCCGGCCGGCCCCGAGGGGCAG
Organism: uncultured Eubacteriales bacterium; assembly: GCA_902790345.1. Lineage (GTDB taxonomy): Bacteria > Bacillota > Clostridia > Christensenellales > Aristaeellaceae > Firm-10. Next base: position 40,703 of record CADARO010000013.1, on the reverse strand, counting down.
AGCCGTGTCCCCAATGGTGCCGGGATCGGGCGCTGATCTATCCGGACTGGATGAATCTCACCGGGCGATACAATTCGCTCTTCGGCCTGAACCGGGCGGTGCTGCGGGACGAGGCCGCGCTGCGCGGCTGGCTGGCGCAGGGCATAGACAGGCTGGTGCTGGAGCTGCTATGAGGAGGACGGGCATGAAGATCACGACGGGACTGGGGCGGGTGGAGGACTTCGAGCGCTACGTTCAGGCCGGCGCGGACGAGGTGTTCTGCGGCTGGGAGCCCTTCGCCTGGCGGCAAAAATACGGCGTGCTATCCCCCATCAACCGGCGGGAGGTACTGCTGTATCCGGTGCAGATCGGCGCCCTGGCCGACATGATAATTCTGGCCCGCCTGTCCCGGGAAAGCGGCGTGCCGGTGGCAGTCACCTTCAACGCCACCTGCTCCTCCCCCGGGCAGTACGACGAGATCGTCGACATGATGGGCCAGCTGGCGGACGTGGGCATCCACCGCTTCATTCTGGCCGATCCGGCGCTGGCGCTGCGCCTGCGGGCCCGGGGCGTGCCCTGCCAGATCCACCTGAGCGGCGAGTTCGGCGAGCTGAACCGGCGCGTGTCCTTCCCCCGTGACATCGGCGCGGCGCGGATTATCTTCCATCGAAAGATATCTCCCCCGGAGATGGCGGCGCTGATTCGGGCGAATCCGGGCATGGAGTACGAGGCCTTCGCCCTGAACGAGCGCTGCTTCTACACCGGGGCCTTCTGCCAGTCGCTGCACTGCGACGAGCTGCCCCACCTGTGCCGCGTGCCCCATCGGCTGGGCGGCGTGGTTCGGCCCCTGCCGGAGGCCGACGCGCTGCCCCCGGAGCCGGACATGGACGCCCTGGGCGCGGGCGGCTGCGGGCTGTGCGCCCTGGGTCGGCTGCGGGAGGCTGGCGTGACGCATTTGAAGCTGGTGGGCCGGGGCAACCGGCCGGAGCGCATGGAGCGGGACATCCGGGCGCTGCGCCGGGCTTTGTCCCTGCTGGACAGGCCGGACTACGAGGCGGCGATGAAGCAGGCGCTGTTCCCGGCGGGCTGCGGCGGAGCGTGCTATTACTGAATTAGGAATTAGGAATGAGGAATCAGGAATTTCAGTTTGTTTTTCAGGGGACGATGGATGATGGGAGAAGAGAGGTACAGGGCGTTTGCGGGGCGTGTGGTGGAGGGAAAACAGCTGGGCAGAAGGCTGGGCTTTCCCACGGCGAACATCGAGACGGCGGACGCCGTCCCAGAGCGGGGCGTATACGCGGCGGTGGCCGTGGCGGACGGGCGGCGGTATCGGGCGGTGATGAACATCGGCCGGCATCCCACCGCACCGGAGGGGCCGCCCACCATCGAGGCGCATTTCCTCGATTTCACGGGCGACCTGTACGGGCATGAGGTGACGGTGCGGCCGGTGCGCTTCCTGCGGGCGGAGGTCAAATTCGACTCGCTGGAGGCATTAAAGGCGCAGCTGCAAAAGGACTGCGCGCGGGCGAGGGCGCTTGTGACATTGTGATGAAGGGAGGCGGCGCGGATGTGCGGGCGGTATTTCATCGATCCGGTGCTGGCGGGCGAGGCGCTGAAGGAAGCGGTTGAATCCCTGGAGAAGCGGGCGGGAGCCCCGGTGAAGACGGGCGAGATCTGCCCCGGCGACGAGGCGGCGGTGTTCGCCCGGGCGAAGTCGGGCAAGGCCACGCTGTTTCGCATGAAGTGGGGCTGGAAGAACGCGAAGAACCGCCTGGTCATCAACGCCCGCAGCGAGACGGCGGAGACCAGCGCCATGTTCTCCGAGAGCATGGCGGCCCGGCGCTGCCTGATCCCGGCCAGCTGGTATTTCGAGTGGGAAAAGCGGGAAGACGGCAAGGTGAAGCAGGAAATCGCCCCGGCGGGAGGCCAGGCCTTCTATCTGGCGGGGCTGTACCGGATGGAGAACGATCAGCCGGTTTTTGTGGTGCTCACCCGGGACGCCGCGCCGGGCATCGCCCACATTCACGACCGCATGCCGGTGATGCTGAAGGGCGACGCGGCCCGCTCCTGGCTGGGCAGTCTGGACGAGGCCCGGAGCGCGCTGAACGAGGCGCAGACAGAGCTGGCCTTTCAGCCCGCGGAGGCGGAGAAGGAGGGCGGCGCATGATTCTCTCGGCCTCCCGCCGCACGGACATCCCCTGCTGGTACATGGACTGGTTCATGAACCGCGTCCGGGCGGGGTACGCGCTGGCGCGCAATCCCATGAACGCCGGGCAGGTGTCCCGGGTGCCGCCGTCGCCGGAGGTGGTGGACGGCGTCGTTTTCTGGACCAAGGACGCGAAAAACCTGCTGCCCCATCTGGACGAGCTGGACGCCCTGGGGTATCATTACTACGTCCAGTTCACCCTCACGCCCTACGAAGGGCCGCTGGAGCCGGGGCTGCGCTACGCCGGCGGAAGCGGCGCGGCGGCGAAGCGGAACGCCGCCCATCAGGACGCGCAAGCCGAACTGCTGGGCCTGCCGCTGAAGGGCCATGAGACGATCACGCCGCGGCCGGCGAAATCCTGCAAATCAGATTGACAGAGGCGCGATTTTACCAAAGGGCGCTGGCCCGCCCGGCAAAACAGGCGTATGATACGGATGAAACAAATCCAACGCGAAAGAGGCACAATCACATGAGCGTCAAGGCAAATTACCATACCCACACCCCCCGCTGCAAGCACGCCAGCGGCACCGAAGCGGAATACTGCGACAAGGCCGTCGAAAACGGCTTCTCCGTGCTGGGCTTCACCGATCACTGCGCCTGGCCCTATGAAAACGGCTTCGTGTCCACCTTCCACATGGAGCTGAACGACCTGCCCGGCTACGTGGAGGCTGTGAACGCCGTGAAGCGGGACTACGCGGGCAAGCTGGAAATCCATCTGGGCTGGGAGTGCGAACACTACCCGGCCTACATGCACTGGCTGAAGGAGACAAAAGAACAGTACGGCTTCGAGTACCTCATTCTGGGCAATCACTTCGACACCACCGACAACGGCGGGCTGTATTTCGGCCGCTGCACCACGCCGGAGCAGCTGAAGCGCTATGTCAAGATGAGCGTGTCCGGCCTGGAGACCGGGCTGTTCCGCTACTTCGCCCATCCGGACCTGTTCCTGCGCTCCTACGTGGGCTTCGACGAGCACTGCCGCGCCGCCAGCCTGGAGCTGTGCCGGGCGGCCAAGGCGCTGAACATTCCCCTGGAATACAACCTGCTGGGGCTCATCAACTGCCGGGACATGCCCGAGGGCATGCTGCGCTATCCCTGCCACGCCTTCTGGGAGGTGGCGGCGGAGGTGGGCGTGGACTGTGTCCTCGGCGTGGACGCCCACTCACCCGGCCGGCTGGACGAGGGTGCCGAGTGGGATCGGGCGGCGGCCTTCCTGGATTCGCTGGGTCTGAACCGGCTGGAGACGCTGACCATCTGAGCGCCGGGTCTGCCGCGTCATCCTGGACTGATTCGCCAGAAGGAGGCTTTGTCATGCTGGATCACTACGCGTTTCAACTCAAGGTGCTGGAAAACTCAGTTCGCGAGACCCTGCGCGCCCAGTGCATGGACGAGAGCTCGCCCTTTTACGGCGCACTGGAGGAGACCGTTCAGGGCGTCACCGGACCCCACGCCTCCATCGCCCTGGCCCGCCGCCTGATCGAGGGCTGCTGCGTGCCGGGCAATACCTTCTGCGGGCGGGAGGACCTGCTGGAGCGGGCCGCCATGGCCATGGAATACGCCCTCACCCGGGTCCACGAGGACGGCACCATCGACCTGGTCACCACCAACTTCCACGACGCCTCGGAGACGGCCTTCGCCGTGCAGACCGCCGCCCCCGCGCTGATGCTGCTGCGGGAATTCGGCCCCGGCGGGGCGGCTCAGGAAAGGCTGGACGCCCTCATGCAGACCTTCATCGACCGGGCGGCGGACGGCCTGCTGGCGGGGGGATTTCACACCCCCAACCACCGCTGGGTGCACGCGGCGGCGCTGGCGCTGTGCTGGAAGCTCACCGGGCGGGAAGAGCTGCTGGCGAAGATGCGGGCCTTCCTGGCGGAGGGCATCGACTGCGACGCGGAGGGCGAGTACACCGAGCGCTCCTCCGGCGTGTACAACATCGTATGCGACCGCTCCTTCATCCTGCTGGCGGAGACGGCGGGCATGGAGGAGCTGCTCCCCTACGTGGAGCGCAACCTCGCCATGGTGGAGATGTACTTCGAGCCGGATCACACGGTGAACACCCTCAATTCCTCCCGGCAGGACGCAGGCACCTCGCCGGACTGGCGCATCTACTACAGCTGCTATCTCTACATGGCGCTGCGCACCGGCCGGAAGGACTTCGCCTGGATCGCGGACGAAATGCTGCGCGAGTCGGATTATGAACCTCTGTTTCACGAAAAGCGGCCCGGATCGCTTTACGACTTTCTCTATTTCCTGCTGCGGGATCCGGACACCCTGGCCCGCATGGCGGAGATCCAAGGCGAGCCGCCGGCGGAGCGCTTTGAGAAGCACTTTGTCAAGAGCGGCATCGTGCGGGCCCGGCGGGGCGATCTGACGCTGACGCTGGTGAAGAACCAGCCCCTGTTCGCCATGCTGAAGTTCGGCGCGCATCCCATCTGGCTGCGGCTGGCTGGCTGCTTCTACGCCAAGGGCCAGTTTGAGCCCCAGGCCATCGAGGACATCGGGGACGGCTGGCGGCTGCGCTTCTCGGTGCGCTGGGGCTACAAGGGGCCGCTGCCCCAGCCCCAGGAGACCAGCGACTGGCGGCAGATGGATCACAGCCAGCGGCCGGACGTGTTCATGCAGGACTTCGGCTTCGAGGTGACTGTCGGCCTGACGGAGGGCGAGGCGCGCTTCGACGTGGCCTCCTTCGGCCAGGACGGGGTGCCGGTGAAGCTGGAGCTGCTGACGGAGCCGGGCGGGCGCTTCGAGACCGGGGATCTGGCGCTGCGGGCCCGGCCCGGCGACTACTTGTATCAGCGCTGCGACGATGCCACCTATCAATATCCGGACAGGCACACGGTCTCCATCGGCGGCGGCTTCTCGACCCACCTCTTCGGCGAGAACATGCGGGGCGCGCTGCCGGGCGACCAGGCCCATTTCTTCGTGGCCATGACCGGCGAGACGCCGCTGCGCCGGCGGGTGACCCTCTCCTTCCGCTGACCTTTTCCATTCGGACGACCCGGCACCGCGCCGGGCCGTTCATTTTTATGCAGAAGGCACAATCATGTGAGTTTACTCACATTTTTACCGGGTATCGTTGGCAATTATGAGGGAGAAATTGAAACGCAATGCAAATTCCAGGCGTGTTTATCGTTTTGTTCCTGTTGACATTTTGTAAATAGCATTGTATAATTATGGTAACCTTACGAAGGCGCTTTTCCGCCTTCGGCGTATTTATTTATTCCTGCGGCAGGCAGATATCGGAGGAATGGATTATGGTCAACGCGGGAACGAGCCCGAAAAAGGGAGGCTGGCGGGCGGATGTCGTCAAGCGCCTCAAGCGCTACTGGCAGCTGTATCTGCTGGTTCTGCCGCCCATCATCACCACGTTCATCTGGCACTATATTCCGCTGTACGGCGTGATGATCGCCTTCAAGGACTATAAGCCCAAGCTGGGCATCATCGGCAGCCCCTGGTACGGGTTCAAGCACTTCGAGTGGTTCTTCAACCGCCCCAGCTTCTGGCAGATCCTGTGGAACACGGTGCGCATATCGCTGTATTCCTTCTGCACCTTCCCCTGCGCCATCATCTTCGCCCTGATGATCAACGAGCTGACCAGCGCGAAGTTCAAGAAGACCGTGCAGATGATCAGCTACATGCCCCACTTCATCTCCACCGTTGTTGTCTGCGCCATGATCCACATGTTCTTCAACGCGTCGGATGGCATCGTCAACAACGTCATCAAGCTGCTGGGCGGCGAGCCCATCTCCTTCCTGTATAAGCCGAACCTGTTCGACCACCTGTACGTGTGGTCGGGCGTGTGGCAGGGCCTGGGCTGGGGCACCATCATCTACCTGGCGAACCTGGCCAACGTGTCCCCCGACCTGATCGAGGCGGCGCGCCTGGACGGCGCCAACCGGATGGACATCATCCGCCACATCAACATTCCCACCCTGATGCCCACCATCGTCATCATGCTGATCCTGCGAGTGGGCGGCATCCTGGGCGTGGGTTTTGAAAAGGTGTTCCTGCTGCAGACCCAGCGCAATATCTCCGCCAGCCGCGTGATTTCAACCTACGTCTACGAGCTGACGCTGGGTTCCGGCGGCTCCACCACCTACTGGGACACCTCCGCCGCCATCGGCCTGTTCAACACCTTCGTCAACCTGATCCTGATCATCCTCACGAACACCATCGCCCGCAAGGTGTCCGACGTGGCGCTGTGGTAAGGGAAGGGAGGAAAGACGCATGACGACATCTCCCGCGAAAGTCACCGCCCGGCGCAAAAACCACATCAAGCGCTCCCGGGGCGACGTCATCTTCGACACGGTGAACATCCTCATCATCGGCCTGATCACGCTCACCATGATCTACCCCATGTGGTACGTGCTGATCGTGTCCTTCGCCACTCCTGAGGAAGCGGCGCTGGGCCGGCTGTACTTCTGGCCGAAGACCTTCTCCCTCGAGGCGTATCAGAAGGTGTTCGAGACCAAGTCCATCTGGATCGGCTACGGCAACACCATCTTCTACACCGTGGTGCACACCATCTATGTGCTGCTTCTGACCATTCCCTCGGCCTACACGCTGTCCAAAAAGCAGCTGCCCGGCCGGGTGGTCATCACCTGGTATTTCTTCATCACCATGTTCCTCTCCGGCGGCCTGATCCCCAGCTACATGCTGAACAAGAGCCTGGGCCTCATCAACACCCGCTGGATCATGATTCTGGGCATGGGCGTGGGCTACTCAAACCTTGTCATCACCCGCACCTTCTTCCAGACCTCGATCCCCCAGGAGGTCTACGAGTCGGCCTACATCGACGGCGCCAGCGAATGGCAGACCTTCCTGCGCATCGCGGTGCCCCTGTCCGGCGCCATCATCGCCGTCATGGCGCTGTACGCCGCGGTGGGCACCTGGGGCAGCTGGTACACCGCCTTCATCTACATCACCGACCAGACCAAATGGCCGCTGCAGCTGCGCCTGCGGCAGATCCTGATCGAGAACCAGACCCAGTCGCTGGACATCCAGCAGATGACCCAGGAGGACATCGCCATGATGCAGCATCAGGCCTTCCTGATGTTCACCACCAAGTACGCCATCATCTTCATCGCCTGTCTGCCCATGCTGATCCTCTATCCCTTCGTGCAGAAGTACTTCGTGAAGGGCGTCATGATCGGCTCCCTGAAGGGCTGATGTTCCATCGTACTCAACGGCCCCAAGGCCGTGAGAAATATTAGAAAGGGGTTCAAGAACCATGAAGAAACTTGTCAGTCTCATCCTCGTTCTCGTCCTCGCGCTGGGCTGCTGCTCTTTCGCGGCCGCGGAAGGCAGCAAGTACTATGGCGGCTATGACGACACCATCAAGGCCACCATCGCCGTTTATCAGCGCTCCAGCCAGGGCGACGCCGCCGACATCTGGTGGTGGGATTTCTGCCGCGACTATTTCGGCATCGACTTTGAAGTGACCCAGTCCAACGACTCCGGCACCACCAAGAGCACGATGTTCGCCTCCGGCGACATGGTTGACGTGTTCTATCAGTTCTTTATGAGCAGCGGCCTGGTGGTTGAGCAGGGCGTCACCAACGGCAACCTGATCCCGCTGGATGAATACATCACCCCCGAGATCATGCCCAACCTGAGCCGCATCTACGAGGACTATCCCGAGTACAAGAGCCTCATCACCGCGCCCGACGGCCACATCTACAGCCTGGGCGTCGTCCAGAACGCCAACGATTCCCTGATGACCTTCTACATCAACCAGCGCTGGCTGGACGAGGCTGGCCTGGCCATGCCCACCACCCTGGATGAGTTCACCGAGGTCATGGCCGCGTTCAAGGCCCGCGAAGAGCTGCCCGAGAACGAAGGCAAGACCATCGTCCCGCTGACCGGCGACCTGGGCAACCAGCCCCGCTTCATCGCCAACGCCTTCGGCTGGATCACCGACTCCGCCGGCTATCTGACCCAGATCGCGCTGGACGACGTGGACGGCCAGCCCTGCTTCATCTACGCCGATGAAGAGCGCTTCCCCGAGTTCATGAAGGTCATGAAGGACTACATCGCCAAGGGCTACTTCTCCGCCGACGTGTTCGACGATCAGTATGCCGGCAACCAGACCGCGGCTCAGAAGGCCGAGGACCTGACCGGCTTCGACCAGAACACCTCCAACGCCATCGATCCCAACGAGTGGACCGCGGCCATCCCGCTGACCTCTCCCTGGAACGACACCCCCGCCATCGCCCGCAGCTACAACGCCATCAACTGCGCCAGCTTCAACATTTCCTCCACCTGCGACGAGAGCAAGGTCGAGCGCCTGATGAAGTGGGTCGACTGGCTGTATGACTATGACAACTACCTCATGAGCCACTGGGGCCCCTCCGCCGAGGAGACCGAATGGCTGTGCGGCCTGAAGAGCGGCTACACCGTGACCACCAACGACGAGGGCCGTTATGTCTACAGCTGCAAGGAAGTTGAAGACGGCGACTACACCAGCTTCGGCGACTACCAGAACCGCCGCATCCAGGGCATCATCGGCGGCTACCTGGGCCTGAACATCGACCTGTGGGGCGAGGCCACCAGGCCCTACAACCCCACCAAGTGGACCAACAAGAAGGACGAGAACGTGCTGCCCTACCTGGTTGACACCTATCCGAACATCGTCTTCTTCGAGGCGGACGTTCAGGAGCGCGTCACCGAGCTCAAGACCGAGATCAACGCCTATGTGAACGAGAACTACGTGGCCTTCATTTCCGGCGAGAAGGAAATGACCGACGAGAACCTGGCCGAGTTCTTCAAGACCATCCACGATCTGGGCTACGACGAGCTGCTGGGCTACTACATCGACTACATCAAGTAATCGCATGAGCCGGGGTTTAAAAGCCAAAACCCCAAACGGCGGGCGCGAAAGCGTCCGCCGTTTTTAATATTGTATTACAAATTGCAGTTTACCGTATTCTCGTACAATGTTGAGTTTTTCTGTTGCCTGTTACCGGAAAACCTGTTATAATTAAGATATCTTTTCGAGGAGGGACTACTTGATAAATGTACGATTCTATTTCACTTTTTTCAGGAGCAATGGGACTAGATCTTGGTCTTGAAAAAGCAGGTATAAACTTCAAATTGTGTCAAGATTATGATGTGTCATGCTATGAAACTATGCTAGTTAACAACCGTCCAGGAATGACTGGTGATATTAGGGAAATAGATTCAGGGACTATCTTGAAAAAAGCTGGTTTGAAAAAAGGGGAAGCATTTCTTTTGTGCGGAGGCCCCCCTTGCCAACCTTTTTCAACAGCAGGGAAACGTATGGGAATCAATGATCCTCGAGGATCATTGTTTATGGATTTTGTGCGGATGGTGGATGAAACAAGGCCGAGGTTTTTTATCTTTGAAAACGTAAAAGGGTTGACAAGCATTGCCGTCGATAAAGGCGGCAAACCCGGTGGTGTTCTCGAAATAATTGTATCAGAGCTAGAAAAGCTCGGATACTCAACGGTTCATAGTCTTCTTGATGCTGTTTATTTTGGTGTGCCCCAATTTCGTGAACGTATGATAATAATTGGAAGTAGAGATCATGAGGCAATATTTCTCCCGGCACCTACGCATTTTCAGCAGCATCAGAATAAGGAGATGCGTTGGGTAACACTAGGGGAAACGATTCGCGATCTCGAAGACAATCCTGGACCGTGTACACATTTTTCAGAAGAGCGTCTTAAATATCTACGAATGATTCCAGAGGGTGGAAACTGGCGCGATTTACCGGCTAATATCCAACCAGCAGCTATGGGAGGGGCATGGAAAAGTGGAGGAGGAAAAGTCGGGTTTTTCAGACGATTATCCTATTCTCAACCATCACCCACTGTAGTAACATCACCTGTTCAAAAAGCTACTATGATGTGTCATCCTATCAAAGATCGTCCACTTTCAGTTAGAGAATATGCACGTATTCAGCAATTCCCTGAGAACTGGACAATAACGGGAACAATAACAAATCAATATAAACAAATTGGTAATGCAGTTCCTGTAGGGTTAGCTGAAGCAGTAGGGAAAGCCGTCATTGCGGCAGCGAATGGAACTTCAACGATAAAAACAAAACGCAATAGAGGAACATCCGTTCATAACAACTTATTCCATCTTGAAGGAGGAAATAGTAATGGCAATCAATAAAAATGGAGTTAATGAATCAAGTGTTGAGAACGCTATTGGAACTGCACTGGAAATGTTCTACAATTCTCTTCTGGAGAAAATTGATGGTATTAAGATTGAAGACATAATGAAGAGAAAGAATCCATATTTGTATCGCGCTAAAGCCATGCAAAGCGCATCTGAAATTGTTGAAAGTGTTCTATCTGCAACTGTTTCTAGTAGCGAAGAAACAATATTTGGCAATTGCTTTTTTGAGCCACTTGCAATAGCAGCAAGTGGTGGAAACAAAGCGTTGGCTGAAGGTGTTGACATAATGGTCGAAGACAAAGATGAGAATATAATCTATGCGATTGCCGTTAAAAGTGGCCCCTCCGTGTTCAATAACGATAGCAAAAAACGACAAGAACAAAACTTTAACGCAGCAGCAAAACTTGCTAAGCAAGCACATGCTAGGTATGAGCCAATTATTGGATATAGCTATGGTAAAAAACGCTCCTCTGGAAGAGGAAAACCTACAATTTATCGAGAACTTGCAGGGGAAGATTTTTGGACAGAGCTTACTGGAGATTCATTGTTCTATATCAAGATTATTAAGTATATGGGAGCAAAGCCAGAACAATACCTTGAAAGGTATCGTGAAAGCTATAATAGGGCAAGCAATCGATTGGTAAAACAGTTTACAACTTTATTCTGTGATGATGACGGTAATATCGATTGGGATCGACTGGTTGAATTCAACAGTGGGTATGGAGCATAAGGAAAATGGCATTTCGCTATTGAGCCATAACTACATTACTGCTTTTTCGTTCACGCGGTTGACTGAATGGAAAAGATCATCTATAATAATGCAATATACGGCGCGCCCCCTGAGGCGCAGCATAACAGGCCAGGAGGATGCAGACCATGATTCGCGACCTTGAACTCTCCATTCTCGAAATTCTCTTCAACGACTCGCGCACGACGCCGGCCCAGATCGCCGTGATGACCGGCCACTCGGAGGAGGAGGTCACCGCCGTCATCCGCAGCCTCGAGGCGCAGAAGATCATTCTGAAATACCCGGCCATGATCAACTGGGACCGGGTGGAGGTGGATCAGGTGGAGGCAGTCATCGAGGTGCGCGTCACGCCCCAGCGGGACGAGGGCTTCGACGCCATCGCCGAGCAGATCTACCGCTTTGACGAGGTGTCCAGCGTGTACCTCATGAGCGGCGCTTACGACCTGATGGTCACCGTGAAGGCCTCCAACATGAAGCGCCTGGCGCTGTTCGTGGCCGAAAAGCTGTCCACCCTGGATCACGTGCTCTCCACGGCCACCCACTTCGTGCTGAAAAAGTACAAGCTGGAGGGCGTCATCTTCGAGGAGCGCAGGCAGGATGAAAGACTGGTGATCTCGCCGTGAATTACGACCGCGTTCTCAACAGCCGCGTGGCCCAGGTGCCGCCCTCCGGCATCCGCAAGTTCTTCGACGTGGTCTCCACCATGAAGGACGCCATCTCCCTGGGCGTGGGCGAGCCGGATTTCACCAGCCAGTGGTCGGTGAACGACGCCGCCATCTACTCCCTGAAGCAGGGCCGCACCCACTACACCGCCAACGCCGGCCTCATGGCCCTGCGGGAAGCCGCCTGCGACTATCTCGAATCCCGCTTCGGCGTGCGATACGACCCGAAAACAGAGATATTCATGACCGTGGGCGCCAGCGAGGGCATCGACCTGTCCCTGCGCGCCCTGGTTGAGCCGGGCGACGAGGTGCTCATGCCCGACCCCAGCTATGTTTCCTACAGCCCCGGCGTGATCTTCGCCGGCGGCACGCCCCGGCCCCTGGTCACCCGCAACGAGGACGAATTCCGCCTCACTCCCCAGGCGGTGAAGGCCGCCCTCACCCCCCGCACCAAGGCGCTGATCCTGCCCTATCCCAACAACCCCACCGGGGCCATCATGGAGCGGGAGCACCTGGAGGCCATCGCGGAGGTGCTGCGGGGCACGGACGTGGTGGTCATTTCGGATGAGATCTACGCCGAGCTCACCTACGGCGGCAAGACCCACGTGAGCTTCGCCTCCATTCCGGGCATGAAGGAGCGCACCATCACCCTGAACGGCTTCTCCAAGGCCTTCGCCATGACCGGCTGGCGCATGGGCTATGCCTGCGCACCGGCGGAAATCCTCAGCGTGATGCTGAAGATGCACCAGTACACCATCATGTGCGCCCCCACCGCCGGGCAGTACGCCGCGCTGGAGGCCCTCAAGGCGGGCCGGGAGACGGACTACGCCTACGTGAAGGAAATGGTGCGCACCTACGACCGCCGCCGCCGCATCATGCTGGACGCCTACAAACAGATGGGCCTCAGCTGCTTCGAGCCCCGGGGCGCGTTCTATACCTTCCCCTGCGTCAAGTCCACCGGCCTCACCTCCCAGCAGTTCGCCGAGCGGCTGCTGATGGAGAAGAAGGTGGCCTGCGTGCCCGGCACCGCCTTTGGCGAATCCGGCGAGGGCTACGTGCGCTGCTCCTACGCCACCGCCACCGACAAGGTGATCGAGGCCATGGCGCGAATGAAGGAATTTGTTCAAGAAATCAGAAGAGTGTGATTGAATCAATGCTGAATCATTCCAATTCTCCTGCCCCGTCAGTCATCGCGGTGCACGATCTGTCCTGCCTGGGGCGGTGCGCGCTGACGCTGGTGATCCCGGCGCTGGCGGCCATGGGCGTGCAGCCGCTGCCACTGCCCACGGCGGTGCTCAGCGCCCACACGGGCTACGCCGGCGTCACGGCGAAGCATCTGGACGACTTCATGGCGGGCTGTGTGGCCCACTGGAAGGCGCTGGGGCTTAAGGCCAACGCGGTGTACAGCGGCTATCTGGCCAACGAGGCCCAGGTGAGCCTGGTGGAGGATCTCATCGCCTGGCAGCGGGGCGAACACGGCGCGCTGGCCGTCGTCGATCCCGCCATGGCGGACAACGGCAGGCTGTATTCCGGCCTTCCCGAGGGCATGCCCGGGGCCATGAAGCGGCTGTGCGCCCAGGCGGACGTCATCACGCCGAACCTCACCGAGGCGGCCATGATGCTGAACCGGCCCTACAGGGACGGCCCCATGAGCGACGCGGCGCTCTTCGAGCTGCTGCGGGGCTTCGACGCGGCCCATGTGGTCATCACCAGCGCCGTGCTGTCAGACGGCACCCACGCCAACCTGTGCCGCGCCCGGGGCGAGGCGGGGTTCTGGGTCTGCCCCTATCGGCGGGTGGGCGCGGCGTATCACGGCACGGGAGACCTGTTCACCTCGGTCCTGACCGGCGCGCTGGTGACCGGCGCGGGCGTTCAGGAGGCCGTGGCCCGGGCGGGGGATTTCGTGCGCCGCGTGATCGAGACCAGCGTGGCCTGCGGCGCGCCGGAGCGGGAGGG
>CADARO010000013.1:0-26954 GCA_902790345.1 uncultured Eubacteriales bacterium | reverse complement strand
CATGAACCTCACCGCCTGACGGAGGAAAACGCCCATGAACGGTCTATCCGCCGCGCCCAATCCCCCGAACGAACGGCGCGAATTTTACAAGATGACGCTGCGGCTTACCCTGCCCATCGTGCTGCAAAACCTGATGGACTCGGCGGTGAACGCGGCGGACGTGGTCATGCTCAGCTTTGTCAGCCAGACGGCGCTGTCCGCCTCCTCTCTGGCGGGGCAGGTGCAGTTTGTGCTGTCCATGATCTTCTACGGCCTGTCCGGCGGCACGGCGGTGCTCTGCTCCCAGTACTGGGGCAAGGGCGACACCCGCACCATCGAAAAGGTCATGGCCATCGCCATCCGCATGACCATCGGCATTTCGCTGGTGTTCTCGCTGGCGGCGTGGCTGGCGCCCGACTGGCTCATGCGGGTGTTCACCGGCGACCCGGCCCTCATCGAGGCCGGCGCCCAGTACCTGCGGGCGGTGGGCGCGGCGTATCTGCTGAACGGCCTGTGCACCATCTACCTGTGCTCCATGCGCAGCGTGGAGCGGGTGGTGATGAGCGCGGCGGTGCACGGCATCGCGGTGGCGCTGAATGTGGCGCTGAACGCCTGCTTCATCTTCGGCGTGGGGCCGTTTCCCGAGCTGGGCATCGTGGGCGTGGCCCTGGCCACCTCCATCACCCGGGCGGTGGAGGCGGTGATCTGCCTGATCGACAGCGCGCTGTGCAAGCGCGTGCGGCTGCGGATGAGCGACTTCACGAAGCGCTATTCCGTGCTCACCCGGGATTTTCTCAGGTACGCGCTGCCCTCCATGGGCAACGACATGGTGTGGGGCCTGGCGTTCACCATGTACTCGGTGATCCTGGGGCACCTGTCCAGCGATGTGGTGGCGGCCAATTCCCTCAACGCCACCGTGCGCAACCTGGCCACCGTGGTGTGCTTCGGCTGCTCCAGCAGCGCGGCCATCATCCTGGGCAAGGCCATGGGCGATAACCGCCTGGAGGACGCAAAGCGCTACGCCGGCCGGCTGGCGCGGCTGAGCGTGTACACCGCCATCGCCGGGGGCCTGCTGGTGCTGGCGCTGCGGCCGCTGCTCATGCAGCTGACAAGCGGCGGCTACTTCAAGCTGTCCGACGGCGCGCGGGACTATTTCGGCGTGATGCTGTTCATCACCAGCTATTACATCCTCGGCCAGTCGGTGAACACCATGCTGATCTGCGGCATCTATCGCTCCGGCGGCGACGTGAAGTTCGGCCTCATCATGGACATGTTCGCCATGTGGGCCTACGCCGTGCCGGTGGGATTCATCAGCGCCTTCGTGCTGAAGCTGCCGCCCATGTGGGTTTACTTCATCCTCTGCCTGGACGAATTCGTGAAGATGCCCGTCATCATCCGGCATTACTTCACATTCAAGTGGCTCAAGAATATCACAAGAGACGATGTATAAAGGCAATGGCCACCCCCGCTTCCGAGGGTGGCCATTTTCGTTTCATGGATCGTATGAGGATTCTTTCAGCCGGGCTCAGCCGCTTTTGCCGCGGTCGGAGAGGTTGATCTGACCTTCCTTCTTCTGCTTCGCGCCGCGCCAGGCGTACATGATCAGCGCCACGGCGATGACGCCGTAGGAGAGGAACGCGCGGAAGTATTCGCCCACGGCGGAATCGCCGAACAGGGCGGAAGCGGCGCTCTGGGCCGTGATGAACAGCGAGTGGAACAGGAAGGTGCCCACCAGCGCCTGCAGGTTGGTCGCCCGGTCGATGGACGCGCCGCCCACCAGGATGGCCGCGCCGGCGTACAGGCCCACCTGCTCATGCGCCGCGTAGGTCTGGAAGGTGCCGATGCCCTCGCTCTGCATGAACACGATCTGGCCCCAGCCCGCCAGCACCGTGGAGATCATGATGGCGATCACGCGGGTGCGGTCCACATTGATGCCGGAGGCGTTCGCCACCGTCTGGCTCTGGCCGACCGCGCGGAATTTCTGGCCCAGCCGGGTGCGCATGATGGTGGAATTGAACAGGCACAGCGCGAGAATGAGGAGCCAGGTGACCAGCGGCAGCTTCACCTCGCGGCCGTGGGCGCCGTTGACCACCGCCGCCACGCCGGGAATGCTGAACACGCCGGCGATGACCGCCGCCAGAACCAGCGTGGCGATCATCCGCTTCGCGCTGATGGCCTTGCGCGCGCACTGGATCACCGCCGACAGCGCCAGCACGGCCGCCACGGCGTACAGCGCCGTGAGGAAGGGAATGTGGGCGATGCCGTCGATGGCCGTGTACAGGCCCACCGAGCCGGTCAGGTTCAGCGTGTTCTGCACGCCGCTGGCGCCCACGATGGTCACGTTGTCGTTCAGGGGAATGATCGTGCCGAAGATGAACAGGAACAGAAGCTGATACGCGCCGTTGGCGAAATAGCCCAGAATCAGCGAGCCGATGGTCTCCTGCCCCTTCATCTTGTTGAGCAGCTTGCCGATGAGGAAGCCGAACATGGCGCCCAGCGGCAGCGTAATGGCCGCCGCCAGCAGAATGCCCGGCACGCCGGTCACGCCCCAGTTGATGGTCAGCAGCAGGCCGATCTGCGCCGCCATGGCGCCGATGGTGATGGCGAAGTTGATGCCCATGCCCGCGATGATCGGGATGATGAGCGCCAGCACGATGAAGGCGTTGCGGTTCAGGCGCAGCAGCAGCTGGCTGGCCACATAGTTGATATCCAGCCCCGATACGATGATGAAGAACACGCTCAGCGCGATGAACAGGTAAGTCACCGCGTATTTTCCGATGTGCGCAAGCGCCTTGTTCTTATTCACGGCTGCCACCTCCGCTCTGCGTCAGGGCATACAGAATGATGCCATTGGAAATCATGATGCGCATGACCTCGCTCAGGCCGCCGCCGGCCACAACCGAGTTGGCGATCTGCTGGCCGAACACCAGCACGCCCTCAAACAGGAACACGCCCAGCAGCACGTGGCTCACCCTGGCCTTGCTCACCGTGGCGCCGCCGATCAGGATGGCGCTGGCGGCGATGAAGCCAAGCTGGCGGGGCGCTGTGTAGAGCTGCGCGTAGCCGAAGGCCTGGGAATAGATCACGATGCCAATCGCCGCGATCATGGTGGACAGCACCGTGCCCACCGTGCGCATGTGGTTCACGTTGATGCCGCTGGCCTCGGCAAACCGGGCGTTGGAGCCCACCGCCGTCATGGCGATGCCGGTGCGCGAGCGGGAGAACAGCCACATCAGGAGGCAGCAGAGGCCCAGGAACAGGAGACCGCCCGTGGGCACCTCCACCCCCAGCACCTTGAAGGCCAGGAAATTATCCAACAGATGCGCGAAGCTCCCCAGCAGACTGTGGGTCACCCGCAGGCCCCGGCCGCTCAGCAGCCAGATGATCCGGGGATTGTTGAAGGGCAGCAGCATCCAGCCGATGCACATCAGCGACACGAAGGAGAAGCCCACATAGGTGGAAATGGTCATCTCATTGCCCTTCATGCGGTTCAGCAGCTTCGAGTAGGCCCAGCCCAGCGGCAGCGAGATGAGCGCGCCGCTCAGGCAGGCGAATATGAGCGCCGGGAAGCCGGTCATGTTGAACTGCAGCGAGAACACGATGCCCAGCAGGCCCGAAATGCAGCCGATGGTCATGCCCATGTTCAGGCCGATGCCGCACTGGATGCCCGGCATCATGGCCAGCACCAGCACGCCGTACATGGTCATGCGCTCCAGCACGTTGCCCAGCATCATGGGCACGCTGATGTTGTACAGCTCCGACAGCAGGCACAGGTAGATGAAGAACAGCGCGATGATGGTGCGGGGCACGCCAAACCGCTTGGTCAGCGGCTCCCAGGCATACATCACCAGGCCCAGCAGCAGCAGCGCGATGCTGGCCAACAGCAGCGCCTCGGCCAGGGAGGCCAGCTTCATCGTGAAGGCCGCGCCGCCCGTCAGCACGGAAGCCGCGCCGTGGGCCACATAGGCGTCATAGCGGGTCGTAAAATCCAGACTGCCCGGCCACACCACCGCTTCCACGTTGGCCCTGAGGGTGTCCTGCAGCTTATCCGACAGACCCGCCAGGTCGGGAATGATGGCCACCAGCTGGGCTTTCAGCGCCTCATAGGCCTCGGCGTTGTCAGCCTGCTCCTTCGCCAGCGCTTCGCTGGGCGTGAAGTAGCTGTAATCCGCCTGGGTCTCGTTGAAGGTCTCAGCGCCCTGCTCGGCCTCGGCCTCCTCCGGCAGCGCTTCCCCGGCGGCTGCCGCGGCAGCAAACGCCTTGGCGGCGTCCATCAGCGCCGGCTTGAACGCCTCGCTGTTTTGAAGCTCCGGCATTTCCTCCAGAAGACCGCTCCACAGCGCTTCGTCCTCCAGATCGGCGAAGGCCGACCAGTCCGCCACGTCGCCTTTCATCTGGTCAATCAGCCGCTTCTGCAGCTCGGCGGTTTCCTTCTCCTGCTCCGCCGCCGCCAGGTCGCGGGCCATGCGGACGAAGCCATCCTTCAGGTGCGCGTTCTGCGCCAGATTGAGATCGGGCTCCGCGTCGCACAGCGCCGTGAAGACGGCGTCGTCATCGACGTTCTCCCCCGCCAGATCCGTCCAGTCGGACACATTCTCGATCAGGGAGACGTACAGCGCCGCGTAGGCCGAGCGCTCCTTCTCGCTCAGCGTGCCGGAGGTGGCCAGCACGCCTTCAAACGCCTGGATGGCGCTCTCCAGCGCCGCCCTGTCCTCAACCACGGGGTTGGAGTACATCTTTTCCGCCTCCGCCCGCGCCTCGTCCCGGGCCGCGTCGCAGATGGCGTTCACCTCGTCCAGGCCGCGCTTGCGGAAGTCCTTGTCAGCGCGCAGCTCCTTGAGCTTGTCCGCCCGGGCCTGCTGGGCGATGTTTTCCACAAGGCCCTCCGACGCCGCGTGAAGCACGGCGCTGGTGCGCATGTCGGCCAGATTGGCCCCGCTGGACGCCGCGCCGC
The DNA here is from genome assembly GCA_902790345.1 of uncultured Eubacteriales bacterium. Lineage (GTDB taxonomy): Bacteria > Bacillota > Clostridia > Christensenellales > Aristaeellaceae > Firm-10. The sequence continues at coordinate 22,021 of CADARO010000013.1, read as the reverse complement.
GCAGCACATAGCCGCAGATGGCGCCGATCAGCAGCAGCGCCGCCAGCACAAACAGCACGATCGCGGCTCTTCTGCGGCCGCCGCCGCTCCGTTTCGCCTGTTCGCTCACGCGGACTCACCTTCTTTCATCTTCGTGCCGGACATCGCCAGGCCGAACGCCACGTCGGACGCGTCGGCCGTCAGGATGTCGACGATCTTGCCCTCCGCCACGATGGCGATTCGATCGCAGATGGAACGCAGCTCCTGCAGTTCCGAGGAGACCATCACGATGGTCATGCCCTCCTCGCGGTTGAGCCGAACCAGCGTCTCCAGCACCAGCTGCTTCGCGCCGATGTCGATGCCCCGGGTGGGCTCGGAGACAAACAGGAACTTCGGCTTCAGCGCCAGCGCCCGAGCCACGCACACCTTCTGCTGATTGCCGCCGGACAGCGTACCCACGGGCTGGGCGGGGGACGTGCAGCGGATGTCCAGCTCCTTGATCATCTGCTTCGCGTATTGATTGATGGCGCGGGTGTCCTTCTGGCGCAGGAAGCCCTTCATGAAGTCGCCGTTGACCTGCATGGCGGTGAAGGCGATGTTGTCCTCGATGGACTGATCCAGCAGGAGTCCCACCCCCCGCCGGTCCTCGCTCACCATGGCCAGCCCGGCCTTCAGCGCCGTCTTCGCGCTGTTCAGCGTCAACTTCTTGCCAAACAGGGTCACGTCGCCAGAGGCCTCGTAGAGCCCCATGACGCCGTTGGGGATGCCGATCTTCCCCTGCCCGGCCAGTCCGCCGATGCCGAAGATCTCGCCCTCGCGCACGTCCAGGTTCACGCCCTTGTCGCTCTCGCCCGGCATGTTGACCCACAGGTCGCGGATGGACAGGGCGATCTTGTCGCCCACCTGCTTGTCCCGCTTTTCGACCTGAATCACGCTCTCCTCGCCGCGCCCGATCATCATGGCCGCCAGCTTCTCCGGCGTGGTGTCCGCCTTGTCCATGGTGTCCACCAGCGTGCCGTCGCGCAGGATGGTGACGCGATCCGCGGCGTCCATGACCTCTTCCAGCCGGTGCGTGATGAAGATGATGGCGATGCCCCGCTCGGCGATTTGCTTCATGACGCCCAGCAGCTGTTTGGCCTCGCTCTCGGTCAGCACGGCGGTGGGCTCGTCGAACACCAGCAGCTTCATGCCGGATTTGTCGATCTCGCGGGCGATCTCGATGAACTGCATGTGGCCCACGGGCAGCCCGCTGACCAGCGCGTATTCCTCGATGCTCATGCCCACGGCGTCCAGCGCGCGGCGCGCGTCGGCGGACATGGCCGGCTTGTTCAGGAACTCCAGCTCGCGGCCCAGCACGCGGCTCAGCGGCCAGGGCCTGGCGATCTCGCGGTTCAGCTTGATGTTGTCCGTCACGCTGAAGCCGGGGATCAGCATGAATTCCTGATGCACCATGCCGATGCCCTTGCCCATGGCGTCCATGGGCGAGGCGATGGCCACACTCTGCCCATCGAAGATGACCTCGCCCTCGAAGCCGCCTGTGGCGTGAATGACCGGCATGCCGAACAGCACGTTCATCAGCGTCGATTTGCCCGCGCCGTTTTCTCCCAGCAGCGCGTGGATCTCGCCCGGCCGCACCCGCAGGGTCACGTCCTTCAGCACGGTGTTTGAACCGTATCGCTTTGTGATATGGTTCATTTCAAGCACATATTCACTGGCCAATACTTACACTCCTTTTTCAAAAAGACTGAAACGCGCGGCAATGTGTTTTTTCCGCCGGACGCCCACAGGCAGCCGGCGTTCGGGGGAAAAAACGCAATCCCACGCAATGAAAAAGGCTGTCCGCAACGCCCGTCGCTGCGGTTGTCGCGGACAGCCACCTGAATCAGATCTTAGTCGAGATAGTCGGCGAAGTTGATGGGCTCCAGGGCGATGAGCAGATAGTTGGGATACTCATTGCCGGCCGCGTCAACATAGGTGCCCAGCTCGATCTCGCCGCCCGCCGCCTCGGCGAAGCAGGCGTTCAGCACGTCCAGATCCACCTTGCCGTTGGTCTTGCCCTCGGCATAGGCCTGAGCGTAGGAGAAACCGGCGTTGATCATGGACATGTTCACCGGCAGGCTCCAGGTGGAGAAGCGGTTGATGGCGTCATGCTCGTTCAGGTAGTTGGCCAGGTTCTTGATGGCGCCGTTGATATCGCCGTAGGTGGCGGTCAGGCCGAAGGCCTCCTGGAAGCCGTGATAGGGGCTGGGGCAGCAGGGCAGCGCATAGTAGGCGTTGGCCTGGTTCACAATGGCCTGCTGCAGAGCGACCTGCAGGCCGCAGTTGGTGCAGTAGAAGCACACCTTCTTGCCGGCGTACTCCTCCATGACCTTCGGGATGTCCTCCAGAACGGCCGCCTGCGCGCCAGACATGCCGGCGTCACCGGTGGGATCGGGGCAGTCGCGCTCGACGAACTCGATGCCGTAGCTCTCGGCGGTGGACTTCATGGCGTCGCGCTTGGCCACGATGGTCTCATAGGACAGATGGCGCGCGAAGGAATAATGCACCAGCACGTCGCACTCCCACATGCTGGACAGGTCGGCGACCTGATAGCCGCAGCCGATCTCGTCGTTGGCCAGCACGATGTCGGTCACGGCGGAGATGTCGGCGGGATCCTCGGCGGGCACGCCGGCGATCAGCAGGATGTCGTCGCGGCCCATATCGTTGAGGATCTGGGTGAACGCGGCGGTGGCGCCCTGAACGGCCTGCACGAAGATGATGGCCTTCACTTCGGGATCGCTGGCGAAGGCGATCAGCTTGGAAATGGTGGTCTCGACCTCAGAGGAGAAGTTGTCCGGATAGGTGTCGTGGATCACGATGTCGGGGTACTGCTCGGCCAGAGAGGTGGCGGCGTAGTACTCTTCCTCACCCTGGGAAGTGGTGCCGGTCATGATGGCGATCTTGTAGGCGGGGGCTTCATCGGCCATGGCGGCGGAGAACATACCCAGCACCATCATCGCGGCAAGCAGCAGTGCAAAAAACTTCTTCATGATATGACTTCCTCCTAATATATTTCGTATAATAATACGATTGATGGTTATTTTACTATCGTTTCAACCATCTGTCAAGGCTGAAATTCATGCCGTATGAGATATTTGGCATAATTTTACAATGTATCCTGCATTTCCCGTCACTCTGTATGAGAATACATGCAGGTTTTTGCTGAATTGGACAGCGGGCATATTGCGGTTAAGAGACGCGGCGGAGGAGTGAACCTGTTTGTTTATCACTCTTTTTGCCTCTCAGGAAGTGAGTTTCAAATCCGAGGGTATAGAAAAATGACCGCTGACAAGAACTTTGTCAACGGTCTGAACCGTGCAGCGCCCGCACGGCTTTTGCGTTATCTCGCTGCCGCGCGGCTTCGCGCGGGCAGATTCGCCGCCAGCGCGCCGAACAGCGCCCCCAGCAGCAGGCCCATGCCCATCTCGATGACCAGCATCCGGGCGGTGACCAGCGCCAGGCCGCTCAGCGCGGTGAGCAAGCATCTGAAAGGGTGCTGCAAACAGGCGGCCATGCGGCCCGGAAGCTCCGTGAACATCGAAGCAATCCGCAAAGCGTTGACGAGCCGCCGATCGGCAGCAAAGCCCAGCAAAAGCAGGCTATCAAGCATGAGTACGCCAAGAACGTAGCAAAGGCTGCCAGAGAGGGCTCCGAAACAGCAGCGCAGACAGGCAATCTTGTTGAGCGGACTATTGAAAAGCTCCGAAAGGGTATCGACCATTTCAAGCAAAACCCGAAGTACGCGATCATGCTGCTGGCGATCTTCCTTGCCCTCTCCATGCTGATGAACATAGCGTCCTCGTGTTCTCTCATGTTCGGTGGCGTTGGATCTGTTGTGACGGGAACCACATATCCCTCCCGCGATGCAGATATTCTCGCTGCTGAATCGGAGTACAGCGCAATGGAGGCCCAGCTTCAAAGAGACCTGGATAACTACGAGCGCGACCATGACTATGACGAATACGAGTTCGATCTGGATGAGATCGGGCATGATCCCTATGTCCTGATCTCCACGCTGACTGCCCTGCATGGCGGCGAGTGGACGATCAGCGAGGTGCGCGGGACACTCCGCTGGCTGTTTAATCAGCAATACGAGCTGACAGAGGCGGAAACCAGCGAGGAAAAGCCAGATCCGGAAAACCCGGATGTGGTGACGGACTATGTTTCCGTCAAGGTGGAGCTGAGGAACAACAAGCTCTCACACCTGCAGTACGAGATCATGAATGAAGACCAGCTCAGCATGTACTCCATGTATATGGCGACGCTGGGCAACCGGCCTGATTTGTTTCCCGGCTCCGAATACATCGGTCGCTACGGTGAGGGCAGCTATATTCACTACGACATTCCGCCCGAGGCGCTGGCCGATGAGAAGTTTGCCGCTATGGTTCAGGAGGCCGAGAAGTACCTTGGTTATCCCTATGTGTGGGGCGGCAGCTCGCCCAGCACCAGCTTCGACTGTTCGGGATTTGTCTGCTGGGTACTCAACCACAGCGGCTGGAGCGTGGGACGAACCACGGCCCAGGGCCTCTGTGATTACTGCACGCCCGTCCGGGCCTCGGACGCCCGCCCCGGCGACCTGGTGTTCTTCGTCGGCACCTACGACACGCCGGAGGTCAGCCATGTGGGCATCTATGTCGGCAACAACATGATGATCCATTGCGGCGACCCGATCACCTATTCCAACCTCAACTCCGTCTATTGGCAGCAGCATTTGTACTGCTATGGACGGCTGCCGTAAAGGAGGCAATATGAGCAAAAAGCTTGAAAAGCTTCGGGCGAGCCAGGCGAAAGACAAGGAAAGACTTGAAACGCTCCAGGCGCGTCTCAAAGCACGAGAAGAAGACATTCGTGCAGAGGAAAGAACCGAGATCTTCGGAATCGTTGAGGAAATCGGCATGACACCAGAGCAGCTCGCAGAACACTTTGCCGATCTGCTTGCCCAGAAGAGACAATACAAGAAGAAGGAGGAAAGTGCCAATGAAACTGTCTAAACGCAGGCTGATTGCCTGCTTTTTGGCCGTCATGCTCTGCATGGCGGCCTTTTCCATACCCGCCTACGCCGAGGGCGGAGACTATCAGGAATATGAAATCCCCCCGGAGGAAAACACCAATCCTGAAGTGCTCACCCCGGAAGGCAACATGACACTGGTCGATGACATCACAGGGGAAGCGGCCAACGAAAAGGAATTCATCACAGTCGTGACCAAGAACGGCCACTATTTCTTCATCATCATCGACCATAGCGCCAAAGGCAACAACACCGTGTATTTCCTCAACCAAGTCGATGAGGCAGATCTTCTCGCCCTGCTGAGCGACGAGGAAAAGGCGGCATATGAGCAAGAGCAGATTCCTGTTGAAACGCCACAGCCGACACCGATCCCGACGCCAGTTCCTTCAGAGCAGCCAAGCACGCAGCCGGACACTACCTCAATTCGCGGAACGGTGATCGTTGTGCTTTTCGCCTTGCTCGCTATTCTCGTGTTCTTCTATCTGCGGTTCAAGAAGAATCCTGCACCGAAGACCAAAGGTGCCTTTGATCCGGAGGACTATGACTACGGAGACGACGATGACGAGGAAAACGATTACGCTGATCAGTTCGTAGAATACGACACCAATTCCGAGGAGGACGGCGTTTGACCCATGACGACTGGGATGAACTGATGGAGATAGTGGCGTTTATGCAGGAGGTCCCACCGGGGCCTCCTGTCGGCTGTGAATACCGCGTTCCAGCAGGCCATCCCTGTTATGGCTGCCGTATGTACGCAAACCCCTGTGTCTATCCCTGCAACAAGTTCCGGGAGCACAAGCTCGACTGGACAGCAGATGAATTTGCAATAGAATTGGAGGAAAGAAACCGTGAAACTTGTCATCGCTGAAAAACCGTCCGTAGCCAAAACCTATGCTGCCGCCCTCGGCGTCAAAGACCGTAAGGACGGATATTTTGAGGGCGACCGCTATCTGATCTCCTGGTGTATTGGCCATCTGGCAGGACTGGCCGATGCCGGGATGTACGATCCCAAATACCGCGACTGGAAACAGGAGAACCTGCCGATTCTGCCCGAAAGCTGGCTCACCGTGCCCCATTCGGAGAAGAAAAAGCAGTTCGACCTTCTCTGTTCGCTTATGGCGCGGGAGGATGTGACCGAGATCATCAACGCCTGCGATGCCGGGCGCGAAGGCGAGCTGATCTTCCGCAATGTGTATCAGCTCTCCGGCTGCCAAAAGCCGATCAAACGCCTCTGGCTCTCCTCCATGGAGGATGAGGCCATTCGGCAGGGCTTTCGGCAGCTCAGGGACGGCAGCGAATATGAGGGACTGTATCAGTCCGCGCTCTGCCGAGCCAAAGCCGATTGGCTGGTTGGCATCAATGCCACCCGCTTTTTCACTCTGCTCTACCATCACAAGCTAAGCGTCGGGCGCGTCATGTCCCCGACGCTTGCCATGATCGTCCAGCGTGAAGCAGAGATCCGCGCCTTTGTGCCAGAACCCTTCTTCACGGTGCAGCTCGATCTGGACTCTTTTACTGTTGCGGGTGAAAAGCTGAAGAGCAAAAAGGAAGCGGCGGATCTGGCCGGGCTGTGCAAGGGCAAGCCTGTCACGATCCAGAGTGTCACCCAAAAGGAAAAGTCCGAAGCTACGCCCCGGCTTTACGATCTGACCTCCCTCCAGCGCGAGGCCAACACGGTCCTCGGCTACACCGCCCAGCAGACGCTGGACTACACCCAGAGCCTCTATGAGAAAAAGCTATGTACTTATCCCCGCACAGACAGCCGCTTTCTGACCGACGACATGGAAAGCCGCGTCCCGGAGATTGCCGCCATTGCGGCGAAGATCTACGAAGTTCCCGCCCCTCTCGCTGTCAACTGCGAACAGGTCTGTGACAGCCGCAAGGTAACGGATCACTATGCGATCATTCCGACGCTGCGCTGCCTGGACGCTGACCTATCCCTTCTTCCCGCAGGCGAGCGCGAAATCTTGAAGCTCATCGCCCGCAGTGTTCTCCGGGCGGTCAGCGGCCCGTTCCAGTACACGGAAACCGAGGTAACGGCAAGCTGCGAGGGCAGGAACTTCACGGCCAAGGGAAAGACGATCACCGATCCCGGCTGGCAGCGATACTTGGAAAAAGAGAACGAAGAAAAGCCGCTGCCGTCGCTTACAGTGGGGCAGACGATGCAAGTGTCCGAGGCCTCCGTCAAAGAGGGCAAGACCCACCCACCGAAGCGCTATACTGAGGCCTCCCTCCTGGCTGCCATGGAGAGCGCCGGAGATCAGGACATGCCCGAGGATGCCGAGCATCACGGCATAGGCACACCGGCCACTCGTGCCGGGATCATTGAAAAGCTGGTCGCAGACGGCTATCTGGAACGAAAGAAGGCCAAGAAGAACGTCCAGCTTCACCCGACGCCCGTAGGGATTTCGCTCATTACCGTGCTGCCGGAACAGCTCCAGTCGCCGCAGCTCACCGCCGAGTGGGAGCAGCGTCTCAAACAGGTGGAGCGCGGAGATCTGTCACCGGAAGACTTTGAAGCAGATATTCGCACAATGATCGCAGAATTGATCGGCGGCTATGTTCCAGTCGAGGACTCCGCCGTTCTCTTTCAGGACAGCCGCGCCATCATCGGCAAGTGTCCGCGCTGCGGGTATCCGGTCATTGAGCGCGACAAAGGATTCTTTTGCCAGAATCGCAGCTGCAGCTTTGCCTTGTGGAAAAGCAATCGTTTCTTTGAAAGCAAGCACAAAGAGCTTGACAGCGAGGTTGCGTCCGCGCTGCTCAATGACGGGAGCGTACTGCTGACAGACTGCTTCTCTGAGCGCACCGGTAAGAACTATAACGCCACGGTGATCCTGGAAGATGACGGCGAGCGGCCCAGCTTCCGGATGGTGTTCTGAGCTATGGCAGAGGTAATACGCATGACCGAGGCACAGGCCAGATAGGTATATAAGCTGGCCAAGAAAGAATGCTGCAACTTCTATGACGGCTTCTGCGTTCTGCTGGACACGCCCTGTCCTCAGTGCATTACGCGCTCTTTGATCTGCAAGTGGTTCATCAACGCGGTACTCCCTGCAGATATGCCCCTCTATGTGGAGCTGACCGGCGATCAAGGGAAAACGAAGCCCTGCTCGATGTGCGGGAAGCTGTTTCTTCCGCGCTCCAACAGCGCCAACTATTGCCCGGCTTGCGCCAAAGAACGTACCAAGCAGCAAAAGTGTGATTATATGCGCCGGAAGCGGGCCGAGAGTGGAAAAATAGGATAGAAAAAAGCCAGCAATCATGCGGGTTTACACAAGCTAAAATGACGGGGGTAATACGATTTGATGTCTGCCCCCGTTTTCGGCTTTCTATTTTTCCACACTTTCATCTTTTAACAGTAAAAAAGGAAGTGAAAAATGCCAGATAAACTAAGAATCATGGTCCGCGCCGCTACCCCGGACGAGCGCGGATTCAGCTATACGCAGCCGGAGCTGTTCAAAGACAGTGGCTGCATCGGCCACCTGCGGGCCGACATGGGTCATACCGGCACGCAGTTCTTCAGCTCCTGGGATGACCATCAGCCAAAGCTCAAAACGCAGGCCTTCAAGGACGAGTTCGATCAGTTCATCCATGAGCTGCAGAAGAACCCGGAGTATAACGGCATCCTCACGAGCAGAGCTGCCCTGTATGCTTATTGCAACGCGCACCCCGAGGCTGCGCTGGATAACAGTCAGGAGTTTGTCTTTCGTGCGGATACGGATAAGAACAGCTATATGCTCCGGCTCAATCCCCATCGTGGAGCGTATAACGCTTACATCTATGCCTATGAGAAGGAGCAATTCGACCGGCATTTGGCCGGGCAGCCAATCGAGCAGGAGATCCCCGTCCCCGCCGAAGCGCAGGACCCGCCGAAAAAGAGCAACCGGGAGCGCTTGAAGGAGATCACGGACAGTATCGAAAGCGGTATCCGGGATGTGTTCACCAGCGGCAAGTATCAGCAGTATCTGCAGACCATGAGCCGTTTTCACCGTTATTCCTTCAACAATACCATGCTCATCTTCATGCAGAAGCCCGACGCCACCCGTGTGGCGGGCTTCAACAAGTGGCGGGACGAATTTAAGCGGAATGTCAAGAAGGGCGAAAAAGGCATCAAGATCATCGCACCGGCGATCTCCAAGAAAACCGTAGAGAAAGTTAAGCTTGATCCCGACACCAAAGCGCCCGTGCTGGATGAAAACGGGCAGGCCATCATGGAGGAAAAGCAAATCTCCATCCCGCGTTTCCGTGTGGCCACGGTCTTTGATGTGTCTCAGACCGAGGGCGAGCCGCTGCCGGAGCTGGCGTCCGCAATTAAAGGCGATGTGAAGCAGTACGAGGCCTTTGTGGAGGCTCTGAAGCGCTCCTCGCCCGTGCCGGTCAGCTTTGAAGCCATGGCCCCGGACTGCGACGGTGTATTCCGCGAAAGGAAACAGACCATAGCCATCCGAGAGGGCATGAGTGAGGCGCAGACGGTTGCCGCGCTTGTCCATGAGATCACCCACGCCAAGCTGCATAATGCTGTTTTCCCGGCAAAGGACGATCCCACAGAGTACGATCACGCGGAGATACTCGGCATGCCCTGCCTGTTTACCAGAGGGCAGATCGACGAAGCATCGCTCCCCGGCGGCCTGTTCAAGTATGAGCTGCGCAGCAACCACGATCATGTGATCCACAGCATCGAGAAGAAAGTGACCAGCAACAGCCACCGTTCAGGTACGGTTGTGCTGGCAAAGCCCATTGAGCTTTCCGACACAGGCGCTCACGTCATGCAGGAGGGAGAAGAGCTGCGCATCAAAGATGGCAGTTCAACACTCAAACAGTTCTATGAAGATCACATGAAGGATCGGAGCACCCAGGAGGTCGAGGCAGAAAGCGTGGCCTATTCCGTCTGCCAGTATTACTGGATTGAGACCGGCGAAAACAGCTTCGGCTATCTCGCAAGCTGGTCCAGCAGTAAGGAGGCCTCCGAGCTGAAGGACAGCCTCACCACCATCAATGAAACGGCTTCGTCTCTCATTACAGACATTGACCGGAATTTCCGGGAGGTCTGCAAGGAGCGCGGGATCGATGCGAAGGAAGTGTTGGGCGAGCAGGAAGTGGCCGCCCTGGACACCTACCCCGTGCCTGATCCCACGATGAGCATGGATTCTCTGGCACCGTTTGGCGAGGAAGGCGCAAAAATGCTGCCTCTCAGCCGGGATCGGGCGCTGGAGGAATGTCAAAGCAACTGGATGGTCTACTATATGGACGAGGCTGAAATGGTTATGGCCGTTGACGCCGAAGATATTGCCAGCCAGCCGGAGGGAACCGTGTTCGCCATGTATGCGCAGGACTGGCAGCTCCATCCGCAATTCCGCGAACATCTGCAGGATCGTCTGAAGAATCAGGAGCAGCGGGAGGCGGCCTTTGACGCCTATCCCGGCGATTGCTTTGCGATCTATCAGGTGAAGGACGGCCTGATCCGAGAGTATGTGTTCCGCAGTATGGAAGATCTGATGAAAGACAGTCTCTCTGTGCAGCGCGGCAACTATGATCTGTGCTATACCGCACCTGCGACAGAGCCTATGGATCTTGACAAGCTCTATGAAAAGTTCAATCTGGATCGCCCCGGAGATTTCGGCGGGCACAGCCTGTCCGTCAGCGACATCGTTGCCATCAAGCAGGACGGTCATGTATCTTACTATTACTGCGACAGCTTTGGGTTCCAGGAGCTGCCGGACTTCCGCAAGCCGGAGAATTATCTGAAGGCTGCAGAATTGTCCACCGAGGACGATTACGGCATGATCGACGGAATCATCAACAACGGCCAAAAGCAGCCTACCGTGGCCGAATTGGAGGAACAGGTCAAGCGCGGAGAAAGCATTTCCGTCCTCGATCTGTACAATGCGGTCAAAGAAGAAAACAAGGCCAGGAAGCCCTCGGTGATGGAAAAGCTCAAGAGCCAGCCGCCGCAGACAAGAAAACAGACAGCGCCGAAAAAGAGCGCGGAAAGGGAGATTTGACCTATGGCAAGAATCGTGAACAACAGCATTTCTTTTGACGAGCAGGAATTCATGGCCCTGTATAACGCCTCCGGCACCCGGCAGGGACTGATCGACGCGCTGGAGGAAATGCACGAGTATCTCGGCCCAGATGATGCAGAGCTCAAAGTCTTTACCGAATCCTGCATCGAAAAGCTCACGGCCATGAGCGACGCCGAGTATTTTTGCAGTCTATCCAATTCTGCATAATCTTAGAACATCGATGTTAAGATGGTCAATTAACAAAGTGTGTCAGGGCGTCAATTACACCCGCACTACTTACATTTACCTTAATAGGAAATTGGAACGCAAGTCAATAGGAGCGGCTTTTGCCGCAATTTTTCACAATAATTGATGTCTTTTATGTAATAATTCATATTTTCTCTTGATATCCGGCTGTGAAAATGCTTTAATATTATTATATAAATATTTGAAATAGTATGCTTGCATTTTTATTAAAAGAATTACAAGTAGCACGGAAAGGATAGTATAGTTGATTTTCTATCTAAATCAGTACTAAAACGGATATGAATAATTAACTATAATCGTTATATGAAAGATATTTTTACTGATGAACTCAAGCGCTGTGGGCAGATGCTTGAATCTCTCTTTCACGATATGGTAGATTTTGAATTTACTATTGAAAACGAAAAACTGTATATTTTAGGCGCAAGAGTTGGCAAGCGTACCATTCAAGCAAATTTAAAAATTATTATTAGTATGTTCTGCGAAGGAAAGATGAGTGTGGAGGATGTTTTCCAAAAGCTACCGTACTATCAAATAGTAGAAATATTGGATGTATACTCTTTATCAAACTTGCAAGGACTAGAGCTACTGTCACGGGGGCTACCTGCCAGTAGCGGTGTGGTTGCGGCTAAGGTTTGTTTTTCGTCTTCAGATGCTTGGAGTTTTATCAATCGACAAGAGTCCTTTATATTTTGCGTACTCGAAATTTCTCCTGAAGACATAGAAATACTCCAATCAAAATACTGCATGGGGGTTATATCTGCAAGAGGTGGGATGACTTCTCATGCTGCTGTAGTCTGTAGAGGTTTAAGAAAACCCTGTGTCTCCGGTTTCGGCAATTTCAACGATATGATGGAATTGGCTATCAGGCACAATAACGAATTAACAATAGACGGCAATAGCGGATCAATTTATGCTGGTTTTGGATACATAGAGAAAAACAATGATAATCTAGAGGAAATAAAAATTTTACGTCAATTACTCCAATTTGTTGTAAAAAATAGTATTATCACAGAAAAGAGCGCTCCTTTAGTCTGGAGAATGTGGGATGTTGTCTTGCTAAATAAACGCTATGGATCAAACAATTCAAAGCGCGTGGTGGGAAAAAGGGGTAAAAAATATATCAGTTTCGTACAGCCTGAAACAAAAGAAATTGAAAAAATCTATTCTATCCTTGAATATGTGGAGAATGGAAATATAATTGTAGAAGACTTAATTGGGTTCCTATTTGACGAATTGTCGGCACAAGTTCCATTAGGACGCCATTATCTGTATATGCGTCCTGTTCTGGATCCTATGATTGCTATAAAGAATAATCCAGACAATGTAATATTCCCATGTACCCAATTAACTGGTATAGAATTTTTTCACGTAAATAAATATGTCGATTTTTTATTAGATATTTATAGCATCAAAGTATTTTTTAGTACGAATTTAAATTGCTCAGCAACAATGGATGAAAAAGTTCACGGTTCATTTAATTGTCTTGACTATACAAATCCTCATGGAGAAAGTTTAATAATTCATTCTTATGATGCTAATAAAGTCGCTGTGTACATTAATGACGTACACATTTCATCCGAAGAACTACCTTTAGTTTATCACTTGCTTAGAAGGAGAAAATACTATTGGTCGTGGTATAGAGAAAACAATGTATCTAAGCGTATGGTTGTTGATTACTTAAAAGGAAGCCGTTTTAATTGTAGCGAAAAAGATAAACTATATTATTTGTGCGAGGAAATGCATTTAATCCAAATGGATAAACTGACTTTAGTTGGCAAATCTTTAGTGGAGGAAACATCCGTGGAAGAAAGCAATGGAACGAGCAAAAACATTGATTATATTGTAGACGAAGTATTGTTGCGCGGCTATAATGATAATTCAAGTGTATGTAATGATTTTTCCAAACTAATCCATCGTAAGGATTTTAAAGATTTAATTGCTCTTGAAATTTATGAATACTATTTTTGGAATGATCGGCATGAATTTGATTTACAGCTGATAAAAGAAATAGTTGAAAGCATAGCTGCATATTTTAGTAATCCAGAAGTTATTCAACAAATAGAATCTGGAATTCTTCAAAACGTGCCTAGTGCTATAATCATATCATCTGTAGCAGCTATTTGGGCTAAAATAAAAAAAATTAATAAAAAGCACAACACAGAAGGAAATTCAGCTTGGGAGCAATTAAAGAAAAATACCCAAAAAATAGACGAGGAATTTGCAAATCATGATTATGTTCTGGCAGAAGAGATAGAAACAGTTTTCGGGACAAGTCGTGAAGAAATACTGCCACTATTAAAGCTTTGTGGATATAAGTGTTATATACATAAAAACAGGAGTATTTGGATTAAGCCCGGAATTAAAGAGGAGCGTATTAAAGACATATTGAGAACACATCATTTTAAATATAAGCGATAAGTTTAAAGCACTAGATGAAAGAGTCTATAATTGTTGGAATATGGGAAAATAATGTCTTTTCCTTATTAGACCTTTCTCCAGTTGCCCATCCATTTTGTTCTCCTTGTCTGATATGCTAATTATATCATGTCATCCCATTTTTCCACTAAAAGGAGCAAACATTATTAGAAAAACCCAATTCTACGCGCAGTTGGCGGCCGAGACTGCGCGTCGATTAACGGATAGCCTCCAGATATGGACGGCATTTCTTGAAACATCGGCCAGACTGTATAAATACCCCTACTATGAGCAGCTCCTGATCTTTGCCCAAAAGCCGGAGGCCACGGCCTGCGCTGGCTATGAGGTCTGGAACAAAACCATGAACCGCTATATACGGCGCGGCACAAAGGGCATTGCTCTGATCGACAGCTCCGGGGACACGCCCCGGATGAAATATGTCTTTGATGTATCCGACACAGGCGGCGGCGCGAATGCCCGCCGCCCTTTCCTTTGGGAATACCGCCCGGAGCATCGGGACAGTGTGACCGCCGCCCTGGAACAGCGCTTCGGTCAGTCCGGCAGCATCAGTCTCGCTTTTCAGCTGGAAGCCATCGCCGGAGAGCTGATCGAGAGCTATTGGGAGGAGCACCAGCGGGACATCCTTGGCATCGTTGACGGTTCCTTCCTCGAAGAATATGATGAAGACAACCTGAGAGCGGTTTTCAAACATGCCGGGACGGTCAGCACAGCATACGCGCTGATGAGCCGCTGCGGGCTCGATCCCTCTGGAACCTTCACCCACGAGGACTTCCAGCCCATCTTTGATTTCAACACCCCGGCGACCGTGGGCATCTTCTGCACAGCGATCAGCGAGGCCAGCGAACAGGTTTTACGACAGATCGAAGTCACCATCAAGAGATATGAGCGCGAGCATCGCGCGGAAAGGACGGAAAACCATGAGCGAACTGAACTACAGGGCGAGCGGAGATTATCTGATCCCGGATCTGAGCCTGAGCGAGACGGCGGAGACGCCGCTGGGCAAGTACGGCAGGATGCGGAAGACCTATCTGAAGGAGCATCGCCCGGTGCTGTTCTCGAATCTGCTCCTGTCGGAGAAGCTGTATCCCCATCTGCGGGAGATCGACGTGACGGCGCAGAGCCGTCTGGAAACGATGATGCCGAGGCTGATGGAAGCAGCGGGGATCAGCGAGAAGCTGAAAGCCGAGAACCCGATGCAGTGGGTCGGGCTGATGAACAGCTGCAAGGCCCAGGCCGAGGAGACGATCCTGCGGGAGCTGGTCTACAGCTAAACGACGAAGCCGATGAGAGGCCGGGGCAAATGAGCCTCTTTCCCTCAGAGGCAGAACAAATCCAAACCATCGCGGAAGCGGAGAGCGCACAGAAAGCGCCCTCCGCTTTCTCTATCCCACAGGAGGATATAGACCTCCTGCTGATCTTCGGCAGCAACGACAGAGAAGCGCGCATGAAGATCACTACGGAATTTATGAAGCATAAGCGCCCGGAACGCGTGGTGGACTTCCTGAAAAAGACCTTTCGCGGGGCTTACGGCATTGAAACCGAGCGCGGCAAGTTTTCTTCCTTTGCCGCCGGGGATGGCATTCATATTGCCCGAGGCGACGGTGCGGAATACGACCGGCGCGCACAGGTGCTGTCCTGGCCGGACGCGGCGACCCGAATCGGACAGTTGCTGGATGGGGGCCGCTATGCAACGAATGTCGAGCTGGCCGAGCGCCGCGGCTTCGAGCTGTCGCAGCTTGCAAAAACCTTGCTGTATCTCTACCACGATTTGTCTGATGATGCTCGTGAAGCTGGGTGGCTCTCTGCTCTGGATGAATACAAAGGAGGCGGCTATCCCGAGGAAGAAAAGCGTGTTGTCAGCACGCTGGATCGTTGGGATAAGCGACATGAAATCAGCAACAGTCTGTGGGATTTCGTGGAGGCGTGGAAAAAGGACCGTTCGCTTTTGCGCTTCAACTATCACCGTCCGGAGGAACTTCTGCGAGGTATCCAGGAGCTGGATCTCCCGTATAGCTCCTATAAAACCGGAATGCAGGAGCTACCGCAGGTGAGGCACTTTATCACCGAGGACGATATCGCCAGTGCGCTTCGGCGCGGTGGTAATGTCTCAGGCGGCAAAGGTCGTATCTATCGCTTTTGGCAGGAACCGCATTCAGCGAAAGAGAAGGCAGATTTCCTCAAAAAGGAGTACGGAATTGGCGGCGGCAATGCTGCCTTCTCACACAACTTTCATACTTACGAGGATCATAGCAGAAAAGGCGTAAGGCTCAGAAAACCGGAGTGCAGCGATGTGCTGATGACTTGGCCGCAAGTGGTCAAGCGCATCGACAAGCTGATGGCGCAGGACCATTACCTTACCGCAGAGGAAAAGGCCAAGCTTAATGCACCGAAAGAAGAGAAGAAAGCCCCGGAGATTCCATCTGATGTTGTGGAGTACAACAGCATCAAGGAAGCTCACGCTGATGAGCTGGTGCTGTTCCAGCGAGGAGATTATTATGAGCTGTACGGGGAAGATGCCCGCGCAGCCTCAGAGCTGGCCCAGCTCGCCATCACAGCGAGGGAGATCCCCGGTATTGGCCGTCTGGATATGGTCGGCTTTCCGACCCGCGCTCTGGAGCAGTATTCCGAGGTGCTGCGAGACAAGTACGACCTTGCCATTGCCTCAACCATGGAGGGGGGCAGCCATGAAGTGCGCCGTGTTCTCTCCATCGACCATGAAGCGGCAGCGGCTATCGACGCCCATGAAGCGGAGTTCGGCGCTGACGGCTCCCGTGCTTTCGGTCCCTCTGTACCCTTGCGGGTTGCCGCCGAGGAAGATCTTAAGGCCGCCGTTCAAGCATGGAACGGCGATATCGCCAGCAAGCGCCGGGTATTCCGGTATATGCAGGAGCATGGCCGTGAACGCAGTACAGACCAGTGGCTGCGGGAGGAATACGGCGGTGAGCTGGATGCCTTTCCGGTGAAGCTGCCCGGCGTAGAAGAAACCACGCTGCCTTGGCGGGACGTGCAGCGGCGCATGGTGCGTCTGATCCGCCGTGAAGAGTTCTACACCGATCAGGAGCTGGATAACTTCGACGATGTTGACCCTGCTGCCATTCGGGAACGCTTGGCTGAGTCCGGGATCGTCAACGGTGAAGTCATTGACCCCGAAGCGCTGAACCGCAACCCCTTCATTCAACAGGTGATGGCAGATGCGGAGCAGATCGCGCAGGAAGAAAAAGAACAGCTCTCCGACCGCGAATATGCCGAGCAGTACATGATCCCCGGCGAGACCTTCTTTGAACATGCTGGGCGGCAGTACCGTATCGACAGCGTGATCCCCGAAACGGGCACCGTGTATTATCAGGATATTGGTCCCGGCCCAAGCATAGACGGCATGGATATGTACCTGGACTCCATCACCAATGTACGCAAGTACATGGAATACGGCGATGGCCCGACCTTTGTCACGCCGGGCGGCACGGTGTTCCATACCGGCGACGACTTCGACGCCCGTTCTGCCGGTGACGAAATCCATGTCCGCATCCATCTGGATTCTGTCGATGAGGAAGCCGTGTATTACTCCTTCCCGGATGGCCTGGAGCAGGAACCGGTCTCCATGCCGCGCCAGGACTTCGACCACTATGTGGATGAAGGCCGTTTCAACCGCATCGAACCGGAAGCGCAGGCCGTAGACAACAGCCTTGATCTTACCCTGTCTGACGGCAGCACCTACCATGCGGGAGATTCCGTCACCATCGTCGGCACAGAGTTCAACATTACGGATATCAGTCCATTCGATGTGCAGCTCCTTGATCCCAAGCAGAGCTATCCCATTTTCCGCACCGAAAGCCATCTAAGCTTTGAGCAACTGATGATGCGCGAGAAGGAGCAGCAGAAAACTCATTCGGAACCGGTAGCCTTTTACCCCGCCGTTGAGAACGGTCTGCCCTATGACATCGAGATCCAAACGCTGCGCTTTGATGAGCCGGAGCATGAGCCGCCGAAGCCCCCGGCAGAGAACTATCACATTACAGATTCACATCTGGGAGAAGGCGGCCCGAAAGAGAAGTTCTGGCGCAATATCAAGGCCATTACCACCCTAAAGCAGATCGAAAGCGAGAACCGCCCGGCGACCTTGGAAGAACAGCATATTCTCTCTCAGTATGTTGGCTGGGGCGGTTTGGCCGATGCCTTTGACCCGGACAAGCCAGCCTGGGCAGCGGAGTATTCGGATCTGAAAGATATTCTGACAGATGAGGAATACGCCGCTGCTAGAGCCTCCACACTGAATGCCCACTACACCAGCCCCACGGTCATCAAGGCCATGTATGACGCGCTGGCAAACATGGGCTTTCAGACCGGCAATATTCTGGAACCGGCGATGGGCGTCGGCAACTTCTTCGGGATGCTACCGGAGCAGATGCGCAGCAGCCGTCTCTACGGCGTGGAGCTGGACAGCATCAGCGGCCGCATCGCCAGGCAGCTCTATCCCCAGGCAAATATCACGGTGGCTGGATTTGAAACTACTGACCGCAAAGACTTCTACGATCTTGCCATCGGCAATGTGCCGTTTGGTCAGTACCAAGTAAACGACTGGGCTTACAACAAGCTCGGTTTTTCTATACACAACTACTTCTTTGCCAAGGCGCTCGACCAGGTGCGTCCGGGCGGCATAGTCGCCTTTGTGACCTCCCGCTATACGATGGACGCCAAAAGCCCCGATGTGCGGCGCTATCTTGCAAAGCGGGCTGATCTTCTCGGCGCGATCCGTCTGCCCAATAATGCGTTCAAGGCAAATGCCGGAACGGATGTGGTCTCGGACATTATCTTCCTGCAGAAGCGAGAGACGCCGCAGGTCGAGGAGCCGGATTGGGTTCATCTTGCGGAAAACGGCGATGGCTTCGCCATCAACAGCTATTTTGTCGATCGCCCGGAAATGATCCTGGGGCGACAAAGCTCAGAGAGCACACAGTATGGGCGTCAGGACTTTACCGTGGAGCCCATCGAGGCGCTGGAGCTTTCCGAACAGTTGGAAGATGCCATCAAATATATCCGCGGCAGCTACACCGAAGCGGAGCTGCCGGATCTTGGTGAAGGCGAGGTGATCCGCGACACGATCCCCGCCGATCCTGAAGTGAAGAACTACAGCTTTACCGTCGTGGACGGTGAAGTGTACTACCGGGAAAACAGCGTCATGGTGCGCCCGGATCTGAACGCCACAGCCAAGGAGCGCGTCAAGGGCCTGGTTGCCCTGCGCGACTGCGTCCATGAGCTGATCGACCTGGAAATGGATGAACTGACCCCGGACTGGCGGATCGAAGAAAAGCAGGGAGAGCTGAACCGGCTTTACGACACTTTTTCCGCAAAGTATGGGCTGATCAACGACCGTGCAAACCGTCTGGCTTTTGCCGACGATTCTTCCTATTATCTGCTTTGTTCCCTGGAAGTGCTCGACGAAGAGAAGAAACTGGAGCGCAAGGCAGATATGTTTACCAAGCGCACGATCAAACAGGATCGCAGCGTCTCACATGTAGACACCTCCGTGGAAGCGCTCACTGTTTCCATCGGTGAAAAAGCCTGTGTGGATCTCGGCTTCATGGCCTCCCTCATGGGCGGTTCGGAGAAGATCCCGGAGATCGTGGAGGAGCTGCACGGCATCATCTTCAAAGACCCGTCTACCGGCCCCTTTGACCTGGAGGAAGGAGGGGTCCATTGGGACAAAGGCTGGCAGACCGCCGACGAATACCTCTCCGGCAATGTGCGCAAGAAGCTCCGCGAAGCCAAGCGGGCTGCAGAGCATAATCCCGCCTTTCAGATCAATGTGGCGGCGCTGGAACAGGCGCAGCCGAAAGACCTGGGCGCCAGTGAGATCGAGGTCCGCGTCGGCAGCACCTGGATCGACAAAGAGATATTCCAGCAGTTCATGTACGAGACCTTTCACACGCCCTTCTATATGACCCGCATGATCCAGGTCGAGTACTCGCCAGTGACCTCTGAATGGCACATTACCGGGAAAAATGCGCCGCGCGGCAGCGATGTTGCCGCCTATGCCACCTACGGAACGCTCCGGGCCAATGCCTATGAGATTCTGGAGGACACGCTGAATCTGCGGGATGTGCGGATCTACGACACCGTTCGGGATGCGGACGGAAAGGAGCGCCGTGTGCTCAACTCAAAAGAAACGACGCTGGCCGCGCAGAAGCAGCAGACCATCAAGGACGCTTTTCAGGACTGGATCTGGAAAGATCCGCAGCGCCGGGAAAAGCTGGTCAAACAGTATAACGAGCTGATGAACAGCACCCGCCCCCGCGAGTATGACGGCAGCCATCTTGTCTTTGCCGGGATGAATCCGGAGATCACGCTGCGGGAGCATCAGAAGAACGCTATCGCCCATGTGATTTACGGTGGAAACACCATGCTGGCCCACGAGGTGGGCGCAGGCAAAACCTTTGAAATGGTCGCCGCTGCGATGGAAAGCAAGCGACTCGGCCTTTGCAGCAAGTCTATTTTCGTCGTGCCGAACCATCTGACCGATCAGTGGGCCTCGGAGTTCCTGCGGCTCTATCCCTCGGCCAACATCCTCGTGACGACCAAAAAGGACTTCGAGCCGAAAGCCAGAAAAAAGTTCTGCAGCAGGATCGCAACCGGCGACTATGACGCGGTCATCATCGGGCACAGCCAGTTTGAAAAGATCCCGATCAGCAAGGAACGGCAGCAGCGTATTCTGGAGGAGCAGATCGCTGACATTGAGGCCGGTATAGAGGAATTGTCCTGGCAGCGGGATGAAAAGTTCTCCATTAAGCAGTTGGAGAAAACAAAGAAGTCCCTACAGGCAAGGCTGGAAAAGCTGCAGGCTGACGAGAAAAAGGACGACGTCATCACTTTTGAACAGTTGGGCGTGGACCGGATGTTCGTCGATGAAAGCGACAACTATAAAAACCTGTTCCTCTATACCAAGATGCGCAACGTGGCCGGGCTCTCCACCACGGACGCGCAGAAGTCCTCGGACATGTTTGCCAAGTGCCGCTACATGGATGAGTTGACCGGGGGTCGGGGTATCATCTTTGCCACCGGCACGCCGATCTCCAACTCTATGACGGAGCTGTACACGCTGCAGCGGTATTTGCAGTACGACCGGCTGCAGGAGCTGGGCATGAGCCACTTTGACTGCTGGGCCTCTCGCTTCGGAGAAACGACAACGGCGCTGGAGCTGGCTCCGGAGGGCACAGGCTACCGTGCCCGTACCCGCTTTGCCAAGTTCTTTAACCTCCCGGAGCTGATGACGCTCTTTAAGGAGGTGGCGGATATTAAGACCGCCGACCAGCTCGATCTCCCGACGCCGAAGGTGGAGTACCACAACCACGCCTCCAAGCCCACGGAGATCCAGAAAGAGATGGTCAAAAAGCTCTCGGAACGCGCGACGGAAGTCCACAAGGGTGCGGTCGATTCCTCCGTGGACAACATGCTGAAAATCACCTCGGATGGGCGGAAACTCGGTCTGGATCAGCGCATCATCAATCCCTTGCTGCCCGATGAAGAGGGCACGAAGGTCAATCAGTGTGTGCAGAATGTTCTGCAATACTGGCGGGACGGCGAGGATCAGAAGCTGACGCAGCTTGTGTTCTGTGATCTCTCCACGCCAAAAGCAAAAAAGGTTAAGAGTGTGGATAAGGAAGGGGCGCAGGAAGCGTCCTTTACGATCTATGACGATATTCGGAAAAAACTGATCGAGAGCGGGATGCTGCCGGAGCAGGTGGCCTTTATTCACGAAGCGGACACTGAGGCAAAAAAGCGCGACCTTTTTGCTAAAGTACGCAGCGGCCAGGTGCGCGTGTTGATCGGCAGCACCGCCAAGATGGGTGCCGGCACCAACGTACAGGATCGCCTTATTGCCCTGCACGATCTGGACGCCCCGTGGCGTCCCCGTGATCTGACCCAACGCAAGGGCCGCATCGAGCGCCAGGGCAACCAGAACGAGACCGTACATGTCTGCCGCTATGTGACCGAGGGGACCTTCGATGCCTACCTCTGGCAGACGCTGGAGACCAAGCAGCGCTTTATCTCGCAGATCATGACCAGCAAATCTCCCGTGCGCTCCTGTGAGGATGTGGACGAGACTGCCCTTTCCTTTGCCGAGGTCAAGGCGCTGTGTGCCGGTGATCCCCGCATCAAGGAGCGCATGGATCTGGATGTGGATGTGTCCAAGCTTAAGCTCTTGAAGGCAGACCATCAGAGCAAGCAGTTTCGGTTGGAGGATCAGATCCTGAAATTCTTTCCGCAGAAGATTGAGGAAAGCAAGGGCTTT
>CADARO010000012.1 GCA_902790345.1 uncultured Eubacteriales bacterium | reverse complement strand
GGCTTCGGGTTCGGGTTCAGCGGTGGGCTCGGCCGGTGCGTCAGTCGCTTCGACGGGCGCCTCGGTGGCGGTTTCGGCCGGGGCCTCGGTGGGGGCCTCAGTGGGAGCCTCGGTGGGCGCGGTGGTGGCGGCGGGCTGCTTGTTGTCGGAGCCGCACGCGGTGAGCGCGAGCAGGCAGACCAGCATGAGCGCCAGCATAACGCGAATGTGTTTCATATTATATGAACCTCCTTTTGAAAGATGATCAGGGCATCGAAAGGGGACGACCCCTGAGCTATGTTGATAGTATAACACAGAATTTCAATTTTGGGGATAGTTTTTTTGTATTTTTGTCCCCGCGGGACAAATTTTTTTATGCAAGAGAATTTAATAAATTCATCACACTGTGATGCAACATTTAATCGGCGTGTCTCACTCGCGGCGGAGGCTGCTTCAACCGCAAGGCCAATTCGCACAAAACAGAGGGACAGATATAAATGTATCCGTCAGAAATGAAAATAAAGGTTGACAATGGCAAGAGGGTATGTTAATATTTATAAGCGGTCAAATGTGACGGACATGTTATGTCCGCGCCATGAATCAAGGGCCTATGGCGGGCGAAAAGCCCGTTTAGGAAATATTATTTCAGGAGGTTCTCCACATGAAGAAGACATTGGTTTCCCTTCTGCTGGCGTTCGTCCTCGTGATGTCGAGCGTCGCGGCTCTGGCCGTCGATCTGCCCCCCATCCCCGAGAAGTACGACCTGCCCATCAGCGATGGCTCCGTGCCGCAGCTGAGCATCTACATGGCCACCGAGGCCGGCTACGAGAAGGCCTACCTCACCTATGACGAGCACGTCGCCATCAAAGAGTGGGAAGCGAAGACCGGCATGGATTTCACCTTCATCCATCCTCCGCTCAACGACGACGGCACCTTCTTCAACACCACCATCGCTTCTGGCGACCTGCCGGACATCTGGGTCACCGGCAACTGGACCAACTACTACATCGGCGGCGTTGAAGGCGCTATCAACGATGGCGTTCTGATCGACCTGAACCCCTACATCGAGCAGTACGGCTACTACTACCTGACCGAGGCTCACACCAACTGGGACGAGACCGCGGCCGCGAACTTCAAGACCGATACCGGCATGTTCCGCTTCGGCGCCGCTTCCCAGCGCGTTCCCGTTCTGGGCCAGCAGCACACCGGCATGGTCATCCGCGGCGACCTGCTCGACGAGCTCGATCTGGACGTTCCGGAGACCATCGATCAGATCCATGATGTTCTGGTTGCCATGAAGGACGTCGAGGGCGTCGTGACCCCCCTGGCGCTCGAGAAGCTGGATTCCGGCTACTATTCTTCCGGCGACTACCTGGCTGCCTGGGCCGGCGTGACCACCAACGGCTTCATGCTGGACGAGGATGGCAAGGTCACCTACGCTCAGCTGCAGCCCGCCTACAAGGATTGGCTGGCCATGATGAAGCAGTGGTATCAGGAAGGCCTGATCGACATCGACTCCACCACCCGCACCCATTCCGACGCTGAGGCCATGGTCACCTCCGGCCAGTCCGTCATGTGCGCCATCGGCAACTGGGAGACCCAGGAAGACATCGCCGTCGGCAAGGCTGGCACGGGCAACCCCGACTTCGAGCTCATCGGCCTGACCGCCCCCGCCAAGGATGAGGATTCCATCGGCGAGACCAACGGCTTCGCCCGCCCGATCGTCAACGGCGAGAACGGCATGTATTGGGGCATCTCCACCACCAACAAGTACCCCGTTGAGTCCTTCAAGGCTCTCGACTGGCTGTACAGCTACGAAGGCACTGAGCTGATGGTGTTCGGTCCCGAAAAGGCCATCGACCAGCTGCATCGTGACGCTGGCGAGGAAGTCGTCATCCACTGGACCAACGACGACGGCACCCGTCAGTTCTCTGACTACATCCTGCACAACCCCGAGCTGGAGTACAACTCCATCCGCTACATCTACACCATCCAGAACCTGTCCTCTGAGTACGCTTCCGAGATGGAGTACATGCAGTATGGCGAGCCCTGCAACGCGCAGTGCTGGGAAGCCTGGACCAAGTACGCCGACAGCAGCCGTCACGTGCCCAGCACGATCTCTCTGACTGCTGAGGAATCCGCCATCCGCGTCCCGATCGTCAACAACGTGCAGTCTCTCGTTTGGGAGAAGGCCTACAACATCATCTTCGGCGACGAGTCCGTGGACAGCTGGGATGCCGTTGTGGAGCAGATCAAGGGCATGGGCATTGAGGATGCCATCAAGGTCACCCAGGATGCCACCGATCGTTGGAACGCCCGCTAATTTGCAGGACATAACGATTTCGCACAAGGCGTAACCCCACTCGAGGGCCCGGCGAAGGCCGGGCCCTCGTTCTCAAACAGGGCCCTGCGGTCCGCTACCTTAACCAGCCGTCATAACGCGTGGAAACTGCCTTGCGCACATCCAATGCGAGCTATGCGCCGGCAGTTATCTTTCCTCTGGAAATTGAAACCGCTTCGGGAGGAGATTCCATGAGTCAGACCAAAACGTCCGGCCTTGCGATCCGCAAGGGCTACAAGGAAAAGAATTGGTTCGTGAGGCTCTGGGAGAACATCAAGACCCATCCCTGGCTGTACGTGATGTTCCTGCCCGTCCTCGCGTATTTCATCATCTTCCACTACTGGCCGATGTACGGCATCATCATCGCCTTCAAGGACTTCAAGCCCATGAAGGGCATCTTTGGCAGCGCGTGGGTCGGCTTCGCGCAGTTCAAGGAATTCCTGACCGGTCCCTACCTCTGGCGACTGGTTCGCAACACCCTTTCCATCAACATCGGCATGCTGTGCTTCGGCTTCCCGCTGCCGATCCTCTTCGCGCTCATTCTGAATGAGTGCCGTTCCGTGAAATTCCGCAAGGTGGTGCAGACGGTTACCTACATGCCCCATTTCGTGTCCTCCGTGGTCGTCTGCTCCCTGATGGTCATCTTCTGCCGTTCCACCGGCATCATCACGAACGCCCTGATCGCCTTCGGCCTGCCGAAGACGAACCTGCTTTCCATTCCGAAATATTTCCAGCCCCTGTACATTGGCATGAACATCTGGCAGGAGCTGGGCTGGGATTCCATCATCTTCTTCGCCGCCCTCACCAGCATCGACGCCTCCCTGTATGAGGCCGCCACGGTGGACGGCGCGGGCCGCTGGCAGCAGATGTGGCACGTGACGCTGCCCGGCATCGCCCCGACGATCATCATCCTGCTGATCCTGCGCATCGGCAACCTGATGAGTCTGGGCTGGGATCGAATCTACCTGCTGTACAGTGAAATGGTCTATGAGACGGCCGACGTCATCTCCACCTATGTGTACCGCACGGGTCTGCAGCGCATGCAGTACTCCTACGCCACGGCTGTAGGCCTGATGAACTCCGTCGTGAACATCATTCTGCTGCTCTCCACCAACGCGCTGTCGCGCCGGATCTCTGAGAGCAGCCTGTGGTAAAGGAGGGCGCGTCATGGCTAAAGTCAATATCGCATCCGGCGCCATCCGCCGCGAAAACCGCATCAAGACCACCACGGGCGACAAGATCACCAGCGCCCTGATCTACATCATCATGACCATCCTCATGGTGGTGTCCTTCTATCCGCTGTATTACTGCCTGGTGGCCTCCTTCTCGGACGCCAAGCAGATCCTGGCCAACACCAAGCCCCTGGTGGCGCCCATCGCGCCGTATACCTTCCACGGCTACGAGCTGGCCGTGAAGAACGCCGGCATCCCGCTGGGCTTCCGGAACACCATCTCCTACGTGGTTCTGGGCACCCTGATGAGCCTGTTCGTGACCATGCTGGGCGCGTTCTGCGTGTCCCGCAAATACTTCTTCCTGCGTAATGTGGCTATGAAGCTGATCCTTGTCACCATGTTCTTCTCCGGCGGCATCATTCCGCTGTTCTTCGTGGTGCAGTGGGTTGGCATCTTCAACACCTGGTGGGCCTTCATCCTGCCCTACCTGGTGAGCAGCTACAACCTCATCATCATGCGAACCTTCTTCCTGGGCATTCCGGATTCCCTGGAGGAAGCGGCCCTGCTTGACGGCGCGAATGAGGTGCAGATCTTCTTCCACGTGATCATCCCCCTGTCCACCGCCGTCATCGCGGTCATCGCCATGTACTACGGCGTGGGCTACTGGAACGCCTGGTATCAGTCCATGATGTTCCAGCGCAACAAGCAGCTCTGGCCGCTGCAGATGTTCCTGCGCGAAGTGCTGATCGTGCAAAACGAGACCTCTCAGTCCATGGACGTGACGCAGATGTCCGCCGAGGCCTTCGACCGCGAGCTGGTCAAGTACTGCATCATCATCATCTCCACCGTCCCGATCCTGGTCATCTATCCGTTCCTGCAGCGCTACTTCGTGAAGGGCGTCATGATCGGCGCCATCAAGGGATAAGCGCTTTCAACAGGAAGACAAGAGAAAGAGGAGGAAACCATCATGCCAAAGATCACTTTTCTGGGCGCCGGTTCCACCGTGTTCTCCAAAAACGTGCTGGGCGACTGCATGCTCTCGAAGCCCCTGGAAGACAGTGTGATTTCCCTCTACGACATCGACCCCAAGCGGCTTGAGGAATCCCGCCACATGCTCACCGCCATCAACAACAACCTGGGCGGCAAGGCGAAGATCGAGGCCTATTGCGGCGTCGAGAACCGCAAGGAAGCGCTGAAGGGCGCCAACTACGTGGTGAACGCCATTCAGGTGGGCGGCTACGATCCCTGCACCATCACCGACTTCGAGGTGCCGAAGAAGTACGGCCTGCGCCAGACCATCGCCGACACCCTGGGCATCGGCGGCATCTTCCGCGCGCTGCGCACCATCCCGGTCATGCTGGACTTCGCCCATGACATGGAAGAGGTGTGCCCCAACGCCTGGTTCCTCAACTACACCAACCCCATGGCCATGCTCACCGGTGCCATGCTGCGCATGACCGGCGTGAAGACCGTGGGCCTGTGCCACAGCGTGCAGGTGTGCGCGTCCACGCTGCTGAACGAGCTGAACATGGAGTACGACGACACCGTTCAGTGGAAGATCGCCGGCATCAACCACCAGGCGTGGCTGCTGGAGCTCACCAAAAACGGCGAGGATCTGTATCCCGAAGTGAAGCGCCGCGCCCTCTTGAAGAACGCCGGCAAGCTGCCCCAGCCCTCCATCGAGGAGATGCTGGAGAAGGCCAAGAAGCGCTTCGGCGACGATCCGATCCCCCAGGAGTTCATCGACCGCATCACCAAGGCCCACGACGACTACGAGAAGAAGGGCATCCATGGCGACATGGTGCGCCTGGAGCTCATGCGCCGCTTCGGCTACTACATCACCGAGTCCTCTGAGCACAACGCGGAATACACGCCCTACTTCATCAAGAGCCAGTATCCCGAGCTGATCGACCAGTTCAACGTGCCGCTGGACGAGTATCCGCGCCGCTGCATCCGCCAGATCAAGAACTGGGAGGAGCGCGAGGCCAAGGTGTTCGCGGATCCGCATCTGAGCCACACCCGCACCCGCGAGTACGCCAGCTACATCATGGAGGCCATGGAGACCAACGTGCCCTACAAGATCGGCGGCAACGTGCTCAACAACGGCCTGATCACCAACCTGCCCCGCAACGCCTGCGTGGAAGTGCCCTGCCTGGTGGACGCCTCCGGCGTCACCCCCTGCTTCATCGGCGACCTGCCGGAGCAGTGCGCGGCCCTGAACCGCACCAACATCAACTGCCAGCTGCTGACCATCGAGGCGGCCCGCACCCTGAAGAAGGACTACATCTATCAGGCCGCCATGCTGGATCCTCACACCTCCAGCGAGCTGCCCATCGACAAGATCGTGGCCCTGTGCGACGACCTCATCGAGGCCCACGGCGACTGGTTGCCTCATTTCGAATAAGCCAGCGGATTTGACCAAAACAACGAAAGGCCGCCGGAGGCGTTTGCTTCCGGCGGCCTTTCGCGCGCCATGGATTGACAATCCCGCGCCAAAATGAGACAATAGAGGCGGCTCAGCGGCAGGAGATCACGCGGCCCTCGTCGCCGGCCTGACGGGCCAGCAGCGCCACCCGGGACACCTCGATGGCGTCCAGCGCCAGCTGTTCCGCCCTGGGCGTGCCGATGGCGTCCAGCATGTCCAGGAAGCAGTTTTCCTCCTCCAGCAGGGGCAGCTCCCGGCGGGGCTCCTCGTTTTCCAGGAACACCTGGCCGTTCAGCGCCTCCAGCATGCCCCGGGTGCCGGTCACCCGCAGGCGATCGTCGTCGTGACGGGGCGCGCCGTCCGGGCGGAGGAAGTCGGCGGTGACCGTGGCGATGACGCCGTTTTCGAG
Organism: uncultured Eubacteriales bacterium; assembly: GCA_902790345.1. Taxonomy (GTDB): domain Bacteria; phylum Bacillota; class Clostridia; order Christensenellales; family Aristaeellaceae; genus Firm-10. The sequence continues at coordinate 20,892 of CADARO010000012.1, read as the reverse complement.
CCCCGCCAGCAGGGCGGAGGTCACCTCCAGCTCTCCATGGCCCTGGTTGCCATGGCTGTCCTGAGCGGCGGCCACCCATTCGCACCGTCCGCCCAGCTGCAGCACCCAGTCCAGCGCGTGGATGGCCACCCAGGGAATGATGCCGCCGTAGGTCTCCCGGCGCAGATACAGCTCGCCCCGGCGGCCCAGCTTGTAGCTCTTCTGGCCGTGCAGCTGGCGCACTTCGCCGATGAGGCCGTCGTCGATGGCCTGCCGCAGGGTGCGGAACCAGGCGCAGATCCGCAGGTTGAACATGCCGGCAAGCGCCTTGCCGGATTCGCGCCAGGTCTTTTCCAGCTCGGCCAGCTTGTCCAGGCTTGTGGCCAGGGGCTTCTCGCTGAACACGTGGATGCCACGCTTCAGGCAGGCGATGCTGATGTCCGCCGCGTCGCAGAACCAGGGGTTGACCGCCACCACGTCGATGGGTTCGCGGCCCAGCATAGCGCGCCAGTCGTCGTACAGCGCGGGGGAGGCCCCCGCCTTCTGGGCGGCGGCGAGAGCGGATGTCATGTCCTCGGCGGGGGAGCCGGGGGCCATGGCCCGCAGCGTCAGGCCGCCGCGAAGGGCCAGCGCCCGCAGGACAAAGGCATAGTGGCCGGAGGTTCCGATGATGGCAATGTTCATGGGCAGCATCCTTTCCCGGCCCTGGGCCGGTTCGTATTTGTCTCTATTATAGCGCAAACCCGGCCCGGCTGGCAATGGGTCGGAACCAATGGGAAGGCAGTGATTTTTGATGCAATTTGAGAAGAGAGACGCCATCACCCTCATCGGCCGCGAGGGCCGCGGCGACGGCGCCCGGGGCGGCCAGTGGGTGCCGCCGCTGTGGCGCGATCTGCAGCTGCACATGGCGGAGATCGCTTCGCTGGTGAAGCGGGAGCCGGACGGTCGGCCCAGTGGCATCTGGGGCGCCATGAGCGACGTGAGCCGCCGCTTCAAGCCCTGGGAGGGCGAGGGCCTGTATCTGGCCGGGTGCGAGGCGGAGCCGTCCGCCCAGGCTCCGGCGGGCTGGGCCAAATGGACGATTCCCGCGGCGGAGTACCTGGTGGTGGACTGCACGCCCCAGACCTATGGCGCGGTGTTCCAGCAGACCCTGCTGCACGTCCTGCCGGAGAACGGCCTGGAGCTGGCCGGCGCGGTGCACGAGTACTACGATCCCCAATCGAAGGCCGGCGGCATGAGCCTGTATTTCCCCGTCAGGCACGTGTGAGATGTGAGAAAAAGAAGCCGAAATATGTTTGCATATGCAAATATTTACTTGCATATGCAAACGTTTTTTTATATAATGAGACAGAGAAATAATGAAGGCGGGAGGCGAATCGGCATGGCGGCGAAACACTACATCCTGCGGGACATTTCGGTGTTTTATAGGCTGACGCAGCTGCACATGAACGACCGGCTGAAGCCGTACAACCTGGGCTGTGGGCACCAGTACATCATGCTGCAGATCTGGCGGCATCCCGGGGCGAGTCTGGTGTAGCTGGCGGACATGAGCGCCTTCGACAACGGCACCATCACCCGGGCGGTCCAGAAGCTGGAGGGCGAGGGCTACATCCGCGCGGAGCGCTGCGCCCGGGATCATCGGGTGAAGCACGTGTACCTCACGGAGCGGGGCGAGGCGCTGATCGGCCCCATTCGGGGCATGATCGGCGAGTGGATGGGATTGGTGACGGCCGGGTTCAGCGAGGAGGAAAAGGAACTCCTGAGCGAGATGATGATCCGCATGGGCGACAACGCGCGGGCCGTGCTGGCTGGCAGGGAAGACAATTCAAAGGATAATCCGGAGGTAGACGGATGAAATTTGCTGAAATCAAACCAAATGTGCGCAGCATGACGCCGCGCAAGTTTTTCCCGGAGCGAAAGAAGACCATTCAGGCGCCCTGCTGCGAGCTGCTGCTGATCCGGGAAGGGGAGGGCGAAGTGCGCTTCACCGGCCGCCGCGCCCTGGCGGTGTCGGCAGGCAGCGTCATCCTGGTGCCGGCGGAGGCCGTCTACAGCGTTCATCCCCAGGAGGATCCCATCGCCTGCACCGCCATCGAGTTCGACTACGCGAGCGAGGGCGAGGGGCGCGTGGCGTTTGAGGACACGGTGTGCCTGAACGAGCCCCTGGCGCTGCAGGGCGTGCCGGGCGTGGAGGGCGTGGTGGACTGCATGAAGTGCATCTACCTGCGCAAGGAGCCCTTCTGGCAGATGCAGCTCAGCGCGGGCATGGGGGCGCTGCTGACCCACCTTGTTCACTATGCCGACGGGCACATGCGCTCGCTGATCGACCGGGTGATCAAGCTGGTGAGCGAGCGATACATGGAGCCCCTGAACAACGGCGACATCGCCTCCGAGCTGGGCTATCACCCCAACTACGTGAATTCGGTGTTCGTGCGGGACATGGGCATGTCGCTGCACCAGTACCTGATGCGCTACCGGGTGGAGATGGCCATGCAGCTGCTGCTCACCACCCAGTTGCCCGTGGCGGAGATCGCCGTCCGGGTGGGCTTCCGGCATTTCAGCCATTTCTCAAACTGCTTCCATCGCCTGACCGGCGTGGCCCCGGCGGCCTACCGGCTGGAGCGGTGAGGTCTTTTGAACTGAAAAAGGAGAGAATTCTGTTGGCGCGTATCGAGCGGGTTTTCCGTGTCGTTATCTGTCTGGTACTGTCGGTTCAGTTGTTCATCTGTGCTTGCCATACCGCCAAGGCCGAACCAATTTACGACGCGGAGGCTTCGGTGGCTTATGCGAATGCCCACTGGGATGACGGCGTTGGAGTATGTGATGAGTTTGTCAAAGCCTGTCTCGCGGCGGGCGGCATCCACATCACGGCCGGATACGTTATGAACGTCTATAACGCGCTGCTGAATTACGGCACAAGCCATGAGCTGGTCTTTCGAAACGGCTATTGCTATGAGTCGGATAACTCAGGCCATGCCGAACCCGGAGATATCATTTTCTGGCGTTGCCAGGCGTGTGCGGATGAAGGCTTTCCCCGTCCTTGGCCCCATACGGCCATTATTGACAGCATAGACGAAAGCGGACGAATTCGCTATTCGGCGCATAACTCCGCAAAACACAACGCATTGTTGGGGCCCTCGTTTTCGCATAAAAGTCCGGTCAATGGAACCACGCATTCAGGCTCCTGCATATCTCATTACGTGGTTCATATTCCTTCCAGAGCGTCACTGACGCCCCTGGATCTGGGCGATTCCTTCGACGCACACATTATTTTTAAGCATCCATGGCGGCTCGCCGTGGTGGATTCTTCCAATAACAACGTGCATATCGAAGACGAGACACGCCGGGCAGTGGAAGACTGGCACATGGAGCGCCAGAGCGACGGAACATATATCATTTCTTCCCTTTACAATGGGTACGTGCTGGATGTCGAGTGGGGCGGCACAGCGGATGGAACCAATGTGCGGGTCTATCCCAAAACAGATTACGATAATCCCAGCCAGAAATGGTATGTCGTTCAGAGCGGCGACGGATATCGGCTGTCACCCCAGTCAGCCCCTTCCAAGGCGCTGGACGTGGCGGGTGGCGATTTTTCCACAGGCAGCAACATTCAGATATACGAATACAACGGGAACGACGCTCAGGTGGCGTGGTTTTATCGGCTCGACTATGTAGCCCCGACCGCCGTATCGACCTATGGTTTTCTTAATATGAACGCCTCGGATGAGTTGACACTCCGGATCAATTATGCTCCAAACGGTGTCTCGATGGCATGTACGGGCATCTTCTTTTCCAGTTCGAATCCTGATGTGGCGTCCGTTTCGGCAGGCGGCGTGGTTAAGGCGCTTCGCGCCGGTACAACGACTATCAGGTGTACGTCTGCCTACAGCGACAGGGTTTACTGCGAGTGCTCTGTGACAGTGTCCATGCCTTTCTCGGAGGACGGCTCCGCGATGCCGGATTCGCTGATTGAGATTGAGGAAGAAGCCTTCGCGCGGACGCTGCTGTGGGCGATCAGGCTGCCGGAAGGCTGCGAAAAGATTGGGAAGAGGGCTTTTGCCGAGTCTGATTCCCTCAGGTACCTGCTGATCCCGGACAGCGTCACTTCAATCAGTCCGGACGCCTTCGAGGACAGCGTTTATGTGACGGTGTTTTGCCACAGCGGCTCCACTGCCGAGAGCTACGCAAAGCGGAACAACTTGAAATATCACATCTTGACTGACTGAGCTGCGACAATCCATTCCATAAAACGCGATCATAGCGCCGGGAAGAACTGTTTTTCCCGGCGTTTTGTTTTGTCAAAAAACCGCCTTCCGAATCCCCGGCTCGTGTGTTATAATTTAGACGTGATACTATTGTCGGGAAGGTGCCGTCCTTGAAACACAGAGAACTGAATCCCACCGTGCGCTTTGCGCTGCCGGTGATGATCGAAAACGTGCTGACGATGATCGCCGTGCAGATTGCCGCCGTGCTGATTGGCGGCATCAGCGGGGCGTCCCTGGCCGCCACGGGCACGGGCAACATGATGCTGAACTTCACCAGCGCCGCCTTCACCATGATCAACACCGGCACGGCGGTGCTGGTGTCCCGGCTGGTGGGGGCGCGGGAGGGCGGCCAGGCGGCGGAGGTGCTGGAGCAGGCCATCAGCCTGCTGCTGGCGCTGAGCGCGGCGGCGGCGCTGCTGTTCTTCGGGGCGGCCAGGCCGGTGATGCGGCTGCTGATGCCCACCGCCGAGGCCGCGCTGATGGACGAGGCAGTGATCTACTTTCGCATCAGCGCCCTGTCCTTTCCCTTCCTGATGCTGCAGACCCTGCTGAGCGGGGCCCTGCGGGCGGCGGGCAACTCCCGGGCCTCCATGTTCCTCACCGTGGGCATGAACGCGCTGATGGCGCTGCTGGCCTGGCTGTTCATCGGCGTGTGCGGCTGGGGCATCCACGGCGCGGGGCTGGCCTACGCCCTGGCCCGGGTGGCCGGCGCGGCGGCGGCCTCGGTGATCGTGGCCCGGTATCACGGCCGCTTCGTGGTGCGGCTGAAGGGGATCCTGCGGCCCCGCCGGGCGACATACGCCCGCATCCTGCGGGTGGGCCTGCCCATGTCGCTGGAGCAGATCTCGGTGCAGGGGGGCTACCTCATCGGCAATTCCCTGGCCGTGGGCCTGGGTACCCTGAGCGCCACGGTGTTTCAGGTGTGCACCAACATCAACAACATCATCTGGATGCCCAACGGCGTGTGCGCGGCCACGTCACAGTCCATGGCCGGGCTGCGTCTGGGCGAGGGCCGGACGGACGAGGCGAAGCGGGTGGTGCGCCAGGTGTGGCTCACCGGCGCGGCCAGCGTGCTGACCATCAGCCTGGTGATCGCGCTGCTGAGCCGGACGGTGGCGGGCATCTATTCCGGCGACGGGGCGGTGATCGACATGGCCCGGCCGGTGCTGTGGCTGTCGGTGCTCATGAGCGTGCCCGCCATGTCGGTGAACACCACGGACGCGGCGCTGCGAGCCGGCGGCGACGCCAAATTCGTCATGGCGGCGTCGGTGATCGGCGTGTGGCTGATTCGGCTGCCCCTCACCTGGCTGCTGGCCTATCGCTGCGGCATGGGCGTGATGGGCGTGTTTCTGGCCAATTTCATCAGCCTCAGCTTCCGCATGGTGATGGGCCTGGGCCGCGTCTTCAGCGGCAAGTGGATCCACGGCGCCCTGTGAGGCGCCGGATGGCAGGGACAGAAGACCTCGCGATTCGCGGGGTTTTTCTTTTTGCCTTTAAGTTCCATTTAAGGCAGAGGGGGTATACTTAAAACCGTTCAAGAGGTTCCGGCGCAGGAACCGAGAAGGGAGAGAAAAGGGCATGACCATTCTTCTGGCGGCATCGGACAGGGATTTGCTGAGGAGCTACGAGGCGCTGCTCACCCTGGACGGCCATGAGGTCCGCACCGCCTTCGACGGCGCTCAGGTGGCCTCGCTCATGGGCGGCGGGCCCTACGACGCGGCGATTCTGGAGAGCGCGCTGCCCCGGGTGGGCCATGAGCAGCTGATCCAGCTGCTGCGGCGGGAGAACGTGCCCGTCATCGTGATGCTGGATCGGCGGGTCAGCGCGCGGCATCTGCTGAGCGGCAGCCTGCCGGAGGCGTATCTGCCGCTGCCCTTCCTGCCCAACGACCTTCGGGCGCTGCTGGACAGCGTGACAGAGAAGCGCCGGACGGGCCAGCCCTTTTCCGCGGGAGACGCCGCGGTGGACGTGGCCCGCTTCCGCTTCGAGGGCACCGACACGCGGCTCACGGCCGGGGAAATCGACCTGCTGGCCGCGCTGAATCGGGGAGAGCCGGTTCAGGGCCGCCGCGCCCGGGTGATGATCCACGCGCTGAACGAGAAGCTGAGGCGGCTGGGCCGGGCCACGCGCATCGAATACCAGCCGCGGAAAGGATACAAGCTGGTGAGCAGTCATGAATAGAGCGAGAAAGCAATTTGTCCTGTACGCCCTGCTGGCCATCTTCGCGCTGCTGACGGTGCTGCTGGGCATCATCAACGGCGCCAACTTCACCATGGCCAGCGAGGACGCCGACCACATCACCCAGATGCTCTCGGAGAATCAGGGGATGTTTCCCGGCCAGCGCGCCCTGGAGAACGGCGGCATGCGCCTGAACATGCGGGGCGGCCGTCCCGCCCAGATCGGGCCCCTGGGGCCGGATTCCCCGGAAATGGCGGCCTCCATGCGCTATTTCACCTTCGTCTTCAGCGAGGACGGCAGCGCCGAGCGGGTGGCCTGGGCCATCTCGGCGGTGAGCGAGGAGGACGCGCTCACCTGGGCGCGGAGCCTGCTGGGCGAGGAGGAGACCGGCTGGACGGCCACCACCTACCGCTACCGCGTGTACGAGCTGAACGGCAAAACATACGTCACCGTGATCGACCAGGGCCGTGAGCTGCTGCCCTCCTATCGCATCCTGATTATCTCCCTCATCGGCCTGGCGGCGGGGCTCATTGTGAGCGGCCTGGCGCTGATGGCCATCGGCCGGCGGCTGTTCGCCCCCCTGGAGGAGGCCGACCGCAAGCAGAAGCGCTTCATCGCCGACGTGGAAAAGGAATTCAAGACCCCGCTGACCGTCATCAACGCCAACACGGAGATCATCGAGCGGGAGGGCGGGGAGACCGAGCAGACCCGCTCCATCAACCGCCAGGTGAAGCGCATGACCGCGCTGGTGAAGGATCTGGCCACTCTCGGCGTGTTCGACGAGGGCGACATGACCCGCACGGAGCTCGACCTCAGCGCGCTGGCCATGGCCGCCGCCGACGCCGCCCGGCCGGGCTTTGAGGAAAAGGGCCGCACGCTGCGGGTGAAGGCGGAGGAAAAGACGCTGGTGCGGGGTGACAGCGAGGCCCTGAGCGACCTGATGGTGGAGCTATTGGACAACGCGCTGAAGTTCTCGCTGAGCTGGGCCGAGCTGAGCGTGAGCCGGGAGGGGGGGCGGGTTTCGATCACCGCCTCCAACGACACCAATCTCCCGGCCGGCGGCGCGGACCAGGTCTTCGACCGGTTCACCCGGCTGGACAACGCCCGGGATCTGCCCGGCGCGGGGCTGGGCCTGGCCCGGGTGAAGGAGATTGTGGCCTCGCACAACGGCCGGGCCACCGCCCGGGTGGCGGACGGGGTGTTCACGCTCCGGGTCAATCTGTGAGAGGGGAGGGGAAAACCATGGCAGGACCCATCGTCGTCATGAAGCGGTATGAGCTGAAATACCTGCTCTCCGCGGAGCAGACGGAATTCCTCAAGGCGCGGCTGGCGGGCCACATGGAGCTGGACCAGTACGGCCGCACCTCCATCGCCTCCCTCTATTACGACACCCCGGACTACCGGCTGATCCGGGCCTCGGTGGAGAAGCCGCCCTTCAAGGAAAAGATCCGGCTGCGCTCCTATGGGCTGGCCACGGAGGCGTCGCCGGTGTACCTGGAGCTGAAGCGCAAGGCCGACGGCATCGTGTACAAGCGCCGGGTGCAGTCCACCATTCCGCTGGTGGAGAAGTTCTTCGCGGGCAGCGGCGACATCTGCGCCGGCGGCCAGATCAACCGGGAAATCACCTACTTCCGCGACTATTACGGCGCCCTGTCGCCCGCCTGCCTCATCATCTACGACCGGGAGGCCTACTTTGAGCCCGGCGGCGACCTGCGCCTCACCATAGATTATAACCCCCGCTACCGCACCGACCGGCTGACCCTGACCCACTCCATGGAGGGCCTGCCGCTGCGCCCGCTGGGACACACGATTCTGGAAATCAAGGTGCAGGAGGCCATGCCCCTGTGGCTCTCGGCCATTCTCGCCGAAGGCCGGATATACAAAAACAGCTTTTCCAAATACGGCGAGGCGTTCCGCCAGCAGCTGGCCGGCGCGCCCCTGGCCGGCTGAGCATCGCATGAAAGAGAGGATTGAAAACCATGTTTGACTCCATTTATTCCGCGTCCGTTACCCCCGGCCAGTTCTTCGCCATGGCTCTTTTGTCCCTGCTCGCCGGCGTGATCTTCTCCTGGCTCATGTCCTTCAGGATCCGGGCCAACCGCCGCTTCTTCATCGTCAGCTCCATCATCCCCTTTGTGGTGGGGGTGGTGCTCACCTTCGTGAACGGCAACATCGGAGCCGGCGTGGCCTTCGGCGGGGCCTTCGCCCTCACCCGGTTCCGCTCCGCCCAGGGCAGCTCGGACGAGATCGCCGCGGTGCTCATCGCTATGGGCGCGGGCGTGGCCTTCGGCATGGGCTATGTGGCCTACGGCGCGCTGATCCTGCTGGGCATGGGCCTGGCCTTCCTGGGCCTCTCCGCGCTGCCCATCTTCGATCACGCCGCCATGCAGGAGGAGAAGCTGCTCAAGGTGACCATCCCCGAATCCCTGGACTACGCCAGCGTGTTCGACGACACCTTCGGCCATTACCTCAAGAGCGTGGAGAACGTGGGCGTGAAGACCACCGGCATGGGCTCCATGTTCCGGCTGTCCTTCAAGATCCGCATGAAGAATCCCGCCGAGGAAAAGGCCTTCATCGACGAGCTGCGCACCCGGAACGGCAACCTGGAAATTGCCGTGCTGCCCTACGTGGAGCAGCAGAACCAGATGTAAACGGCGGCCGGGCGCGGCGGGATAGAAGTTAGCTCAAAATGCCAAATTGCACAGAAAGGGGCTGCCTGCGGCAGCCCCATGTTTTTCACAGTTTTGTCTTCTCTTTTACAGCGACTCTTACTTAATTACCCCGTTGGTAAATCACGATGTCTTTATTGTCAGGCAAGGAGATTTGTATAATCTGTGAAGAATCATCTTTATTATCTGGATTATCCTTAGTATCATTATACACAAGAGGGTAAGCGTAATTATATATTTCACGCAAGGTAACTTTGTTATCGCCGTTAGCATCGGCGGCCATTGTTGACAGAGTCTTACATGCTATAGCATTGTAGCCGATTCCTTTCAGGAAGTAATAACCAAACGTTGTTACTCTTTCATTACAATCTCCAATTGCCGATGAATCCCCGTTGGCTGAATAGTTCCATGACTCTTGAGACTCTGCAGAGGATGTTAAAACGTAAAATCCATTACCTGCCAATTGGCTGGCATACTTTCCGCTGTAACAGGCGGAAACGATTATTACGTTTTTACCTTTAATTCCACTAAAGGCATTGATCAAATCAGATGGGCTTATCTCTTCATTATTATAGAGACATAAATTATGATTTGCTATCCTGCCATGTCCACCCAAATAGAGAAAGTTTATATCATCATCCGTAGAGTTTTGGAAGTTATCCCTGATCCTTGTTAATATATAATTCTTTGTAACGTCCAAATAGTAATGTACATCGGGGGTCTCTCCTAATGTAGTGGATCTGTAGCGCATGGCGCATGCCAATGCATTTGTATCGTTTTTCATACCGGGATGTGGTTTTTTGTCTTCTCCAATTTGTATAGAGAAGAGAGCAAAGAGTTTTCTTATTATGTTTTCATTATACTCTTCTTCTTCCTCCGTCAAGGGATAATCATAATTTCCAACAATCATGACATGCATCTTCTTCACCGTTGCATTGACGGTTATGGCAAAATTCGCCACCGCGGTTTTTCCGTTTTGAGAGGCTTCTGCCGTAACCATCGCGGAACCCGCATTCTTCGCGGTAATGCGTCCTTGCTGGTCGACGGTCACCACGCTGGTATCTGTCGAAGACCAGACGACGGACAGACCGCTGGGCTGCACCGTAACGGACAGGGTTTGAGTGTCGCCCTCAGTCAGAGTGACATAGGTCAACTGCGGCGAAATGCTGATGCTTCCCGCTGTGCTGAACGAATGCACGGTGGTTTTATACGTGACGTTATCGTATATGATATAGAACTGATAATAATACTTTGTGTTGGGGCTGAGCGTCTTGCCCCATTTGTTCAGATCATACCAGATGATCTGATTGCTCAGAGGCATGCCGCTGGCATCCTCCGTCGCCGACAGCGTCAGGTTGCTCGCGCTGGTGCCGAAGTAATATCCAGCCTTAGTCGGATTATGCGGCAGGGATACCTTCGTATGGATGACCGCGTTTGTCTCTGTGATGCCCTCCACATAAATCGTCGTGAACATGGAATCGTCCACCACGACGCCGGCGGTTCCGCTGGTCTTGAACGATCTGACGCTTGTTTTGTAAGTGATGCCGTCGTAGACGATATAGAACTGATAATAGTACGTGGTGCCGGGGCTGAGCGTCTTGCCCCATTTGTTCAGATTATACCAGATAATCTGATTGTTCAGAGGCATGCCGGAGCTGTCTTCCGTGGCGCTCAGGACGAGATTGCTGCTGCTCGTTCCAAAGTAATACCCGGCTGAGGTCGGATTATGGGGCAGGGACACTTTCGTGTGGATGACCGCGTTCGTCGCGGTGATGCCGTCCACGTACACCGTGGTGAACTTGGAGTCGTCCACAACCGTGGTGCTTTTGACAGTCACGGTGCAAGACGCGGAAATTTCACTTCCGTCGGTGGTGGTGGCAGTGATGGTTGCGGTTCCGGTGCCCTTTCCTTTGACCACGCCGCTTCTGTCGACACTCGCGACCGCTTCATTGCTGCTGGCCCAGTATAGCGTTTTATTGTTCGCGCCGGCGGGAAGCACCGTGGCGATGATCGACTGACTGTTTCCGGTATAAATCGTGATGCTCTGCTTGTTCAGAGATACGGATTCTACCAGAATGGGCAGGACGGTAATGGTACACTCGGCTTTGATGGAATGATCACTGCGGCTTGCGACGGTGATTACGGCAGTCCCGTTCGAAATTGCGGACACAAGGCCGTCGGGCGAAACCGCCGCGACGGACGGATCGCTGCTGCTCCATGTCACAGACTGATTTGTGGCGTCGCTGGGATACACTTCGCAGGATAGCTGATATGTGTCGCCCGAAACGATAGTGGCGCTGCTTGCGCTCAGAACGACAGAGGATATCGGCTGATAGTTAATCTCTGCGCCGATCACATAATACGGAATGCCTTCCGCTTCCGCGTAATCGGTGACCGATCCTTCGCCTTCGCAGGCCATGACGACATGATCGCATCCGGCAAAGACGTCGTCGCCGAAAGCGATCTGATTATTCGCTTTGACCAGCTTCAGCCGGCTGTTGTCTGAAAACGCTTTGTTTCTCACTGCCCTGACGATTCCACATGTCAGATCGGCGTATTCAAAAGACCCGCCGGAGAAGGCTTCCCCTCTGACTTCCTCCAGGAGCGCGGGAATCTTCAGACCCTGCCAGTCTTTTACGATCACAGAAATGGAATAGGTCTCACCGCTCGACAACTCCACGGAGATCACCGCGGTGCCCGCACTGTGGGCGGAAACATAACCGCTCTGATTCACAGAAGCCACGGAGTTGTTTGTCGACGTCCATTGGGAGTTGTTTTCGTTTCCCTTGTATTGAATTTGACATCCCGTGGATATGAACATGGGGAGCTCACTGACGGTTCCGATCCTGATCCCGGACGTCAGCTTGCTCGTGTCCACGGCGTAAACCGTTCTGGTCTCCACATCCAGAGAATCCGTTGCCGTAACGGCGTTGTCGCTCCATTCGCTCCATTCGCCGTATGTGATTTTCTGACTGGCTGTCCGTGTCCGATACTGATACTCCGTATAGGCACTGGTTACCGTGACCTGTTTCGTCGCCTGATGGAACCACGGAATATTCGAACTGTCGCGCCATCCGTCATAGCCGTCGTTCGACGCCCACTTGTATTGCGTATACGGCGTATCACTTTGCGCGGTCTCCCACCGCCCCTGAGTAGACCAGGAGTTACCGCTGTTGTCGACATAGGAATATCTCCATTCATTATATGACGTATTATAGTATTTGTAATGATCATACGTGTATACCGTCTTGGTCTGCGCCGCGTGGGCAACCGTCCGAACATCGCGTAGGTCGGTTGCGCTGATCGCCGTTTTCCCATTGGAAATCCAGTCGTTCCAGGCGCTGTACACGGTCTCCGTGGAGACGGATCTGCTCCGGTACTGGATTTTTTCAATATAAATGGAGTCCGGAGCGGTTTCGCTCCATTGCTCAGCGCTCGCGATAGTCATCAGGTAGAGACAAAGCAAAAGACTCAGCAGAAAACCGCTGAGGCAAAACCGTAGGAAACGGTTGCGCAACTGGTGTACTTCTGTTGTCCTGATTCTGCTTTTCATACTCCCATTCTCCTTTTCAAGCTATATGGTGACTAATCCAAAGGGGTTACTCGGAACATCTAAAAACGTTCTCCAAAATTGAAAACTCAATCTTCATCCACCCACATGACTGCATTCTGTCTTTAAACAAAATAAATTATATCATACGAAATATATGATGTCAACGATTTATAAAATACCCATAATACAAATGAAACACTACCTTTTTGATATGTTCCGCTTATATTTTTAATATTATGTAAAACAGGCGACCAGGGCCGTTTTATCTGTTGACAGACGCGGCGGAGAAGAGCAACTCCGCCGCGCTTCCTCTTTCGCCCCGCATGGTATTTCAACGAACATACCTTTAATATTTCGTAAAAACACCCGCGCCGCGCTGATGAGACTGTTGACAAATCCGGGAGAAAATGATAAGATACACACGAATTGAAAACGTTTCCGGCAACGATACCGACATCGTTTTCAGTCTCCGCAGGAGGCCGCAGCCATGAAGATTTACACCATACGCGACATCGCCCAAATGGCGGGCGTGAGCGTGACCACCGTGTCTCGCGTGCTGAACGACCGGCCGGATGTGAGCCGGGCGACGCAGGAGAAGGTGCGCCGGGTGATGGCGGAGTGCCACTTCGTGGGCAACGCCAACGCCCGGGGGCTCAAGCAGGCGGAGAGCGACCTGGTGGCGGTGATCATCCGGGGGCGGCGCAATCCCTTCCTGAATGAATTGGCCGAGGCCATGCTGCAGTGCGCCCAGGAAAGCCGGGCGGCCTTCGTCACCGAGTACATCGACGAGCGGGCCGACGAGTTCAGCCGGGCGCTGACGCTGATCGGCGAGCGGCGCATCACGGGCATCATCTTCGTGGGCAGCCGCATCGACGCGCGCTGCGCGGCGCTGGCGGAGGTGAACATCCCCATGGTGTTCGTCACCGTCTCCACCCTGGGCACGGTGATGGAGAAGCGGGCCTCGTCCGTCTCCATCGACGACGAGCGCATGGCGCGGGAGGCGGTGGAGGCGCTGATCCGGCGCGGGCACCGGCGGGTGGCCGTGTTCGGCGGCGACCCGGAGGGAGAGGACAGCCTGGCGCTGCGGGCGCGGGGGGCGCGGGAAGTACTGAGGGCCCACGGGCTGGACCTGAGCCGCTATGTGGAGACCCGGCTGACCCTGTCCGACGCCTACGAGGCGGCGCTGTCCTACTTCCGGCAAAGCGACGCGGACGCGGCGTTCTGCATGAGCGACACCGCGGCCATGGGCGTCATGCGGGCGCTGAGCGATCTGGGCCGGCGGGTGCCGGAGGACGTGAGCGTGCTGGGCGTGGACGGGGTGGACATCGGCGAGTATCTGACGCCGAGGCTGTCCACCATCGCGCAGCCGGTTCAGGAGCTGGCGCGGCAGAGCGTCGGCGTGCTGGAGGACATGATGGAGCGCGGGGCCCCCGCGCGACACGTGACCGTAGGCGCGGAGCTGGTGCTGCGGGAGTCGGTGCGCTGAGAGGTAATCTGCGCGGGGAAAGCCCCGCGTAAGAATAAAAGGAGGAACAACCCCATGAAAAAGATCCTTGCTCTGGTTCTGGTCCTGATGATGGCCATGACCTCCGTCGCGTTCGCGGAAGACATTACGCTGCGCGTCTGGGTGGGCGACAACAACGACGAAGCCTGGATCAACGGCGTGATCGAGAACTTCAAGGCCGCGCATCCGGACAACAACTACACCATCGAAGTGGGCATCGTCTCTGAGGGCGACTGCTCCAAGAACGTGCTGGCCGACCCCGAGGCCGCGGCCGACGTGTTCACCTTCGCGGACGATCAGTTCAACAGCCTGTACAACGCCGGCGCGCTGCAGGAAGTTGTGATCGATCCTGAGACCGTCATCGCCGACAACGCGGAAGGCGCTGTGGCGGCGGCCACCGGCTCGGACGGCGCCCTGTACGCCTATCCGGCCACCGCTGACAACGGCTACTTCATGTTCTACTCCAAGGAGTACTTCACCGAGGAAGACGTCCAGTCTCTGGACAAGATGCTGGAAGTGGCCGCGGCCGCCGGCAAGAAGGTCGGCTTCCCGCTGAGCAACGGCTGGTACATCTACTCCTTCTTCAAGGGCGCGGGCCTGGACATGGTCATCAATGAGGATGGCGTGACCAACACCTGCAACTGGAACGCCACCGACACCGAGATCAAGGGCGTGGACGTGGTTGAGGCTCTGCTGGCCATCGCCCAGAACCCCGGCTTCATCAACGCGGACTCCGATCCCTTCGTGGCCGGCGTGAAGGACGGCTCCATCATCGCGGGCGTGTCCGGCACCTGGAACGCCAACGTGGCTCAGGAGGCCTGGGGCGACAACTACGCCGCCGTCAAGCTGCCCACCTTCACCGTGGCTGGTCAGCAGGTTCAGATGTCCTCCTTCGCCGGCTACAAGCTGGTCGGCGTGAACCCCCACTCTGAGTTCGTGGGCGACGCCATGGACTTCGCCGCCTTCATGACCAACGAAGAGAGCCAGCTGAGCCGCTTCGAGCTCCGCGGCCAGGGCCCCGCCAACAAGGCCGCCGCCGCGTCCGAGGCCGTTCAGGCCGCTCCCGCCATCGCCGCGCTGGCCAACCAGGCCGCTTACGCGACGGTGCAGCGCGTGGCTGATCCCTACTGGACGCCCGCCGCGACCCTGGGCGAGATCATCGCCAACAACAACCCCGACGGCACCGACCTGCAGACCATGCTGGACAACACCGTCGCCGGCATCACCGCTTCTGCCCTGCAGTAATCGGTTCATCCGATCGTGAATGACTGACTGCCGCCCCGTTCCTTTTCGGTCTAACACCCGGGAGCGGGGCGGCTTTTTTAGAACAAGGAGTGCTGAAACATGAGCATGACCCAGCAGGCGCGGGGCAGACGGTCTGGTCTGGCGCGCGCTTTCTCCTCCGTGGGCGAGTTCTTCGCCGGAACCGCCGAGGCCTTCCGAAAGGGCGACGCCTTCACCCGCCTTTCCGCGCTGATCAGCGGCGCGGGGTTCATCGCCCGGGGCCAGATCGTGAAGGGCGTTTTGAAGACCCTGCTCGAAGCCCTGATCATCTATCTGATTCCCGGCTTCATCCTGCCGAACCTGTCCAAATTCGGCACATTGGGCACGGTGGTGGCCCAGAAGACCTTCGATCCCGTAACCCGCAAAAACGTGTGGAACAACTATGACAACTCCTTCCTCATCCTGCTGTTCAGCGTGATGAGCATGGCGGTCATTCTGGTGGCCGTGGTGCTGTGGATGAAGAACATGCGCGCGGCCTACGAGCTGCAACAGACGCAGGAGCGGGGCAAGCATGTCAATTCCTTCAGGGACGATGTGGAGGCCCTGCTGAACAAGCGCTTCCACGTCACCCTCCTGTCTCTGCCCACCCTGGGCGTTGTGCTGTTCATCATCATCCCGCTGGTGGTGATGATCCTCATCGCCTTCACCAACTATGACCACGATCATCTGCCCCCCAACGCGCTGTTCACCTGGGTGGGCTTCAATAACTTCAAGAGCCTGTTCAGCATGACCGCCGAGTCCAGTTTCGGCTACTCCTTCGGCCACGTGCTGGCCTGGACACTGGTGTGGTCCGTGCTGGCCACCTTCACCTGCTTCATCGGCGGCATCCTGATGGCCATGTTCATCAACAACAGGAACACCATGGGCAAGCGCTTCTGGCGCACCTGCTTCATGGTGACCATGGCGGTGCCCCAGTTCGTGAGCCTGCTCCTGGTGCGCAACTTCTTTGCCAACCAGGGCATCGTGAACACCATCTGCAAGAACATCGGCCTCACGGACTGGCTGTTTGGCATCGGCGCCATTCCCACGGCCAACTACATCCCCTTCCTCACCAACCCCGCCTGGGCGCGGCCCATGATCATCCTCATCAACATCTGGGTGGGCGTGCCCTATCAGATGCTGATCGCCACCGGCATCCTGATGAACATCCCCGCTGACCTGACCGAGGCGGCCCGTATCGACGGCGCCAACGCCTGGCAGTCCTTCTGGCACATCACCATGCCCTACATCCTGTTCGTCATGGGCCCGTCGCTGGTGAATCAGGTGGTGGCCAACATCAACAACTTCACCGTCATCTACCTGCTGAGCCACGACGTGTACGTGACACAGAACCAGTACATGGCCAACGCCAACGCCAGCGAGGTAGACCTGCTGATCACCTGGCTGTTCGGCCTGACCCAGGATCGCCAGAACTACAAGATGGCCTCCGTCATCGGCATTCTGGTGTTCGTGGTGTGCGCCATCATCACGCTGCTGGCCTTCAACAAGATGATCAAGGGCGATAAGGAGGAGAGCTTCCAGTGACACACGCAGAGCATATAAGCAAGCCGAGCCGGAAGAAGATCGTCCGACTCACCATCCGCCATGTGGTGCTGGCGCTGCTGGCCGCCTTCTGGCTGATCCCCATCCTGTGGCTGGTGCTGAACGCCTTCAGCGTGGACAAGGGCCCCAACCTGAGCCACTTCTTCCCCCAGGCGTTTACCCTGGATCACTTCAAAAACATCCTGCTGCCCGGCGGCGACTCGGTGAACCAGTTTCCCCGCTGGTTCATGAACACGCTGATCGTGGGCTGCTTCAACTGCGTCATCTCCAGCGCCTTCGTGCTGATGGTGGCCTATGCCATGAGCTGCATGCGCTTCAAGGCCCGCAAGCCCATGATGAACGTGGCCATCATCCTGAACCTGTTCCCCGGCTTCCTGTCCATGATCGCTGTGTACTTCATTCTGAAGGAATTCGGCCTCACCAACAGCCTCACCGGCCTGGTGATCGTCTATTCCGCCGGCAGCGGCATGGGCTACCTCATCGCCAAGGGCTTCTTCGACACCATTTCGAAGTCCCTGCGGGAGGCGGCCTGGATCGAGGGCGCCAATGAGTTCACCGTGTTCTGGAAGATCATCCTGCCCCTGGCCAAGCCCATCATCGTGTACACCGTCATCAACGCCTTCCTGGCCCCCTGGATGGACTTCGTGATGGCGTCCCTGATGCTGAACAGCGGCGTGTCCTCCGGCAAGACCGTGGCGCTGGGCCTGTTCGCCATGGTGGACAAGGTGAACCGCAACAACTACTTCGGCGAGTTCTGCGCGGGCGGCGTGATCGTGTCCATCCCGATCTCGATCCTGTTCGTCATCATGCAGAAGTTCTACGTCGAAGGCATCACCGGCGGCTCGGTGAAGGGCTGATGAAGCGCTTTACGGGCCTGCTGCTGGCGCTCGCCCTCCTGCTGGGGACGGGCGCCGCGGCGCGCGCCGGGACGCCCGCGGCCTCCGGCGTGGCCTATGAAATCTTCGTGGGCTCCTTCGCGGACAGCGACGGAGACGGCCTCGGCGACCTCAATGGCATCGAGGAAAGGCTTGACTACATCGCCTCCCTGGGCGTTGACATGCTCTGGCTCACCCCCATCCATCCCTCGCCCAGCTACCACCACTACGACGTGACGGACTACTGCGCCGTCGCGCCTGAGTTCGGCACGCTGGAGGACTTCGACAGCCTGACCGCCGCCTGCAAAGCGCGGGGCATCGGCGTGATCCTGGACCTGGTGGTGAATCACACCAGCTCGGAGCATCCCTGGTTCCTCGAGGCCTGCCGCGCCCTGGGAGCGGGGGAGGACAGCCCCCTGATCGACTGGTACGGCTTCACCCGGGGCGGCGGAGATCACGACGCGCCCGGGGCTGAGGGCTGGTTCTACGAGGGCCGCTTCGGCTATCACATGCCGGATCTCAACCTGGACAACGAGGCCGTGCGCGACGAGATCGCGCGAATCATCGCCTTCTGGCAGGCCCACGGCGTCGCCGGCTTCCGGCTGGACGCCACCACCAGCTACTACACCGGCGCGCCGGGCAAAAACGCCGGGTTCGTGCGCTTCATTTGCGAAACGGCGCGGGCCAACGATCCGGACTGCTACATCGTGGGCGAGTGCTGGGCGGACGGGCCGACCATCCTGAGCCTCTATGAGAGCGGCATCGACAGCCTGTTCAACTTCCCCGCCGCCGACGTGGACGGCCTGTTCGTGCAGGCGGCGCTGAACGGGCGGGGCGCGGCGCTGGCCCGGCGCATGGCGGAGTGGAACGCGCAAGTTCGCGCCGTTTCGCCCGACAGCATGGACGCGCCCTTCCTCACCAACCACGATATCGCCCGGGCCCGGGGCATGCTCCGCTCGGACGAGGCGGCCATGAAGACCGCCGCCATGCTGTACCTGCTGATGCCCGGCCGGCCCTTCATGTACTACGGCGAGGAGCTGGGCATGAGCGGCTCCGGCAGGGACGAGAACAAGCGCCTGCCCATGCTCTGGAGCGCTGAGGACGAAGCGGCCAACTGCCTGCCTCCCGCCGACGCGGATCAGAAGCAGCGATTGAAGGCGGGGGTGGCGGAGCAGGAGACAGACGAAGAAAGCCTGCTCAACTGGTATCGCGCGCTGATCGCGCTGCGAAGCCTGGCACCGGAATTGACTCATGGCGAAATGACCGCGCTGGACGGTGGAAACGACGCTCTGTGCGCCTTCACCGTGACGGACGGCGCGACGGTGGCCGTGCTCGTCAACACCTCGAAGGCAGAGTCAATTTCCCTGAACCTGGCCGCGCTGGGCCTGGAAAACGCCACCCTGCTGGGTTGCGCGGGCCTGTCGGCCGAGGACTTCGACAGCGGCGCGCTCCCGCCCCTTTCCTGCGCCATCCTGCGCGTGGAATAACCCGGTTCCCCGGTCCTTTTCAGGCAAACTGCAATTCCTAATTCCTCATTCCTAATTCCTCATTATTCTGTAAGGGGGTTATAGCCATGCGCCAAAGCGGCATCCTGATGCACATATCCTCCCTGCCGGGTCCCGACGGCGTCGGCAGCCTGGGCAAGGAGGCGTTTGAATTCGCCGATTTCCTGCGGGACGCGGGCATGAGCATCTGGCAGGTGCTGCCCATGGGCCCCACGGGCTATGGGGAGTCGCCCTATCAGTCCACCAGCGTCTACGCGGGCAATCCGCTGCTGATCTCCATCGACCGGCTGATCGAGGAGGGCTTCCTCAAGGTGAAGCCGGGGGAGCGCTATGAGCCGAAGGACCTCAGTCAGGTGAATTTCGAGGAGGCCCGCGCCCATAAGATGAAGCTGCTTCGGGCCGGGTTCTTCCTCTCCGAGAAGCCGCTTAGGAAGGAGATTCAGCGCTTCGAGGAGGAAAACGGGTGGGTGAGGGGCTTCGCGCTGTTCACCGCCCTTAAGCAGCACTTCGGCGGCGCGAAGTGGAACGAATGGCCGGACAAGGCCGCCGCCCGGCGGGAGAAGGCGGCGCTGCACCGCTACAAGGTGGAGCTGGACGAAGAGATCCGGTTCCACATCTGGTGCCAGTACATCTTCGACCGGCAGTGGTCGGCGCTGAAAAAATACTGCAACGATCGGGGCATATCCCTCTTCGGCGACATGCCCATCTACGCGGCGGAGGACAGCGCGGACGCCTGGCTGCATCCCGAGGTGTTCCAGCTGAACCGGGACGGCAAGCCCAAGAAGGTGGCGGGCGTGCCGCCGGACTACTTCTCCGAGGACGGCCAGCTTTGGGGCAATCCCCTCTATCGCTGGAAGCGGCAGCGCTTTCAGCGCTACGGCTGGTGGGTGAGCCGCATGGCCCGTATGGCGAAGCTGTACGACATCATCCGGGTGGATCACTTCATCGGCTTCGCGAATTACTATTCGATCCCCTACGGCGCCCCCAACGCCCGGGGCGGCAAGTGGGTGGTGGGCCCCGGCAAGGCGCTGTTCAGGACCCTGAAGCGCAAGCTGCCGGGCCTCAACGTGGTGGCGGAGGACCTGGGCGAGGTGAACGACCGGGTGAGAAACCTCATCGCCTGGACGGGCTATCCGGGCATGCGGGTGCTGCAGTTCGCCTTCGGCGGCGACGACACCAACATCCACCTGCCCGCCAACGTCACGGAAAACACCGCCTACTACACCGGCACCCACGACAACCACACCGCCCGCGCCTGGGCCGACATGGCCTCGGAGGAAGAACTGACGCGGGCGCAGAAGGTCATCGGTTTTAAGTCCATCGACGACATCCCCTGGGCACTGATCGAGACGGTGTTCAGGAGCAAGGCCCGCATCGCCATGGCCCCGATGCAGGACATTCTGGGGCTGGGCGAGGAGGCCACCATGAACCATCCCGGCACGGTGGGCGGCAACTGGCTGTGGCGCATGGAGCCCGGCGCGGCCACCGCCCAGCTGGCCGCGAAACTCAACGCCCTCAACGAGGAGAGCGACAGGAGG
>CADARO010000011.1 GCA_902790345.1 uncultured Eubacteriales bacterium | reverse complement strand
TGAGGCCGCAGTGCGGCCGGCCAGGCGCTGACGCGGCTGAAAACGGACTTCATCGCGCCATGGTGGCGCTCGAAGTCCTTCGTTGCGTGATCTAGCAGCGATTTTGAGGTCATTCGCTGCGGCGGCCATAAATTGGAGCCGCCGAAGCTGTCAGAGTTCTTTATATGTGTCGATTGACAATCAGCCCGGACGGCCGAGCGAGGCGGTCCGGGATGATTTTGGGAAATGAGGAAAAAAACATGCAAGTCACCTGGCAAATGCTTTTGATCGTGTGCCCCCTGGTGTTCCTGGCATCCACGGTGGACGCCATCGGCGGGGGCGGCGGGCTGATTTCCCTGCCGGCGTATTTGCTCACCGGCCTGCCGCCGGCGGTGGCCGCGGGCAGCAACAAGATGTCCGCCAGCATCGGCACGCTCATCGCCACCGGGCGGTTCTTGAAGAGCGGGCGGCTGCTGGTGAAACCGGCGCTGTGCGCGGCGGCGGGAGCGCTGCCCGGGGCGTGGCTGGGGGCGGAGCTGCTGAAGCGCACCGACCCGGCGGTGGTGCAGGTGTTCCTCATCATCGCCATTCCGCTGATGGCGCTGGTTTTGATCTTCAAGAAGGACGCGCCGGCGAAGCCCTCGCCCATCACGGCGGCGCGGCTGTGGGGCTGCCTGGCCCTGGGTCTGGGCTGTGGGTTCTACGACGGCTTCTTTGGCCCCGGCACGGGCACGCTGCTCATCATGGGCCTCACCTGGCTCATCGGCATGGACATGGTGACCGCCTCCGGCAGCGCGAAGCTCATCAACCTGGCCAGCAATGTGTCGGCGCTGGTGTCGCTCATCTCGGGAGGCAAGGTGCTGTTCGCCCTGGCCCTGCCGGCGGCGGCGTTTTCGCTGGCGGGCGGGTATCTGGGCAGCTGGCTGGCCATCCGGCGCGGCGCGGGCTTCATCCGAAAGATCATGCTGGTGGTGCTGGCGATCCTCATCATCCGGCTGGCGGTGGACTGGTTCGCGTGAAAAGAGATCAGAAAAAACCGGCCCTCGCGCGTTTGCGGAGGCCGGTTTCATTTGCAATCCGAATCAATCGGTGGTGTAGGGCATCAGAGCCACGGTGCGGGCACGCTTGATGGCCACAGACAGCTGACGCTGGTGCTTGGCGCAGGTGCCGGACATGCGACGGGGCAGGATCTTGCCGCGCTCGTTGGTGAAACGGCGCAGGCGAGTGATGTCCTTATAGTCGATATGCTGGATCTTGTCAACACAGAACATGCAGACCTTGCGGCGCTGCTTGCGGCCGCGCGGACGACGCATGCCGCGATCGCCTCTATCTTCAGACATGATAGTCTCCTCCTTCTGCTAAATGGTGATTTCCTCTCGATCAGAAAGGAAGCTCGTCGTCGTCAACCTGAGTAAAGCCGGTGTTGCTCGTATAGGAAGAAGACGGTTCGGGGGGCGGCGGAACGTCGCCGGGATTATACTGACTTGAGCCGTTCGGGTTGCCGCCGATGAATTCGACCTCATCGGCCACGACCTCGGTGATGTAGCGCTTGGTCCCGTCCTGCGCATCATAGGAACGGTTCTGCAGAGACCCAACGACGGCGCACTTGCGGCCCTTCGAGAGGAATCTCGCGCACAGCTCTCCGGTCTGGCGCCAGGCGACGATGTTGAAGAAGTCGGCCTCGCGCACACCCTGCTGATTGGCGAAGCGGCGCTGAACGGCGATGCGGAAGGTGCACACCGAAATGTCGGAGGCGGTCTTTCGCAGCTCGGGATCAGCCACCAGGTTGCCGATCAATATAACCTTATTCATCCAGATTCACCTGTCTTCCATCGGGCGTAGGGGGATTACTCCTGCGCAGGCGCTTCAGCCGCGGGGGCCTCAGCCTCAGCGGGCGCTTCGGGCGCTTCAGCCGCGGGGGCAGCCTCAGCCTCAGCGGCGGGCGCCGCGGCCTCAGTGTGAGGCGTGTAGGGCTTCAGCGGCTCACGCTTGGGCGGCAGCGCGCCTTCATAGCGGATCACCATGTAGCGGAGAACGTTCTCGTTGATCTGGAAGTTGCGCTCCAGCTCACGGGGCAGTTCGGCGGGGGCCGCGATGTACATCAGCACATAGTAGCCTTCCGTCTTGTAGTTGATGGCATACGCCAGGCGGCGCTTGCCCCACTCATCGACGCGGTCAACCTGACCGCCATTCTGCTCTACCAGACCCGAAAAGCGATTGATCAGATCAGTGCGAGCCTGCTCTTCCAGAGCGGTGTCGATGACGTACATGACTTCGTATTGATTCATTGCTTTTCACCTCCTTATGGACTTAGCGGCCCTGATCGGTTTGTCAGGGCAAGGATGCGCTAATAATGTATTATAACGGTTTTCCGTTAATAATGCAATGCCGGGCGGGAGATTTAACAATCCCGCCCGGCGCGTATTCGGTTTTTTCGCTCAATCCTTCTTCGCGTACTGATGGATCAGCTGCATCACGTTGGCCACGCCGTCGGCGGAGCGCTCCCGCTCCATGGCGTCGATGAGCTGGCCCCGGTTTTTGTAGGTGTCCACCACGGCGGAGAAGAGGGTGTCCGGCGTCATGTCCTCCTGCATCAGCACGCGGGCCAGGCCCCGCTGCTCGAAGGAGCGGGCGTTGAGGATCTGGTCGCCCCGGCTGGCCTCCTTGGGATAGGGGATCAACAGCGCCGGCTTGTGCAGCGCCAGGATCTCGCACAGCGTGTTGGAGCCCGCCCGGGAAATGAGCACGTCGGCGCAGGCGTAGGCGTGGCTCATCTGCTCGTCCAGATATTCATACTGATGATAGCGGTTCGTGCCCTCCATCTCCGGGTCCAGATTGCCCTTGCCGCACAGATGCAGCACCTGGAAGCAGTCGGTCAGCGGACCCAGCGCCTGGCGCACGGCCTTATTCACCGCCTGGGCGCCGCTGGAGCCGCCCACCACCATCAGCACCGGGCGCGGATCGTCCAGCCCGAAGAGCCTGAGCCCCTTCTCGCGGCTGCCGCTGAACAGCTCCGCCCGCAGCGGCGTGCCGGTGACGCGGCCCTTTTTGCCGGCCGCTGCGGCCGCCTCCGGGAAAGTGCAGCACAGCGCCTTGGCGAAGGGCGCGGAGATCTTGTTGGCCAGGCCGGGGGTCATGTCGGATTCGTGCAGCAGCACGGGCACCCCCGCCATCCGCGCGCCGTACACCACGGGCACGGACACGAAGCCGCCCTTGGAGAACACGATGTCCGGCTTGATCTTTCTCACCAGCGCGGTGGCCTGAAAGGCGCCCTGGATCACGCGGAAGGGATCGGTGAAGTTTTTCAGGTCGAAATATCGGCGCAGCTTGCCGCTGTTGACCACGTGGTAGCTGATGCCGTCCACCGCCTCGATGAGCCGCCGCTCGATGCCGTTTTCCGTGCCGATATAGTGAATTTCCCAACCTTCGGCGCGCAGCGTCGGAATGAGGGCCAGATTCGGGGTGACGTGGCCGGCGGTGCCGCCGCCCGTCAGGATGATTTTTTTCATGTTGAAAGCATGCCTCCCGCATACACATGGTTTCCACTACCGGCTATTATAGCATAACGAACCCACAGGCTGCTTTACAGCGCTGTTAAAAACCGCATAAGAGAAAATGTCAGAAAGAAAATTTTGACCATCCAAACCGCGTTTTCTCCGGTTCGCCTGCCCAGACCGCCTCACCCATCCCTATGCGCCGCCCCGCCCTCCCATGACCGGAGGCCAAATCGCGCCACAGTGTTAAACATTGGTAAACTTAAATTTTTGGCAGGAATTCAAGGCTTCACGTAGAAAAATACATCTAAATATCGAAACTGTCGTAAGAAGGCTTTGCGCGAATGAAGCTGACCGTCGCCACACACGTTGGATTCTGCTTTGGCGTCAGGCGCGCCGTAACGGAAACGGAAAAGCTGCTGGAATCGGGCAAGGCTGTCTGCACACTGGGGCCGGTGATCCACAATCCGCAGATGGTGGAATCGCTGGCGGCCCGGGGCGCGCGGGTGGTTTCCTCCCCGGAGGAGGTGCCGCCGGGCGCCACGGCGCTCATCCGGGCGCACGGCGTGGGCCGGGCGGTGATCGAGGCGCTGGCGGCGCGGGGCGCGGACATCGCGGACGCCACCTGTCCCTTCGTGAAGCGCATCCACGCCCTGGCGGACGAGGCGGCGGCTTCGGGCCTGCGGGTGCTGGTGGTCGGCGCGAAGGAGCATCCGGAGGTGCAGGGCATACTGGGCTGGTCCCGGGGCCGGGGTCTCGCCGTGGAAACGGAGGCGGACGCGGCTTTGGTGCCCGCCGGGGGCAAGGCCCTGGTGGTAGCCCAGACGACCATCACACAGGAGCGGTTCGACCGGGTCTGTGCGGCGCTGAAAAGCCGGGGCCTGGAGCTCGATATCCGAAACACCATCTGCCAGACCACGCCGGTCCGCCAGAAAGAGGCGATTGAAATCGCCCGCCAGGTGGACGTGATGCTGGTGATCGGCGGAAGAAACAGCTCAAACACGCGGAGGCTGTACGAGCTGTGCCGGGCCATCTGCCCCCGGACATACCTGGCGGAAACCGCGCGGGAAATCGAAAACATACAAATCAATCCCCGCGATCACATCGGTATTACAGCCGGCGCTTCCACGCCGGATGGTACATTTAAGGAGGTTGTTGCACGAATGAACGACATCAAGAATCAGGAACAGGAAGAACTTCAGGAGACCGTGGCTGAGCCCGATTTCGCGGCTGAGTATGAAAAGACGCTTGTCCAGCTCCGTCCGGGTCAGACCGTCACCGGCAAGGTCGTGCAGATCACCGAGGACGAGGTTTGCGTGAATGTGGGCTACAAGGCGGACGGCCTGGTCAAGAAGTCCGACCTGTCCACGCCCGATGTCAAGATCGATGACGAAATCGAAGTTGAGGTCGTCAAGGTCAACGATGGCGAGGGCAATGTGCTGCTGAGCCAGCGCAACATTGTCAACCGCAAGGTGTGGGATGCCATCGTCGCAGCTTATGACGCCGGCGAGATCGTCAAGGGCGTCGGAAAAGAATCCGTAAAGGGCGGCCTGATTGCCGATGTCATGGGCATTCGCGCGTTTATCCCGGCCTCCCTGCTGTCCCTGCGCTATGTCGAGAAGATCGACGAGTTCGTGGGGCAGGAAATGGATCTGAAGATCATCGAGATCGACAAGAGCAAGAAGCGCGTTGTGGCTTCCCGCAAGGCCGTTCTGCAGGCCGAGGAAGAGGCCAAGAAGGCCGAGGCCTGGGAGAAGCTGGTTGAGGGCGAGGTCGTGAAGGGCATCGTCCGCAGGCTGACCACCTTCGGCGCCTTCGTGGACATCGGCGGCGTGGACGGTCTGGTTCACGTGTCCGATCTGGCCTGGAAGCGCGTCGGCCATCCCTCCGAGGTCGTTTCCGTGGGCCAGGAGATCGACGTGAAGATCATCAAGCTCGACAAGGAGCGCGATCGCATCTCCCTGAGCTACAAGGCCACCCAGCCCAAGCTGTGGGACATCGCCGGCGAGAAGTACATCCCCGGCACCATCGTTCCCGGCAAGGTCGTCCGCATCGTGCCCTACGGCGCGTTCGTGGAGCTTGAGCCCGGCCTGGACGGCATGGTCCACATCTCCCAGTGCGCTCCCACCCGCATCGAGAAGGTTGAGGACGCCGTGAACGTGGGCGACGAGATCCGCGTGAAGATCCTGAGCGTGGACACCGAGGCCAAGCGCATCAGCCTGAGCATCAAGGAAGCCCTGGCTGACGACGCCCTGGAGACCGTCGAAGAAGACGAGTTCGCCATCCCCGAGGCTCCCGAAGCCTGATTGACCCAAGCGAAAACGCGACGCCCCTCGTCATGAGGAGCGCCGCGTTTTTTGTTTTATCGAATGTGAAAGGCCCGCACGCCGCTGCCCCGCACCGCCGCGCCCAGCGACTCGTCGGTCAGCTCCTCGCCCTGCCACACGCGAATGGCGCTGCGGCCGGTCACCACCTCCGCGCCGATCACGCCGGTCAATGCGTTCACGGCGTCCCGGGCCTTCATCAGCTGCCGGGCGCCGCAGTCCAGCGATATTTCCCTCTGAATCATGGCCTGCACCTCCGCCCTCAGTCTGCCCGCCCGGCCAGCGCGCTATGCAGAAGCGCCTCGTCGCAGAAGCCGTCCAGCTCGCCCCGGGCCGCCGCCGCCCGCAGGCACAGCCAGGTGGCCGCGGCGTCGTATCGCGCGTCATGGGCCGCCGCGCCGCCGGAAAACCACTCGCCGCACCGCGCGGCCACCTCCTCCGGCGAAACGCCGTACCATTCGGCCAGCCGACTGAGGCTGGGCCAGCCCACCCGCGCGCCGTATTTCGCCCGCCGCATGCGCACGAAGAAATCCCGGGTGCAGAAGGCCTTCATGGCCCCCGGCTCCAGCCCGCAGCGGGAAAGCTCCGCGCCGAGAAAGCGCATGTCCACCGCCACGCTGTGGCCCACCAGCCAGTCCGCCCCGGCGAATTCCGCCAGGACGCGCGCCGCCTCGTCTTCAAACCGCCGGCCGCCGGACAGCGCGGCCAGACGCTCCAGGCTCAGCCCATGCACGCCGAAGGAGCGGGGCGTCATGGCGTCCACGCTGAAATACAGGTTCTGGCCCCTCACGCCCGCGCCGTCAATTGTGAGCCAGGCCAATTGGCAGATCTGCCCCGGCTCCGGCGCGGTGGTCTCCGTGTCGAACACGATGACGCTCACCGGCGGCGCCCCCTTCCCCATTTTTTTGATCGATCCGCAGGAAAACCGCCCCTTCAGGGCGAAAAGAAAAGGCATCCACTGCCCAAAGGGAGGAAACCGCCTTGAACGAACAGGATCTGCTCGCCAACCTGCTCTACGCCACGTCCTACGGCCGGCAGGGCGAGGAAATGGCCCATCGGCTCATCCGGCATTTCGGCTCGCTCAAGCACGTGTTGGGCAGCGACAAGGCCGCCCTGACCCGGCTCGGCCTGTCCGAAGCCCAGGCGGCGCTGCTCCTGGCGGTCCATCCCGTGGCCCAGCGATGCGCTCTGGCGGAGCTGGATTCCTCGCCGGATCTGAGCGACCCCCGGACGCTGCGCGAATACGTCCGCGCGCTGTTCATCGGCGCGTGCAACGAGCGGTTCATCGTCATCAGCCTGGACAGGAAGGGCCGGCTCATGGACGCGCGGACGGTGAGCGAGGGCACCATGCGGGAGATCCCGCTGCTGCCCCGCACCCTGCTGAGCTGCGTCATGCGCTCCGACGCGGCGTCGGTGATCTTCACGCACAACCATCCGGGCGGACAGGCCAGGTTCTCCAGCGCGGATATCCGCTCCACCCGGATCTTCGCCAATTACCTCAGGAGCACCGGCATCGCCCTGTGGGATCACGTGCTCTACGCCGACGGCGAGATCGTCAGCATGCGCCAGACCTGCCGCGTGCCCGAAATCTTCGCCGAGCCGCCCCGCTGACCCTACAGCGCCTTCACCGCCATGTCGGAGAGCACGGCGTCCTGCAGCACCCGGGCCATGCCCTTGCCGGTGCACAGGCCCGGGGTTTCCGGGATGTGACAGGCCAGGCCGCAGCGGCTGGCCAGCACCTTGTCCAGCCCGGAGAGCAGCGCCCCGCCGCCGGTGAGGATCAGGCCGCTCTTCAGCAGGTCGGCGGAGAGCTCGTCCGGCGCGTCCTGCACGGTCTCCTGAACGGCCAGAGCCAGGGCGTCCACGATGGGCTCCACCGCCTCCCGCACCAGAATGGCGCTGATTTCCCGCTCCCCGGGAAAGCCGGTGGCCATGTCCAGGCCCACGGCCGTGGTGGTCACCTCCCGGGCGGGCAGCGCCGAGGCCAGCACCAGCTTCACGTCCTCCGCCGTGCGGGGCCCGATGGACAGCGACGCCCGGGCGCGCACCAGGCGGGCGATGTCCTCGTCCACCCGGTTCATGCCGTAGGGAATATGGCGCGCGCGGGCCACGCGGCCGTAGGAGATCAGGCTCACGCTCATGCGGCCCGCCCCCACGTCGGCCAGGGCGAAGCCGTCGCCCCGGCGGATATCCATGCCCGCGCCCACGGCGGCGGCAATGTCCGAGTACAGGACGCCGCACTGCCCCGCGCCCAGCTCCAGCGCGGTGTTCGCCAGCAGCTCCCGCTCGCTCTGCCGGGTGAAGCCGTTCTCCAGAAACACCACCGAGGGCCGCGCCAGCTTCGTGCCGGAGGTAAAGGGCTCCAGCAGCCGCGTGAGCCACTGGGCGGCCAGCTTCGGCTCGCTGATCCGGCCGTTTTCCAGCGGGCGCACCACGCGGACCCCGGCGGGCGCGCGCCCCAGCATCTCCTGGGCGTCCTCGCCGATGGCGATGAGCCGATCATTCTGCATGGCGCCCAGCGACGGCGCGGTAAACGCCAGGCCGTTTTCCCGGGTGGCCAGCCGAACCGTATTTTCCCCCAATTCCAGCGCGATATCCCACTGCATGCGCGTGCCTCCCATTTGCCGATTGATGGATACAGTATAACACAGAGCGGGAGATTGCGCAAATGCCGACGCGAAAGGGCCGCCTCGCAGCGAGACGGCCCTTCTCTTTGTGTAATGAATCAGCAGAAATAGCGCACGCGATAGATGAAATCCAGCGCCGCGATGCGGTCGATGGTCTCCTGGGAGGCCGGCTCGTCCAGATCCAGCACGGTGTAGGCGAATTCGCCCCGGGACTTGTTCACCATGTTGTCGATGTTGACGCCTTGGGCGGCCACCTGGGAGGTGATGGGGCCCAGCGTGTTGGGCACGTTGGCGTGCAGCACGGCCAGGCGATACTTGAACGAACCGCTCAGCGGGCAGGCGGGATAGTTCACCGAGTTCACGATGGAGCCGAACTTGAGATAGTCCTCCAGCTGGCGGCTCACCATGTCCACGCAGTTGTCCTCGCTCTCCGGCGTGGAGGCGCCCAGATGTGGAATGGCCACCACGCCCGGCGCGCCGATGACCTCATCCGCCGGGAAATCGGTCACGTAGCGGCGAAGCTGGCCGCTCTCCAGCGCCGCCAGCAGGTCGGCGTTGTTCACCAGCTCGCCCCGGGCCAGATTGATGAGGGCCGCGCCCTTCTTCATCTTGGCGAACAGCGCCGCGTTGAAGGAGCCCCGGGTGGCGTCCATCAGCGGCACGTGGATGGACAGATAGTCGCACTGGGGCAGCATCTCGTCCTGGCTGGTCATGTGAACGATCTTGCGGGACAGCTTCCAGGCGTTCTCAACGGAGATGTACGGGTCGTAGCCCAGCACGCGCATCTTCAGGTCAGCCGCCGCGTTGGCCACCAGGCCGCCCACGCCGCCCAGGCCGATGACGCCGATGGTCTTGCCCATCAGCTCCGGCCCCACGAACTGGCTCTTGCCCTTTTCCACCAGCTTGCCGACCTCCGCGCCCTTGCCCTTCAGGGTCTTCGCCCACTCGATGCCGCCCACGATGTCGCGGGAGGCCAGCAGCAGCGCGGCGATGGACAGCTCCTTCACGGCGTTGGCGTTGGCGCCGGGGGTGTTGAACACCACGATGCCCTTCTTGCCGAACTCGGCCACGGGGATGTTGTTGTAGCCCGCGCCGGCGCGGCCCACGGCCAGCAGCGCGTCGGCAGGCGTCATCTCGTGCATGTCGGCACTGCGCACGATGATGGCGTCCGGATTCTCGATGTCCTTGCCCACGGCGAATTCGCTGTCGGCCAGCACGTTCTGATACACCGGGGAAATGCTGTTCAGCGTTTTGATATTAAACATGGCTCTCAAACTCCTTCATGAATTCAACCAGCGCCTTCACGCCCTCCATGGGCATGGAGTTGTAGATGCTGGCGCGAATGCCGCCCACCAGGCGATGGCCCTTCAGATTGACCAGGCCCTTCGCCGCGGCCTGCTTCACGAACTCGGCGTCCCGCTCCGGCGAATCGGTGACGAAGGTCACGTTCATGCGGGAGCGGAAGGCGGGATCGGCCGTGCCCTTGAACAGGCGGCTGTTGTCGATGGTGTCGTAGAGCAGCTTCGCCTTCTCGATGTTCACCCGCTCGATGCCCTCGGCGCCGCCCTGCTTCTTCAGCCACTTGAGGCACAGGCCCGCCATGTAGATGGCGTAGGTGGGCGGGGTGTTGATCATGGAGCCGTTCTCCGCCTGCTTCTGCCAGTCCATGATCTTGGGGGTGATGGGCATGCAGCGGCCCAGCAGGTCGTTTCTCACGATCACCAGCGTCAGGCCCGCCGGGCCGATGTTCTTCTGGGCGCCAGCGTAGATCACGCCGAATTTGGTCACGTCGTAGGGCTCGGACAGGATGTTGGAGGACATATCCGCCACCAGCGGCACGCTGCCCGTGTCCGGCAGCGCCGTGTAGCGGGTGCCGAAGATGGTGTTGTTGGTGGTGATGTAGAAGTAATCCGCCTCCGGGTCGAATTTCGCCTTGTCCCAGGCGGGGATGAAGCGGTAGTTCTCCTCCCGGGAGGAGGCCACCACGTTCACCTTGCCGTATTTGCCCGCCTCCACCAGCGCGCCGTGGGCGAAGTTGCCGCTGTCGATGTAGTCCGCGCGGCCGGAGCCGGTCATCAGGTTCATGGGGATGGCGGCGAACTGCTGGGTCGCGCCGCCCTGCAGCAGCAGGATGGAGTAATTGTCCGGCACGCGCATGAGCTCCTTCACCAGCGCCACCGTTTCCTCATAAATGGCCAGATACATCTTCGAGCGATGGCTCATTTCCATCACGGACATGCCCGTGTCTCCATAGCAGGTCATTTCCCGGGCGGCCGTTTCCAGGGCCTCCAGGGGCATCGCCGCCGGGCCCGCCGCAAAATTATAAACGCGTTCCATGTCAAAACCTCCTCCGCAATGAATATCAAATGCAAACATATGATAATTGAGGCATATTATACCCTAAAAACAAATCAAAATCAAGCAAAATGAGGCAAAACCATGCCAAAATCTGCAATTTTACATAGTTAATAATTCATCAGACGCATAATAAACCGTTTTTCTCCATCACTTTGCCCAGGCAGGTCCAAATTGGGCAAGCGAAGTTTGCGGATTATTCATATGGCCGCGCTTGAAAAAAACCGGCGGCGTGAGTAGAATATGATAGAATAGAGATAAATATCAGCGCCCGCGCGCGGAGGATAGAGCTGTGAGATACGACGTTTGTGTGTTTGATCTGGACGGAACGCTGACGGAATCGGAACCTGGCATCACGAAATCCGTCCAATATGCGTTGGAGAAAATGAATCGCCCGGTGCCGGAGCAGGCGACGCTGCGCCGCTTCATCGGCCCGCCGCTGATGGAGTCCTTCCGGACCATCGCCGGCATGGACGAGGCCGAGGCGGAAAGGGCGGTGGCCCTCTATCGGGAGCGCTTCTCCAGCGTGGGCTGGCAGGAAAACTCGGTCTATCCGGGCATTGCGCCTCTTTTGCGCTCGCTGAAGAAAAACGGGGCGTATGTGGCGGTGGCCACCGGAAAGCCCCTGGATTTCTCCCGGCGCATCATCGACTATTTCGGCCTCGCGCCCTTCATCGACCGGCTGGAGGCCATTTCCCTCTCCGATCACCACGCCGACAAGCCCGCCCTGGTGCGTCGGGCGCTGCCGGAGCGCTTTGAAAAGGCCTGCATGATCGGCGACCGGGCCGGCGACATGGAAGGCGCCCTGGCCAACGGCATCGACGGCGTGGGCGCGCTGTACGGCTACGGCTCCCGGGAGGAGCTGACAAGCGCGGGCGCGGCCTTCGTCGCGGAGGACGTGGCGGCGCTCACCGAATACCTGCTGGACGGCTCCCCCGCCGCCGTGGGCGCGTTCGTCACCTTCGAAGGCTCGGACGGCTGCGGCAAAACCACCCAGATGAAGCGGGCCGTGGACTGGCTCAGGCGCTGCGGCTACGAGGTCATCGCCACCCGGGAGCCGGGCGGCTGCCCCATCTCGGAGCGCATCCGGGACATCATCCTGGACGTGGGCTCCGCCGGCATGACGGCGGAATGCGAAGCGCTGCTGTACGCCGCCTCCCGGGCGCAGCACGTGGCCCAGGTGATCCGCCCGGCGCTGGAACGCGGCGCGGTGGTGCTGTGCGACCGCTTCCTGGATTCCAGCCTGGCCTATCAGGCCGGGGGACGGCGACTGGGCGAGGCGCTGGTGCGCTCGGTGAACGAGCCGGCGCTGAAGGGCCTGAAGCCCGACCGGACGCTGTTCTACGACCTGAGCCCGGACAAGGCCATGAGCCGCCGACTGGCTGTCAGCCAGCCGGACCGGATGGAGCTCGAAAAGAAAGAATTTACCGACAGGGTATACGGCGCTTATCTGCGCCTGGCCAGGGATAACCCGGAGCGCATCGCCGTGATCAACGGCGACCGCCCCATCGAGGCCGTGGAGGCCGACACCCGCCGCCTGCTGACCGGCGTGCTGGCGGGCTGACAGGAGGATTCAACATGGATACCGGCAAGCTGTGTATGTTCTGCATGGAAGACAACGGCGGCCACGACGTCTGCCCCCATTGCGGCAAGGACGCCAACGCGCCGCTGCTCAAAAATCACCTGACGCCCGGCGAGGTCATCGGCGGGCGGTTCCTCGTGGGCCGCGCGGTGGGACAGGACGCCTCCGGCATCGTGTATATCGTCTACGACCTGCGGCGGGAGCGCACCATGCGCATCCGCGAATACATGCCCCGAAGCGTGGCCTACCGCGAGAACAACGAAAACGAGCTGCGCCCGCTGCCCGGCATGGAGGCGGAGTTCGCCGAGGGCCTGGCGGAAACCCGGGCCAGGGCGGAGTCCAAAGACGACCCGGACAAGGCCATGCCCTGCTTCGAGGAAAACGGCACGCTCTACGTGGTGCTGCGCCGCCGCAAGGGCGCGGCCGAGGGCGACGCCGCCGGGGCCGAGAGCCGGGACGAAAAGAAAAAGCGCGACGCCGACCGCCCCATCCGGGAGGGCGACGAGGACGAGCCGGAGGACGACGAGGACGAGGAGGAGGACGGCGCGGGCTTCTTCGACGGCCTGGCCGGGAAGCTGCGCAAGAACGCCGCTGCGGTGTTCGTGGGCCTCTTGATCGTGCTGCTGCTGGTGGCCTCCATCATCTTCTTCGTGACCCGGGGCGGCCAGGACACCACCAGCCAGCCCCAGAGCCCCGACTCTCCGCTGGACGCCTGGTCCGCGCCCACCCAGACGCCGGTGCCCACCATCTCCGCCACGGACGCCTTCGGCAACATCGTGGCCCCCACCCAGGGCTGGCAGTATCAGCAGGGCGGCGACAACCTGTATGTGACCACCAGCACGCCCATCCCGGACGATTACGAGCCCGACTGGCTGCGCCGCACGCCCCTGCCCGAGCAGGCCGCCACCGCCGAGCCGGCCGCCTGGACCACTCCCGATCCCTGGGCCCCCACCGCCACGCCCCGCGTGACGCTGGAGCCGGTGCTGGTGGACAAGAACACCCCCGAGGCCAAGGTGCGGGCGCTGCAGGCCCGGCTGATGGAGCTGGGATGGCTGGACATCGACCAGCCCACCGGCTACTACGGCGACCAGACCAAGAAGGCGGTGCGCGCCTTCCAGCAGCTGGTGCACGACCGCTATGACCGCTCCATGGACGTGGACGGCTACGCCGGCGTGGTCACCGTGGGCTGGCTGAACCGGGACGACGCGCCCTGGAACCCGGACCGGGCCGGCGCGCAGCCGCTGCCGGAAACCCTGCCCACCGTCACCCCCGAGCCCACGCCGTCGCCGGAGCCCACTCCCACGCCCCGGCCCACCCCCACGCCGGAGCCCACGCCCACGCCCCAGCCCACCCCCACGCCCTACATCCCCACCGCCGACCTGACGGGCGAGGTGCAGAGCCGGCTGATCGAGCTGGGCTGGCTGGACGCCAGCCAGAAGACCGGCGTCTATGACAACGCCACACTGCTGGCGCTGAGCGACTTCCAGCGCTATCTGAACAGCATCAACCCGGACGTGGTGCTGCCCACGGACGGCTATCCGGACGACGTGACCATGGCCTGGCTGCGCTGGACCAACGCGCCCAGCCGCCCCGCCGTGATCGAATACACCCCCGAGCCTCAGGCCACCGCCACCCCCGCGCCCACCGTCATCTACTCCGAGACCATCGACGAGACCTCGGACGCGGAGGCGATCCTGTGGCTGCAGGGCCGGCTGGTGGAGCTGGGCTGGCTCAAGGGCACGCCCAACGGCGTCTACGACGACACCACCCGCCAGGCGGTGTCCATGCTGCAGATCCGCCTGAACACCCGCCACAAGCTGGCGCTGGACACCAGCGGCATCGCCGGCAGCGCCACGCTGAACTACATCAACAACGACTACAACGTGGAGCGCAATCCCGATCCCGACCGCGCGCCCACCCTGAGCGCGGCCGTCGCGGCCACGGACAGCCCGGATGACACCCGGAGCGAGGACGGGACGGGCGAGGACGGCGAGACCGCCGACGCGCCCACCGACGCGCCGGAGGCCCAGCCCACCGACGAACCCGAGCCCACGGAAACCCCCGCTCCCGCGCTCACCGAAGCGCCCACCATGGAGCCCACCGTGGAGCCCACGCCCGAGCCCACTTTGGAGCCCACACCGGAGCTCACCGAAGAGCCCAGGCCCACGCCCACCATGGAGCCCACGCCCGAGCCCTCCGAGGAACCCACGCCGGAATCCATGGAGGAGCCCACGCCCGAACCCACCGAGGAGCCCACGCCCGAGCCCATGGGCACCCCCGAACCGCTGCCGGAGGACATCGTGCTGAACGAGGAATCCACGGAGGAGGACGTGATCGCCTTCAAGCAGAAGCTGCTTGAGCTGGGCTGGCTGGACGCCGACGCGGACATGAGCGGCCGCTATGACGAATCCCTGGCCGAGGCCGTGACGGAGCTGAAGCTGTGGCTGCTGGACAACTGGGACGAGACTCTCTACGGCGCGCGGCCCGAATGGACGGAGATCCGGGGCGACAGCGTGGAATGGCAGACCATGCGCGTGGTCATCGACGAGACCAACCCGCCCATGAAGCCCGCCGGCTATGACCTTTGGTAAGAGACATCATACAATCAGCCTGCCCGGCCAACCACATCGCCGGGCAGGCCTTCGCGTGAAAGAAAGGAAAGCCGGATCAATCCCGGCGGGTGACAAGCATGGCGCAGATCGTGGTCGGCATGTCCGGCGGCGTGGATTCGTCGGTGACGGCGCTGCTGCTCAAGCGGCAGGGACACGACGTCATCGGCGTGTTTATGAACAACTGGGAGGAAAAGGACGAGGCCGGGGTGTGCACCTCCGAGCGGGACTTCGCCGACGTGCGCCGGGTGTGCGATCACATCGGCATCCCCTATTACTCGGTGAACTTCGCCCGGGAATACCGGGAGCGGGTGTTCAATCATTTCCTGGAGGAATACCGGCGGGGCCGCACGCCCAATCCGGACGTGCTGTGCAACCGGGAAATCAAGTGGGACGTGTTTCTGAAATTTGCGCTGCAGCTGGGCGCGGAAAAGCTGGCCACGGGCCACTTCGCCCGGCTGGGCGGCGGCGACGGCGACAGCTGGCGGCTGCTGCGGGCGGCGGATGAAAACAAGGATCAGACCTACTTCCTCTACATGATCGGCCAGGAGGCCCTCTCCCACGCGCTGTTCCCGGTGGGCCACCTCACCAAGGCGCAGATTCGCGACATCGCCCGGGAGGCGGGCATCCCGGTGTCGGAGAAGAAGGACTCCACCGGCGTGTGCTTCATCGGCGAGCGGAATTTCAAGCGCTTCCTCTCCGAATACCTGCCCGCCCAGCCCGGCGACATGCGCACGCCGGAGGGCAGGCTGGTGGGCCGCCACGACGGGCTGATGTACTACACCCTGGGCCAGCGCCGGGGCCTGGGCATCGGCGGCGGCGGCGACGGCCGGCGCTGGTTCGTGGTGGGCAAGGATCTGAAGAACAACGTGCTGCTGGTGGAGCAGGGCGACGACTCGCCGCTGCTGTATTCCCAGCGCACCGTCATCGAAGACCTCACCTGGATTTCCGGCAAGCCGCCGGTGAAGCCCGGCGAGGCGCTGGTCTGCCAGGCCCGCTTCCGCCACCGGCAGCCCCTGCAGGACGTGTCCGCGCGGCTGCGGGCGGACGGGCTGATGGACATCGAATTCGATCAGCCCCAGCGGGCCATCACGCCGGGGCAGTCCGCCGTGCTGTATCTGGGCCAGGAGTGCCTGGGCGGCGGCATCATTCAATAGACGAAAGACGAGGAGAATACGCATGAGCCTGCAGTTGAGACCCTATATCGCGCCGGATTTCACAAAGGACATCTTCACGGCCGCCCCGAACGCCGCGCTGGGCGAAGCGCCCCGGGACGGCGTCGCCCCCATGGGCTATCACGCCATGAGCATCTTCCCGGAATACTTCAAGATCGGCGGGCGCTGGCTGCTGGCCGAGGAGAGCCGCATGGACTGCGTGGCCGTGTATGAGGGCGGCAGGATCCATGTGCGGGAATTCCGGCTGCTGAAAAAGGGCGATCTGGTGGTCGTCGGCCGCACGGAGCGCTGCGAGGAGGGCATCTACGTGCATCCGGACGGCTTCCGCGAGCCCACCGAGACCCGGGACGTATTCGCCTTCCGCCAGAACCGATCCCGGGAGACCGCCTTTTCCCGGGACTACGACGAGCTCTACGAGGTGCTCCGGCACGACCGCGACCACGGCAAGATCGTGTGGGTCATGGGTCCGGCCTTCGCCTTCGACTACGACGCCCGGGCCGCCTTTGCCCGGCTGGTGGAAAACGGCTATGTCCACGCGGTGCTGGCCGGCAACGCCCTGGCCACCCACGACCTGGAGGCGGCCTACCTCAAGACCGCCCTGGGCCAGAACATCTACACCCAAAGGAGCCAGCCCAACGGCCATTACAACCACCTGGATACCATCAATCAGGTGAAGTATCACGGCGGCATTTCCCAGTTCATCCAGGCTGAGGGCATCTCGGACGGCATCATCTACAGCTGCGAGAAGCACCACATTCCCTATGTGCTGGCCGGCTCCATCCGGGACGACGGCCCTCTGCCGCCGGTGTTCGGCAACGTGTACGAGGCTCAGGACCGCATGCGCGATGAGATTCGCGAAGCCACCACCGTGCTGTGCATGGCCACCACGCTGCACTCCATCGCCGTGGGCAACATGACGCCCTCCTATCGCGTCCTCAAGGACGGCACGGTGCGGCAGGTGTACTTCTACTGCGTGGACATCTCCGAATTCACCGTGAACAAGCTCAGCGACCGGGGGAGCCTGTCCGCCAAGGGCATCGTGACCAACGTGCAGGACTTCATCGTCACCCTGAGCAAGGGGCTGGGGCTGTGAACGGGCAGGAGCCACTGAGCCTGGAGGAGCTCGTCTTTTTCGAGGGCAGGCCGGAAGCCCTGGCGCTGTACCGGCGCCTGCGCAGGGCCTTGCTCTCCTCCATCGGCGCGGCGCGGATCGAGGTCAAAAAGACCCAGATCTCCTTCTTCAACAGGCACATGTACGCCGCGGTGTCCTTCCTGCCGGTGCGCCCGGCCAGGGAGCGGCCCGCGGCGTTTATCACGCTGACCTTCGGCCTGAGATACCGCCTGGACTCTCCCCGCGTGGACGCGGCCGCCGAGGCCCGGCCCAGCCGATGGACGCACCACGTTCTGATCGGCCGGGAGGAGGACATCGACAAAGAGCTGCTGGCCTGGGCGGCGGAGTCGGCGGCCGCGGCGGACCTGCGGTGACGCCCATCACGGCCTGTCACCCCGCCGACAAAGCGAAATTTCGGTCGAGCGCGCAACATGGGGCGGCCCTTGAATATACTCCTATACAGACATTGCGTTTGCAGGAGGCGATTTCAATGGCCGACCGGGTGGACATGCCCCTGATGAGGCGGCTGAGGGGCGAGCAGCAGCTGGTCCGCGTCCGACTGAGCGACATAGACCCCAACCCCCGTCAGCCCCGGCGCCGCTTCCCGGCGGAATCCATCGACGCGCTGGCGGAGTCCATCCGGCGCTACGGGCTGCTGTCGCCCCTCATCGTGAAG
The DNA here is from genome assembly GCA_902790345.1 of uncultured Eubacteriales bacterium. Lineage (GTDB taxonomy): Bacteria > Bacillota > Clostridia > Christensenellales > Aristaeellaceae > Firm-10. The sequence goes on along the minus strand of CADARO010000011.1, from coordinate 10,582 downwards.
CGGACGGGGAGCCGGTTCGAGCTGGTCGCCGGTGAGCGGCGGCTGCGGGCGCTGCAGCGGCTGGGCTGCGCCGCCTGCGACGCGCTGATCCTGCCGGACACGGGCCAGGACACGGCGCTTCTGGCCCTCGTGGAAAACCTGCACCGGGAGCCCCTGGGCTATTTCGAGGAGGCCGAGGCCTACCGCGCCTGGATGGACGAGCATCACCTCCGCCAGGAGGAACTGGCCGAGCGGCTGCTCAAGAGCCCCTCCGCCGTGGCCAACAAGCTGCGGCTGTTGAAGCTGTCCCCCGCCGTGCGGGAGGCGCTGCAGCGGGCCGGGCTCAGCGAGCGGCACGCCCGGGCGCTCCTGCGGCTCACCGGCGAAGCCCGGCAGCTGGCGGCGGCCCGGCAGGCGGCGGACGACCGGCTGAGCGTGCGCCAGCTGGAGGCGCTGGTGGCGCGGATGCTCACCGAGCCCCTGAAAGCCCCGGCGGTCAAAAACGTGTGCCGCGATCACCGGCTGTTTGTGAACGCGGTGAACGCCACCGTTCGCGCCCTGCAGCGCAGCAACGCCGAGGTGACCAGCCGGGTGGTAGAGCACGAAAGGGACGTGGAGGTCATCGTGACCATTCCCCGGGCGGGCATGGCGAAGCCGGAAGCCCGGGCCATGTAAAATCGGTATTGCGCAAAGCGGGGAAACATGGTAAACTCTTGGTGTCGGTTCAAACGATACCGCCATGAAAAACACAACCAGTGGGAGGGGATACCGATGATTCACGTTACCGTGTGGAATGAATATCGCCATGAAAAGAGCAGCGCGAAGGTCGCCGCCATCTATCCGAAGGGCATGCACGAGACCATCGCCGAATTCCTGCGCCAGCAGCCCGACATGGAGGTGCGCACCGCCACGCTGGACGAGCCGGAGCACGGCCTCACCCAGGAGGTGCTGGACAAGACCGACGTGCTGATCTGGTGGGGCCACATGGCGCATCACGAGGTCAGCGACGAGATCGTGGAGCGGGTGTACGACCGGGTGATGGAGGGCATGGGCCTGGTGGTGCTGCATTCCGGCCACGCCTCCAAGATCTTCCGCAAGCTCATGGGCACCAACACCCACAAGCTGCGCTGGCGGGAGGACGGCGAGATGGCGCGCTTCTGGGTCATGGACCTGGCCCATCCCATCGTGCAGGGGCTGGAGGATCACTTCGACCTGCCCATCGAGGAAACCTACGGCGAGCACTTCGACATTCCCAAGCCCGACGACCTGATCTTCGTCACCTGGGTGCCCGGCGGCGAGGTGTTCCGCAGCGGGTGCTGCTGGCATCGCGGTCTGGGCCGGGTGTTCTATTTCCAGCCGGGCCACGAGACCTGCCCCAGCTATCACGACAAGAACGTGCAGCTGGTCATCACCAACGGCGTGCGCTGGGCCTGCCGTCCGCGCCCGATCTACAAGCCCGTGACCGACCACACCACCGCCCTGGAGGACATCAGCCTGGGGAAGCAGGGATGAGATAACAAAAAAGCGCCCGGATGGTTCGCGTTAAATGAAACCATCCGGGTGCTTGTCTATTCCCGTTACAGCTCGATCATCTTCCCCGTCTTCGCCGACTCGAACGCGGCCTCCAGCACGCGGAACACCGCCCTCACCTGCTCGGGCTTCACGATGAGCTCGGCCTTGCCGTCGATGGCGTCGCGTAGGTTGGCGTAGTACTCGGTGAGGTCGGCAACCGGGTCGGGCAGCTCCCGCTCCACGATCTCCTTCTTGCCCCGGGGCGCGACGGTGCGGGTGGGGCCTGAGGTGGTCATGGCCACGATCTCCTCCGGCTCCACGGTCTCGTCCACCGAGATGACGCCGCCGCTGCGGGTGAAGTCGTTCACGTAGGCCGTGCCCTTGTCGCCCAGCACCAGCCAGCGGGGCATGGGCTTCAGCACCCAGGTGCCGATCTCCATCTGAACATGCGCGCCGTTTTTCAGATCCAGCAGCAGGAAAAAGTAGTCCTCCACCTCGGGAGTCTTCACCTTCTCCGTCTTGCAGAACACGCTCTTCACGCAGTCGAAGCCCATCATGAACAGCAGCTGATCCACGAAGTGCACGCCCCAGTCGTAGATCATGCCGCCGCCGTGCTCCGGCTCGGCGCGCCAGCCGAACATGGCGCCCCGGGCGCCGTGCAGGCGGGAGTGGATGGCGTAGATATGGCCCAGCTCGCCGCTGTCCCAGATGTCCTTCACGATGCGGAAGTCCTTGTCCCAGCGGCGGTTCTGGTGCACGGTGAACAGCCGGTTGTTTTTCTTCGCGGCGTCGATCATCCGGTCCAGCTCGGCCATGGACATGGCCACCGGCTTTTCGCAAATCACGTTTTTGCCCGCGTTCAGCGCGGCGCACACCAGCTCGCAGTGCTTGTCGTTGGGCGTGGCCACCAGCACCAGGTTGAAGAGGTCGCTTGCCAGAAACTCCTCCAGCGTGTCGAAGCCGGCCAGGCCGATTGCCCGCGCCTCGGCCACCTTCTCGGGATTGATGTCGTAGGCCGCCACCACCTCGACGCCCTCAACGCGGGGCGCGTTTTTCAGATGCCAGTGTCCCATATAGCCAAAGCCGATGATGCCCAGTCTGATCGCCATGATAATGCCCTCCCCCGGATTGTCGTCTTATGAATCCGCCGCAAGTATACCATACAGAGCGGGGCGCTGTAAACCCCAACATTTGCAAAAAAGCCGCGCGAAGTTCCCCTCGCGCGACCCAATTGTCACATTTCAAACGAATTCATAGTAGATGGCGCTCACGGCGCGCTCGAAGTCCTTCCCGTCCACGCCCACGATGATGTTCAGCTCGCTGGAGCCCTGGTCGATCATGCGCACGTTGATGTCCGCCACGGCCAGCGCCCGGAACAGGCGGGAGGCGGTGCCCCGCTTGTTGACCATGCCCCGGCCCACGGTGGCGATGAGGGCGATGCCGCTGTTGAACTCGATGGAGTCCGGATGGCAGCGGTCCTCGATGCGGTCGATGATCTCCTGCTTGTGGCGCTCCAGCTCCTTGTCCGCGATGACCACGCACATGGTGTCGATGCCCGTGGGCAGGTGCTCGAAGGAGATGCCCAGGTCTTCCAGCACCCCCAGCACCCGGCGGCCGAAGCCCAGCTCGCTGTTCATCATGGCCTTGTCGATGGAGATGAGCGTGAAGTTCTTGTGGCCCGCGATACCGGTGATGGTGCGGTCCTCGCTCTTCGGGTCCGGCTCGATGGAAATCATGGTGCCGGGATGCTCGGGATGATTGGTGTTGCGGATGTTGGTGGGGATGCCCGCCTTGCGCACGGGGAAGATGGCGTCCTCATGCAGCACGGTGGCCCCCATGTAGGACAGCTCCCGCAGCTCCCGGTAGGTGAGCCAGTCGATGGAGCGGGGGTTATCGATGATGCGCGGGTCGGCCATCATCACGCCGGACACGTCCGTCCAGTTCTCGTAGAGCTCCGCCCCCGCCGCCCGGGCCACGATGGCGCCGGTGATGTCCGAGCCGCCCCGGGAAAACGTCTTCACCTGGCCAGAGGGCGTGCTGCCGTAAAAGCCGGGAATGACGGCGTACTCGTGCTGCCTGAGGGTTTCGGCCAGCTGCTCGTTGGTCCATTCCGGCGCGAAGCCACCCTGCCGGTCGAAACGGATGACCTCCGCCGCGTCGATGAAGGGCCAGTTCAGATAGCTGGCCAGGATGCGGCCGCTGAAATACTCGCCCCGGCTGGCGGCGTAGTCCGGATTGTCCTGCCGGGCGATTTCCATCTCCGTCTCGTGCAGGTCGGGCAGCAGGTCCAGATCCAGCCCCAGATCCGCCACGATGCCGCACAGCCGATCCACGATCTGGCTGAAGCACTCCGAATAGCTCTGGCCGGTGTGGGCCAGCTTGTAGCAGCGATACAGAAGATCCGTCACCTTGTCGTCGTCCTTGAAGCGCCGGCCCGGCGCGGAGGGCACCACATAGCGCCTGTCCGGATCGGACAGGAGAATGTCCTTGACCTTTTTGAACTGCTCCGCGTCTGACAGCGAGGAGCCTCCGAATTTCGCGACTTTAATGCCCATATGCTCTATCGTCCTCCGATCAGCCGTTTATCGGGCGAATGACCTTCGCCCGTTCAGAAAGCGAATTTTGGATCATTATACGAGCCAAACGGTGGCCCGTCAATCACGTTTATGCGTCGTTCCGCGTTGATGTCCCGTTAAATCATATGTGCGGAGGGGCCGCCCGGTGTGAGGCGGCGGGCGGCTTGTTTACATCATCTTGCTTTGAACGGCGCCTGTTTTGCGGTATAATATGGCAAATTAACAACGCGACGAGGGGGAATGAGCTTGTCGAAGCTGAGCGCCTTCAAAACCCGCCTGACCGCCGGGGCCCGCGCCCTGGGCCGGGATACTGGCGCGCTGATCGCCGCCGCGCCCCTGACCCTGGCGCTGTACGCCGCCGCGCTGCTGCTGCCGCCGGAGCTGGCGACGCGGCTGGGGCCGGAATGGCTTTCGCGGCTGGGCAATCTCTTCGGCACGCTGGCGCTGACGCCGCTGTTCACCGCCCTGGCCGCGCCCACCCTGGCCGCCGCCTGGCGAAGGCTGCCCTGCCCCGTGAGCGAAGCCGTGGGGGCCGTCTGGAGCAGGATTCTTCGGGTGCTGGCCACCGGCCTGTGCGCCTGGGCGCTGACGCTGGCGCTGGACCTCCTCACCGGGCTGGTGGGCTCTATCGCCGGGCTTTTAACCACGCTGACCGACTGGATCCCCGGCGTGGGCGCGGCGGTGGGCTTTGTCGCCGGCGCGCTGGTGTGGCTGGCGCTGCTCCTGCAGGCGTTCATCGGCCACGTCGCGCTGGTCTACGCCATGGCGGCGCTGATGATCGACAATCTCTGGGCGCTGCCCCAGGCCAGGCGGGCATTGGCCATCCTCTGGGGCGGGCGAACGGATTCGCTGCCGGAGCTGGGGCTGCTGTTCGTCCTGTGGGCCGCCGTCCGGGCGGTCATGGCGCTCATCACGGCGCTGACAGGCGGCGTCATCGCCGGCCTGTGCCTGGCGCTCATCGAAACGGGCCTGATCGCGCTGTCCACGGCGGCGATCCTGGCCATCTACCTGCGGGAGCGGGACCGGCAGGACGGCTGGACGCTCTGACGCGCGATCTAACGACATATCGAGGGAGGCGGCACCATGAAGGCCATCGTCACCGTGCTGGGGGCGGACAAGCCCGGCATCATCGCGGAGATCAGCGGATGCCTGTATCGCTACAACATCAACATCCTGGACATCACCCAGACCATCCTCTCCGGCTATTTCACCATGGTCATGATGGTGGATCTCTCCGGCATGACCTGCGGCTTCGACGAGATCACCGGCGCGCTGAACGCGCTGGGCGAAAAGCTGGGCCTGGAAATCCGCATGCAGCGCAGCGAGATCTTCGACGCGATGCATCGCCTGTGAGGTGAAGCGGCATGCTCAACACATCTGAAATCCTGTCCACCCTCAGCATGATCAAGGATCAGAAGCTGGATATCCGCACCATCACCATGGGCATTTCGCTGCTGGAGTGCGCGGGCGACGGCGCGGCGGATAAGATCTATGACCTGGTGACCCGCCGGGCCGAGCGGCTGGTGGCCGTGGGCGAGGACATCGAGCGGGAGTTCGGCATTCCCATCGTGAACAAGCGCATCTCCGTGACGCCCGTATCCCTGGTGCTGGGCGAAAGGGAGGAGCCGGTGGACATCGCGCTGGCGCTGGACCGGGCGGCGAACACCACCGGCGTGAACTTCATCGGCGGCTATTCCGCGCTGGTGCAGAAGGGCGCCACCCGAAACGACCTGCGCCTGATCCGCTCCATCCCGGAGGCGCTTTCCCGCACGGAGCTGGTGTGCTCCTCGGTGAACGTGGCCAGTACGAAGGCCGGCATCAACATGGACGTCGTGAAGCTGATGGGCGAGATCATGGTGGAGACTGCCCGCCTCACCGCCCACCGAGACGGCCTGGGCTGCGCCAAGCTGGTGGCCTTCGCCAACGCGGTGGAGGACAACCCCTTCATGGCCGGCGCGTTCCACGGCGTGGGCGAGGGCGACACGGCCATCAACGTGGGCGTCAGCGGACCGGGCGTGGTCAAGCGGGCGCTGGAGGCCTGCAAGGGCCAGCCCTTCGACGTGGTGGCCGAAACCATCAAGAAGACCGCCTTCCGCATCACCCGCATGGGCCAGCTGGTGGCCCTGGAGGCCTCGAAGCGTCTGGACGCCCCCTTCGGCATCGTGGATCTGTCTCTGGCTCCCACCCCCGCCATGGGCGACTCGGTGGCCCACATCCTGGAGGAAATGGGCCTCACGCGCTGCGGCCAGCACGGCACCACCGCCGCGCTGATGATGCTCAATGACGCCGTGAAAAAGGGCGGCGTGATGGCGTCCTCCTCGGTGGGAGGCCTCAGCGGCGCGTTCATCCCCCTGAGCGAGGACATCGGCATGATCGACGCCGCCGAAGCCGGCACCCTCACCCTGGACAAGCTGGAAGCCATGACCTGCGTGTGCTCCGTGGGTCTGGACATGATCGCCGTGCCCGGCGACACCCCCGCCGCCACCCTCTCCGCCATCCTGGCGGACGAGGCGGCCATCGGCGTGGTGAACCAGAAGACCACGGCGGTGCGCCTGATCCCCGTGCCCGGCAAGGGCGTGGGCGAATGGGTGGAGTTCGGTGGCCTGCTGGGCCGCGCCCCCATCATCCCGGTGCATCCGGAATCCGCCGCCGACTTCATCGCCCGGGGCGGAAGGATCCCCGCGCCCATCAACAGCCTGAAAAACTGACAGAAAAACAGGGGGGCGCTCCCATTCGTTTCCCTGTTTTTCTGTCAATTCTTTCTATTCACGGCAAAAAAGTTTCATTGACGAAGGCGGCTCCGTATAGTAAACTAAAGCTGGCGGGATCACGAGGGGAAAGGCAGGCGATAAACATGGAGCAAAAACCGAGCCGACAGGCAAAGGATCACGTGTTCGTCGACATGTTCAATCAGAAAAAATACTGTCTCGAGCTGTTCAACGCGCTGCATCCCGAAATGACCGACATCACGGAGGACGACATTTCCAACATCACCATCAGCCACGTGATCGTCGACAAGCCCTACAACGACCTGGGCTTCACCGTGCGCGACAGGCTGCTGGTGCTGGTGGAGGCGCAGTCCACATGGTCCTTCAACATTCTGCTGCGCATCCTGTTCTACCTGACCGACACCTACATGGGCATCATCAGGGAGAACGAGACCTGGGACATTCACGCCACAGCCAAGCTGCCCATGCCCGCGCCGGAGTTCTATGTGATCTACACGGGTGATAAAAAGGCGCCCGAACAGATCAGCCTGCGCAAGGACTTCTTCGCCAACAGCGCCGTGCCCCTCGACCTGGAAGCCCGCGTTATCAGCGCGGAGAGCACAGAGGACATCATCGGGCAGTATATCATCTACACACACGTATTTGACCAGCAGATTCGCAAATACGGCTATGACCGCAGGGCGGTGGAAGAGACGATTCGGATCTGCAAGGACCGTGGGGCACTCAGGGACTACCTGCAGGCCCATGAAAAGGAGGTCGTCGACAGCATGGTCATGTTGTTCGAACAGGAATTCGCCATGAAGCGATACGGAAACCGGATGAAGGAAGAAGGCCGGGAGGAAGCGCAGCAGGCCGCCGCTGAGCGCGACCGCCGCCGCGTGCTGCGCATGTTTGAGCGGGGTGAATCACCGGAAACCATCGCGGATAATATGGATTTGAGCGTCAATCAGGTTCTCGAATGGATAAAACAGTAATCATAATACAAGCCCGGCCGGGGAGCGTCCCCTGCCGGGCTTCGTCTATTCGTCATCGTCTTCTTCGCTTCATCCGCGCCTTCACGCCTTTTTCAGCCGGTCGATTCCCAGCGCCGCGCCCAGCATCACCAGATCCACGCACACGATGCTGGCGCCGGTGGGCAAGTTCGCGTAGAAGGACAACACCATGCCGATGAGGAACCCCGCGATGGAAATGGCCGCCGCCGCCACCACCATGCCCTTGAAGCTGGCGGTGAGCCGACGGGCCGTGAGGGCCGGGAAGATGATCAGGCTCGAAATGAGCATGGAGCCCATCATGCGCATGCCCAGCACCACCGTCACCGCGGTGAGGAAGGAGATCACGAACTGATACAGCGTCACGTTGATGCCCGTGGCCCGGGCGAAGGCCTCGTCGTAGGCGATGGAGAACAGCCGGTTGAACAGCAGAAAATACATCACCAGCACCACCGCCGACAGCGCCGCGCTGAGCGCCATGTCCGCGTTGGTCAGGCCCAGGATGCTGCCGAACATGTAGCTGGTCACGTCCACATTGGAGCCCCGGGAGAGGGAGGTAATCAAGACGCCGATGGACAGCGCCGCCGTGGCCATGACGCCGATGGCCACATCGCCGGAGGCCCCGCCCCGCTGGCTCAGATACATCACCAGAAACGACGCCAACACCACCAGCGGCACCGCCACCGCCATGGGCGACAGCCCCAGCGCCACGGCCAGCGCCGTGGCCGCGAAGCCCACCTCGCCCAGGCCATGGCCGATGAGCGTGTAGCGCTTGAGCACCAGCACCACGCCCAAAAGCGCCGCGCACAGCGACACCATAACGCCCACGATGATGGCGCGATACATGAAGGGATAGGAAAGCGCCTCGAAAAACTCACTCATGAGCCGCGCCTCCCCTCGCCTGCATCCATTCCTCCGCCGAGCCGATGAACTCGATCCGCCGGCCCAGCTCCAGCACCCGGTCCGCCGCCCGCCGCACATAGGCCCAGTCGTGGGTGGAGATGAGCATGGTCAGCCCCAGCTCCCGCTTGAGCTGATCGAACAGACCGTACATCTCCGCCGTGATCTCCGGGTCCAGCGCCGAGCAGGGCTCGTCCAGGATGAGCAGCTCCGGCTGCCGGGCGATGGCCCGGGCCAGGAGCACCCGCTGCTGCTGACCGCCGGACAGCTGCCCGATGCGCCGCCCGGCAAAGGCGTCGATCTTCAGCCGCGCCATGGCCTCCGCCGCCTGCCGCTTGTCCTGTTTGGTGTAAAAGGGCAGACGCCGCCCGCTCACCTGGGTGCCGCTCAGAACGATCTCCCGAACCGTGGCCGGGAAATCCCGGTCCACCGCGTGGATCTGGGCCAGATAGGACACCCTGTTCAGCCCGCACTTCACGTCGATCCTGCCCCGCTGCGCCGGAATGAGCCCCAGTATGCCCTTGATGAGGGTGCTCTTGCCCGAGCCGTTGGCCCCCACGAGACACAGGTTCTCCCCCTTCTCCAGCGAGAAGGAGATATTCTCCACCACCGGCCGCCCCTCATAGCCCAGCGACACATTTTCCAAAACCATCATGACCTGACTATCCAAACCCGTTTCCATCCTTTTGTCCTTACAGGACGTATTTATTCATCATTGTGGTAAGACGGCTTGCGCCGACAAACCGGGATTTATGCCGCTTGCGAAATGCCTTTCAGGTGAGAAATCCATTCTGATAAGCGCTCCCGCTTAAATTCCCGCAAGGCTTTCGCATAAATCCTGAATGCTTCCGGGTCTGTTTGCTCCAGGAAGCGCAGAGCCTTTTTCGGGCCATAATAATGCAAGCCTTTTACATCAAAGTATATTTCCAGGCTGTCAAACAGAACCCAATGCCAACGATAGTAGCCTTCGGCGTCCTCCCGCATTGTTCGGGACAGCATCTTTTCGCACCAGCGGATTTCCTGCTGAATCTCTTCAACAGTCTTTTGCGGTCCATGCGCAATAAAGTCAAGAACCCGCTTTTGCAAGCGCGCAGCGACTCCGTTCGTATCCAAAAGAATTTTTCCGTCCCCTACTTGTACAAATTCTTTCGGATCAATTTCTGACTGAAATGTTTCCGGGGGATAAATAAATACATCAAGGACAATGCCGTCAATCACAGATGAATCGTGCATTCTTCCCTTGTCTGCAATGACAAGCGCGTCGAAATCGCTGTTTTTGTTTGCGCTTCCGTCGGCATATGAACCATAGACAATCATCGCATCCGGTTGATATGTCTCTTTCAGGTAGGCAAGAATCTTATCCGAAATCTCCATGTCTATCCCATCCATAAATTTCGATTTGTCAGGCCGAGACTCTTCGTAAAGCAATGGCGCAATTCAGCACCTAAAGGTTGATGAATTGCGCCATGAGTTTTCGCGAGAATTACAGGTTGCCCTCAATCCAGGCGGTGATCATGGGTTCGGGCTTGAAGCCGATGGACTGATCCACGAATTCGCCGTTCTTCATCAGCACCAGGCAGGGCACGGAATTGACCCGGTATTCCCCGGCCAGCTCAGGCGCGTCGTCCACGTCCACGTTGTAGAAGTCAACCTTGCCCGCCAGCTTTTCGCTGATGGTTTCCACCACGGGGGCCAGCATCCGGCAGGGGCCGCACCAGGTCGCGGAGAAATCCACCACCGCCACGGCGCTCTTCTTGGCTTCGCTTTCAAACTGTTCCGCGTAGATCTTCTTGACCATAATACTAATCTCCTTTTTTGTTTTTTCTGGGGGAAACCGCTCTTTGATGGCCAAAGAGCGGTTTCCCCCAGGCCCTTTTCCGAGAAAGCCATAAATAGA
>CADARO010000010.1 GCA_902790345.1 uncultured Eubacteriales bacterium | reverse complement strand
CTCCCTGGAAAAGGCCATGGCCGAGGGCGTCCGCCCGGCCGCCGCGCCGAACCCCTCGGCGACACCGGCCGCGCCAACCGCGCCCAAGCCCGCCGCCCCCAAGGCGCCCGCCCGGCCCGCCCCCGTGCCCGAGAGCGACGAGCAGGCCTATCAGCTGGCCTTCAAGGCCATCGGCCGGCAGGACCCGAAGATCTGCATCTTCCTCAAGAAGGGGCGCTTCGCGGGGGTTGAGGGCGACGAGGCGCTGGTGGAATACCCCCAGGACGGCAGCGAGGTGCTGGCCAAGCTGCTCAGCGCGCCGGACAAGCGGGCCGTGGTGGATCAGTGCCTCACGGAGGCCTTCGGCCGGCCCATGCGCCTGAGATGCACCCAGCCCGGCGCGCCGAAAAAGGCCGCGGCCACGGGCGACGGCCGCAAAAACCTGGAGCGGGTCTACGAGGCCTTCCCCCGGGACAAAATCGAAATCATCGACGAATAGCATATCATTTCAAATTGGAGGATGAAAATCATGGCAAGAGGCGGATTTCCCGGAATGGGCATGAACGGCAACATGCAGCAGCTGGCGCGTCAGGCGCAGAAGCTCCAGCAGCAGATGGGCAAGCTCCAGGAGGAGCTGGACGCCCGCGAATACGAGGCGGCGGCCGGCGGCGGCGTGGTCACGGCGAAGGTGAACGGCAAGAAGGAGCTGATCGCCCTGACGATCAAGCCCGAGGCCGTGGACCCGGACGACGTGGAGATGCTGCAGGACCTGGTGATGGCGGCCATCAACGAAGCGCTGCGCGCCGCGGCGGAGACCACCGAGCGCGAAATGGGCAAGCTGACCGGCGGCATGAACCTGGGCGGCCTGTTCTGATGCCATGAGCGGCATGATCGAACCCCTCGCGCGTATGGTCAACCAGCTGTCGAAGCTGCCGGGCGTGGGTCAGAAGACGGCCCAGCGCCTGGCGTATCACATCGTCAGCCTGCCGGAGGATCAGGTGCGCGAGCTGGCGGCGGCCATCTACAACGGCAAGAAGCAGGTGCGCTTCTGCTCGATCTGCGGCAACTACGCCACCGAAGACCCCTGCGCCATGTGCCGCGACGACGACCGAAAAAACGGCATGCTGTGCGTGGTGAAGGACCCCCGGGACGTGGCGGCCATGGAGCGCATGCGCGAGTTCAACGGGCAGTATCACGTGCTGCACGGCGTGATCTCGCCCCTGCAGGGCGTGGGGCCGGACGACATCCGCATCCGGGAGCTGATGCAGCGCCTCTCCGACGGCAGCATCAAGGAGGTCATCCTGGCCACCAACCCGGACGTGGAGGGCGAGGCCACCGCGGCCTATCTGGCCCGGCTGATCAAGCCCCTGGGCATCCGCGTGACCCGCATCGCCCACGGCGTGCCCGTGGGCGCGGACCTGGAATACACCGACGAAATGACGCTGTCCCGCGCCTTCAGCGGCCGCAGCGAGATCTGAGGCGGCTATGGCGAAGAAAGAGCTGGTCACCTTTACCAACATGTGCATGATAACGGACGGCAGCCGCGTGCTGGTTCAGAACCGCACCGATCCCGGCTGGCCCGGCATCGCCTTTCCCGGCGGCCACGTGGAGGAGGGCGAGGGCTTCACCGCCTCGGTCATCCGCGAGGTCTTCGAGGAGACCGGACTGACCATTGACTGTCCCCGCCTGTGCGGCGTGAAGGACTGGTATGACGACAGCGGCCGCTACATGGTGCTGCTCTATCGAGCCAGCCATTTCTCCGGCCGGCTGCGCTCCTCCGAGGAGGGGGAGGTGTTCTGGGTGGAGACCCACGACCTGCCCCGCATGAACCTGGCCAGAGGCTTCGTGGACTCACTGGAGGTATTCCTGAACGACGACGTGAGCGAATGCCGCTACCGCCGGGACGGCGGCGCGTGGCAGTTGGAAATCATGTGATAAATCGGCGGCGCGGGTTGTAATGCCTGCGCCGCCCGTTTTTTTCGGGCGGCAGGTGCCTTCCTCAAAACCCGAAAAATAACAAGAGAATCATGCTGAGTTAATGAGGCCGCATATAATGATAAATAGGGGGCAGGGGTATTTTGCCGCCCGCCCTTTTTCAAATATGAGCGAATAACGGAGCTGAAAGCCATGGATCAATACAACGTAACCGGCATGAGCTGCGCGGCGTGCAGCGCCCGGGTGGAGAAGGCCGTGTCGAAGGTGCCGGGAGTCACGGCCTGCTCGGTGAGCCTTCTGACCAATTCCATGGGCGTGGAGGGCACTGCGTCCCCCCAGGCCATCATCAGCGCGGTGGAGCAGGCGGGCTACGGCGCGTCGGTGAAGGGCGCTGAAAAGACCGCCGCGACCGCGGAGGAGGACGCCCTGAAGGACCGGGAGACGCCGGTTCTCAGGCGGCGGCTCATCGCCTCCGTCTGCCTGCTGCTGCCCCTCATGTACGTGTCCATGGGGCACATGATGTGGGGCTGGCCCCTGCCCGCCTTCTTCGAGGGCAACCACGTGGCCATGGGCCTGGTACAGATGATCCTGGCCGCGATCATCATGGTCATCAACCAGAAATTCTTCATCAGCGGCTTCAGGAGCCTCCTGCACCGCGCGCCCAACATGGACACGCTGGTGGCGCTGGGCTCGGGAGTGTCCTTTGCCTGGAGCGTGTATGTGCTGCTGGCCATGACCCGGGCCGTGGTGGACGGCGACGGCGCGGCGGTCATGGGCTACATGATGGACTTTTACTTTGAGTCCGCCGCCATGATCCTCACCCTCATCACCGTGGGCAAGATGCTGGAGGCCCGCTCCAAGGGCAAGACCACCGACGCGCTGAAGGGCCTCATGAAGCTGGCCCCGAAGACCGCCCGGCTGCTGCGGGACGGCGCGGAGGTGGAGGTGCCCATAAGCCAGGTGAAGAAGGGCGACGTGTTCGCCGTGCGCCCCGGCGACAGCGTCCCGGTGGACGGAGTGGTGCTGGAGGGCGTCAGCGCCGTGAACGAGGCGGCGCTCACCGGCGAGAGCATCCCCGCCGACAAGGGGCCGGGAGACGCCGTCTCCGCCGCCACCATCAACCAGTCTGGCTACCTCAAATGCGAGGCCACCCGGGTGGGCGAGGACACCACCCTCAGCCAGATCATCCGCATGGTGAGCGACGCCGCCGCCACCAAGGCCCCCATCGCCAAGATCGCCGACAAGGTGAGCGGCGTGTTCGTGCCGGCGGTGATCGGCATCGCGCTTTTGACCATGCTCGTCTGGCTGATGGCCGGGCGGGAAATCGGCTACGCGCTGGCCCGGGGCATCTCGGTGCTGGTGATCAGCTGCCCCTGCGCCCTGGGCCTGGCCACCCCCGTGGCCATCATGGTGGGCAACGGCGTGGGCGCGAAAAACGGCATCCTGTTCAAGACCGCCGTGTCCCTGGAGGCCGCCGGCAAGGTGGACATCGTGGCGCTGGACAAGACCGGCACCATCACCCTGGGCGAGCCCCGGGTGACCGACATCGCCCCCGCCGACGGCTGGACCGAGGAGGCGCTGCTGGCGCTGGCCGCGTCGGTGGAGCGCCACAGCGAGCACCCGCTGGCCCGGGCCGTGACCCGGGAGGCGGAGAGCCGGGGCGTGTCCGCCGGCGAGGTGACGGATTTTAAGGCGCTGCCGGGCAACGGTGTCAGCGCCTCGCAGGGCGGCGAAGCCCTCACCGCCGGCAGCCTGGCCTTCATCGAGGGCCGCGCCAGGGTTCCCGAAGCCCTGTCCGCCCGGGCCCGGGCCTTCTCCGACCAGGGCAAGACGCCGCTGCTGTTCATGAAGGGCAGCGATGTGGCGGGCGTGGTGGCCGTGGCGGACGTCATCAAGGAGGACAGCCCCCAGGCCGTGAAGGAGCTGCGAAACATGGGCGTGCGGGTGGTCATGCTCACCGGCGACAACGAGCGCACCGCCCGGGCCATCGGCGCCCAGGCGGGGGTGGACGAAGTGGTGGCCGGGGTGCTGCCGGACGGCAAGGAGGCCGTCATACGCGCGCTGAAGGAGCACGGCCGGGTGGCCATGGTGGGCGACGGCATCAACGACGCGCCGGCCCTCACCCGGGCGGACATCGGCATCGCCATCGGCGCGGGCACGGACGTGGCCATCGACGCGGCGGACGTGGTGCTGATGAAGAGCCGGCTGAGCGACGTGCCCGCCGCCATCCGGCTGAGCCGGGCCACGCTGCGCAACATCCATGAAAACCTGTTCTGGGCCTTCATCTACAACGTGATCGGCATCCCCCTGGCCGCCGGCCTGTTCATTCCCCTGTTCGGCTGGACGCTGAACCCTATGTTCGGCGCGGCGGCCATGAGCCTGTCCAGCTTCTGCGTGGTGTCCAACGCCCTCAGGCTGAACCTGTTCCGGCTGCGGGATCCCAGCCGCGACAAAAAGCGCGGCCGGGCGGACGACGCGTCCCTGGCCGTGAGCCTCCCCCAGGCCGCGCCGCAAGCCCCCGCCGCCCTGTCCCTGCGGCTGACCATCGAGGGCATGATGTGCGAGCACTGCGAGGCCACGGTGAAGAAGGCGCTGGAATCGGTGCCGGGCGTGGTCAGCGCCACGGCCAGCCACACGGCGGGCGAGGCGCTGGTTCAAGCCGCGCCGGATGTGGACGAAGCCGCCCTGCGCAAGGCGGTGGAGGATCAGATGTACGAGGTGAAGGGCGTTTCGCGGCTGTGACTGGAAAGCCCATGCAGGAGCCGTCGGGGCGCGTCCCCGGCGGCCCTTTTTTGCGCCGGAAGAATGGGGTTTTCTCGCTCTCCGTCTCGACAAAGCGGGCAAGTTGTGTTATTGTATTAACATATCAGCCCGTCCGCTTGCGCCCTGTGGCGAACCGGCTCCCGCGAAGAAAGGAAGATGCCCGTGGCGATCGCTTCCCTGCCCTTTGACACCAGCCTGTACGACGCCTTCCCCATCAGCGCCTTCATCTTTGAGGCGCTGCCAGCTATCAAAACGATCATTTCCCCGGCGCGCTGCTCCGGCGCGACCGGGTCATAGACGGCGAGACCCTGGACAGGATCAACGCCTTCATGGAGGGCCGGGAGACACCGCACGCCTTTTCCACCCACCTGACGGCCCTCAACCTGTACGTGCGCTTCGAGCCCATGACCACGCTGGAGCCCCCCTATATGGGCTTTTTCACCATCAACATCACCGAGGACGAGGAGAAGGAATCCAGGCTCCACTTTCTGCGCAACATCCGCCAGATGAACAACATGGCCGTGCTCATGCGCCGCCACGACGACGACCGCCTGGAGGCGCTGTATGTCTCCGAGTCCTTCGCCCGGATGATGGAATGCGACGAGGCGGAAGCCCTGGCTCATATGGACGGCATCGGCTTCTTCCGCAGCACCGTGCCGGAGGACCGGCCGCTGGTGCGCAGCGTCCTGAAGCGCCGCGTGGCCGAGGACGGCGGCAGCACCCTCACCATCCAGAAGATCACCGCCCGGGGCCACCGCCGCTGGTGCAACGTGCATTACTCCTTCATCGACGACTTCCACGAGCACTACGTCTACTGCACCTACAGCGACATCACCGTGCTCAAGCAGTACGAGGAGCGGCTCAAGAGCGTGTATGTGAGCCTGGGCAGCAACTTCTACCGCACGAACGAGCAGACCATGGGCCTGCTGCGGGTCAACCTGACCCAGGACGAGATCGAGGAGGTCAAGGGCGACGACCTCTTCCCCACCGACAGCGCCGAGTATCCCTACTCCGAGGCCATGCGCATGCGGGTGCGCTATTTCCCCATCCCCGCGGAGCAGGCGCTGTTCGCGGAGACCTTCGACCGGGAGCGGCTCAGCGAGGGCTACTTGAAGGGCATCGTCACCACCTCCCAGGTGCTCTATTCCCGCCGGGCCGACGGCCGCACCTGCTTCGTGCGCTTCACCGCCACCCTTACCCGCCACCCCATGAGCGGCGACATCATCGCCTTCATCACCGAGCAGGAGTGCAACAGCGACAAGGTGCAGGAGGTGCTGCGGGAGAAGATCCTGGTGCAGCAGTTCGACATGGTCTCCTACCTGGTGGACGGCCGCTACGGCGTGACCATCGGCGACGCGGCCCAGATCCGGCACGGCAGCCTCTTCCCCACCACCCGCAGCGGCAACTACGCCCAGTACCTCAAAAACCAGGTGCTGCCCGTGCTCTCCGGCACGGAGGAGCAGAAGGCGGCGGCCGCCGAGGCCCTGTCCCTGGGGAGCATCGAGCGGGAACTGGCGGTGAAGGAGCCCTACGTGGTCAACATCGCCTGCGACATCGACGGCGACACCTACTACAAGCGCTTCGACTTCTACTCCGTGGACCCGGACGCCAAGTTCTACATCCTGCTCAAGAGCGACACCACCGAGATCCAGAAGGAGACCATGCAGCGCAACGCCCAGCTGCGGGACGCCCTGGCCGAGGCCGAGCAGGCCAGCGTGGCCAAGACGGCGTTCCTCTCCAGCATGAGCCACGAGATCCGTACCCCCATGAACGCCATCATCGGTCTGGACGGCATCGCCCTGCAGGACAAGAACCTCTCCCCCCAGACCCGGGAGCACCTGGAGAAGATCGGCCTGAGCGCCCATCACCTGCTGGAGCTCATCAACGACATCCTGGACATGAGCCGCATCGAGAGCGGCCGCATGACCCTCAAAAACGAGGAGTTCTCCTTCCGCACCTTCCTGGAGCAGATCAACACCCTGGTGGACAGCCAGTGCCGCGACCGGGGGCTGCGCTATGAATGCGATGTGCGGGGCCTGGTGGACGACTACTACATCGGCGACGCCATGAAGCTGAAGCAGGTGCTCATCAACATCCTGGGCAACGCCGTCAAGTTCACCCCCGCGCCGGGCCTGGTGTCCCTGATCGTGGAGCGGGCGGCGCAGTTCGGCGAGCAGACCACGCTGCGCTTCGTGGTGAAGGACACGGGCATCGGCATGGACGCCGACTACCTGCCCAGGATCTTCGACGTGTTCAGCCAGGAGGACGCCACCCGCACCAGCTCCTACGGCGGCTCCGGCCTGGGCATGGCCATCACCAAGAGCCTGGTGGAGATGATGAACGGCGACATCGCCGTGGCCTCCGAAAAGGGCAAGGGCTCGGAGTTCACCGTCACCGTGACGCTGCGAAACGCCCTGGAGCGGCGGGAGGAGCAGCCCCTGGAGATCAATACCCAGGAGCTGCGCGTTCTGGTGGTGGACGATGACCCGGTGGCCTGCCGCCACGCCGCCCTCATCCTGGAGGAGCTGGGCGTGGCCTCGGACGTGTGCCGCAGCGGCGCGGAGGCGCTGGAGATGGTTCAGCTGCGCCACGCCCGTCGGGAGACCTACAACGTGATCCTGGTGGATCTGCGCATGCCCGAGATGGGCGGCGTGGAGGTGACCCGGGGCATCCGAAGGATATTGGGCCCGGATTCCTGCGTCATCATCCTCACCGCCTACAGCTGGGCGGACGTGGAGGCGGAGGCCATGGAGGCCGGCGTGGACAGCTTCATGGCCAAGCCGCTGTACGCCGACAGCTTCATGGCGGAGCTGCAGCAGGCGTTCCGCCGCAAGGGCCTGGCCGACCGATCCGAAAAGAAAAAGGCCGCCCTGGAGGGCCGGCGCGTGCTGCTGGCCGAGGACGTGCCAACCAACGCGGAGATCATGAAGCAGATTCTGATAATGCGCGAGATGGAGGTCGAGCACGCGGAAAATGGCCAGCTGGCCGTGGAGCTGTTCGAGAGCCATCCGGTGAACTACTTCGACGCGGTGCTGATGGACGTGCGCATGCCCGTGATGGACGGCCTGGCCGCCACCCAGGCCATCCGGGCGCTGGATCGCCCGGACGCGCGCACGGTGCCCATCATCGCCATGACGGCCAACGCCTTCGACGAGGACGTGCAGCGCTCGCTGCAGGCCGGCATGGACGCGCACCTGTCCAAGCCCATGGAGATCGACCGGCTGTACGAGACGCTGGAAGAGCTCATTCGGCCGTAAAAAAGAAAGGCGCGGAGGGATATATACATGGAATTTGTGATCGATGAACAGCGCAAGCAGACGCTGGACGATGAATTTGACGCCTTCACCATGCTGGCCCAGGGCAACTACGTGTCGCTCTACGACGTGAAGGGCAAGCTGACGCGCTACTCCCCCGGGGCGGTGGAGCTTTTCAACCTGCCGGGCGAATACATTCCGGACGGCGCCTACGACTGGGCGGACTACATCCATCCGGAGGACCGCAAGCACTACCTGGAGGTCATGGAGCGCCTCATCGGGGGCGGCATCCGCTCCTACGACATCACCTACCGGGTGCGCACCCGCTCGGGCAGCTACGTCAGCTTCCGCTTCATCGGCGCGGTGATCCGCGCGGCGGACGGCGAGCCCAGCATGGTGGGCGGCATGATGATCAACCAGGGCCTCCTGGACAACACCGATTCGGTCACGGTGCTGCGCAACAAGATCGGCTTCTTCGAGGACATGCCCACTCTGATGCGCTCGGAGGAAAAGGTGGTGACCCTGCTGCTGGGCCTGAACGGCATGTCCACCATCAACGAGGTGCGGGGCTACGGCTTCGGCAACCGCGTGCTGCAGCAGGTGAGCTGGGTCATTCAGGAGAGCATCGCCGGCCGGGGCAGCGTCTACCGCATGGAGGACGTGACCTTCGCCGTGGTCTCCAGCCAGATGAGCGAACAGGAGATGGCCGCGCTGTACGACGCCATCCGGGTGAAGCTGCAGCGGGGCGTGCGGGTGGACGGCATCCTCAGCCGCCTGTCCACCAACGGCGGCCTGATCATGACCCGGGGCCTGCTGATGGACGCGGGCACCATCCACTCCTGCCTGACCTACGCCTACCGGATCTCCCGGGAGCAGAAGCACGGCGACCTGGTGGACTTCAATGGCACGGCGAACGCCTCCGCCCGGGAAGCGCTGGACATCATCAACCACATCCGCGACTGCGTGCTGGAGAACTGCGAGGGCTTCTCCCTCAAATACCAGCCCATCGTGGACGCCGCCACGGAGCGGCCCGTGGGCGCGGAGGCGCTGCTGCGCTGGACCAACGAGGCCTACAGCGAGGTGGGGCCCAGCGAGTTTTTGCCCATCCTGGAGCGGGACTACGTGTATGAGGAGCTCACCAGCTGGATCCTGAAGCGCGCCATGCGCGACGGCATGCGCTTCCTGGAAAAGGATCCCGACTTCGTGCTCAGCTTCAACGTGTCGCTGCCCCAGCTGCAGGACGAATACTTCACCGACGAGCTGCTGCAGACCATGAGCCAGACCGGCTTCCCCGCCCGCCGCCTCATGCTGGAGCTGACGAAGGGCTGCCGCCTGATCGAGCCGGAGCGGCTCCGGCGCATCACCGCGCTGCTGCGGGAGGAGGGCGTGCGCATCGTCATCGACGACTTCGGCAGCGGCCTGGACTCCTGCGCCTTCCTCAAGGCGCTGGCCCCGGATTTCGTGAAGCCGGATCTGCGCTACGTGCAGGCGCTGGAGCAGACCGACGCCGACCGCGCCACCCTGGAGGGCCTGGTGCGCGTGGCCGCGGCCCACGGCGCGGTCACCCTGGTCAAGGGCGTGGAGACCCCCGCCGCCCGGGACATCCTGCGGAGCCTGCCCGTCACGCGGCTGCAGGGCAACCTGTTCGCCCGGCCGCTGGACGCGGAGGCGTTCATCGAAGCGTATTACTGAGATCGAAAGGAAAAGAGCATGTCACTGGATCGAGCGAAGGCATATCTGGCCGGGCGGGGCCTGGCCCATCACATCATCATTCCGGAGCACAGCAGCGCCACCGTGGAGGCGGCCGCCGAAGCGCTGGGCTGCGAGCCGGGCATGATCGCCAAGACCCTGTCCTTTCTGCAGGAGGACAGGCCCGTGCTGATCCTGGCGGAGGGCATGGCGCGGGTGGACAATAAAAAATACAAGGCCCGCTTCGGCTGCAAGGCCCGCATGATCCCCGGCGACCGGGTGGAGGCGCTCATCGGCCACGACGTGGGCGGCGTGTGTCCCTACGGCGTGAACGAGGGCGTGACGGTGTATCTGGACGTGAGCCTGAAGCGCCACCAGGTGGTCTATCCGGCGGCGGGCACCGATCACAGCGCCGTGCGGCTGACCATCGAGGAGCTGGAGCGCTCCTGCGACCACGCCGGCTGGGTGGACGTGTGCAAGTTTTCCGAGGAACAGGGCGCGGAGGGATAAGCGCCGAAAGGAGAAGAGGTCATGGCAAAGAAACACACAAAACTGCTGATCGCGGTCGTCGCCGTGCTGGTGGCGCTGGTGGTGGGCCTTGTGGTCTACTGGGAAGTGACCCACGGGAACCGCAGCCTGATGGACACCAAGAACCGCTTCGATTACGCCATCATCAGCCTGCCCAACGGCGAGATCGTGGAGGGCAAGGTGTCCTCCTGGCTGGATTACGTGGATTCCGACGTGGTGCAGATCACCATCGGCGGCAAGACCTACCTCACGAGCTACGTCAACGTGTGCCTCATCGACGACTGACGCGCGCGAAAGGGCCATTTTCGCCGTACATGCCGCCGAAAATGATTGAAAATGGAGAGGGCCTCACGCCCTCTCCAAACCTCTCCTGAGTTTTTCGACAAGCTGAGGGCCCGGAGCGCTTCAATCGCTCCGGGCCCTTCTTCTTTTATTGTCCCTATTCCACGGCGAACAGGCCGCCCGCGCCGCCGGTGTGGACGAACAGCACGTTTTCATCCGGCCCGAAAGCCCCCTCCCTCGCCATGGCCACCAGGCCGGCGAAGGCCTTGCCGGTGTACACCGGATCCAGGAACAGGCCCTCTATCCGGGCCATGAGGGACACCGCCTCCCGGCCCTCCTTCGAGGGAATCGCGTAGCCCGGCCCGCACTGATCGCGCAGGTCGAAATCATCCGAAGAAACCGCCGCGTCCGCCTCCAGCAGGGCGGCTGCCTCCCGCATCAGCCGGGGCGTGATCTCGTCGAAGGGGTCGGTGTCCACCATCATGCCGTGCACCCGCACGCCGGGCAGGAACAGCTTCGCCCCCAGGGCCAGGCCGGCCATGGTGCCGCCGCTGCCCTCCGCGCACAGGATGTGGCTGAACCGAATGCCCTGATCGGCGATCTCACGGGCGCAGTCCACATAGCCCAGCGTGCCCAGGGCGTTGGAGCCGCCGCAGGGGATCTTGTAATACGGCTCCCCCAGCGCCTCGCCCATGCGGTCCATCTCGGCGTAGATGTCGGCGTAGTCGTCCGTGTCCATGAAGACGACCTCCGTGTCCATCAGCCGCTCCAGCAGCTGATTGCCCCGGCACGCCGTCACCCCCCGCTTTTTCAGAATGAGGATCGGGCGCATGCCCAGCCTGCGCGCCGCCGCCGCGGTGAGCATGGCGTGGTTGGACTGCGCGCCGCCCGTGGTGAACACCACCCGCGCGCCGCGCTTCTTCGCGTCCGCCATCAGGAATTCCAGCTTCCTCACCTTGTTGCCGCCCAGGCCCAGCCCGGTCAGGTCGTCCCGCTTTATGAACACATTGGTGTTCAGCAGGGCGCTGATGTTGTCAAGCCGCTGAATGGGCGTGGGGAAAATGCCCAGGGAAACCCGTTCAAAATCGCGCGGCGCCTTCATCGTCTCTCCTCTTCCTCTCTTCTCTATTCTCTCTTCTCTATTCTCTCTTCTCTATTCTCTCTTCTCTATTCTCTCTTCCCCGTTCTCTTCCCCGTCCTCGATGTAGCGCCGGATGGCGTCGAACGTCTCCCCGGAGATGTCGTGCTCCAGCTTGCAGGCGTCCTCCCGGGCCACGACGGGATCCACGCCCAGCCGCGTGAGAAAGGTGGTGAGGGCCTTGTGGCGGGCATAGATGGCGCTGGCGATGTCCATGCCCTTGTCCGTGAGGGAGATGTAGTTGTCCTTGTCCATGGTGATGTAGCCGTTTTCCCGCAGCTGCTTCATGGCGAAGCTCACCGACGGCTTGCTCACCGACAACCCCGTGGCGATGTCGATGGAGCGTGCGTAGCCCTTCTGCTCGTGCAGCATCAGGATCTGTTCCAGATAATCTTCGGCGGATTTGTGGATATTCATCGCTGTTTCACTTTCCTGTTCGCACCTTTCGCCGGCGCTGTCCGGCTGGCGAACGCCTCGTCATTCGACCTTATATTAGCATATTCTAATTGATATTGCAAGATAAATTTGCATTGCGTCCGCCGAGAAATCATTTCCTCAGCGCGGGGCGAAGCGGGCCCCGCGGCGAATCATTTCCCCCCGCACGGCGCTCCCGTCCACCCGGTGCAGGTCCTCGCCCCGGCAGGCCCGGGCGGCGGCGATGGCGGCGGCCTCCCCCATGGCGCGGCAGGTGGGGATGATGCGGATGGCGCTCTGGGCGATGAATTCCGCCCCCAGGTTGCGCCCCGCCACCAGCAGGTTGTCCGCGTCCCTCACGATCAGCGCCCGCAGCGGCACCTCGAACCAGGGGGCGCTGTCCGGCGCAGCGGCGTTCTCGGGGTGATTCAGCTTGCGGCCGTGCACGTCCACCGGGTAATTGGACTGGGCGATGGCGTCGTCGAACTTGCGGCGGGCCAGAAGATCCTCCGCCGTCACCACGTAATCCGTCACCGCCCGGCGGGACTCCCGCACCCCCACCATGGAGGCCACCGCGCTCACATAGGCCCGCTGGAAGCCGGGCAGGTATTTCCGATAGAACAGGAGCTGGCGCAGGATGGCCTGCTTGCCCTGCAGCTGCACGTAGGTGAGGTTTTCCGCGTCGTCGGCGTCGTGCAGGTCGAAAAATTCCGGGCAGTTGAAGGCGATGGAGTCCGGCCGGCCCGGCAGGCCGAAGAACTGCCAGTACACCGCGTCGTCCGGCGTCAGGTCGCCCGCGGCGATGGCCTCCTCAAAGACGCTGGAGAGGGGCCACACGCGCCCCGGGGCGGTGGTCACCGCGCCGTAGAGGGCCTCGCCGGTCTGCGCCTCGCCCCGCTCGTTCAGGAAGGCCCGGAAGGCGGCCTCGTCCACCCCGCTCACCACGTAGCGAAGGGACACGGGCTGGTTTTTGCCGGTGTCCTCGTCGCCGTGGGCCAGGGGCAGCCCCGCCAGGCGCAGCAGGTCTGCGTCGCCGGTGGCGTCCAGGAACACGCGGCCCTCCACCCGGGCCCGGCCCGACTTGTTGAACACCTCCAGGGCCGCCACCCGCCGGTTCTCCAGGCGGGCGTCGATCAGCGTGGTGTGCAGCAGCAGCTTCACGCCCCGCTCCATGAGCATGGCCTCCAGCACAAAGGACAGCATGGCGGGGTCGAACTGGAAGCCCTCCGCCCGCGCCGCCCCCAGGGCCGTCATGCGGCGGTTGATCTCCTCGCCCACGTAGGAGCAGGAGGGATTGCCGGGCATGCGGGTGGTCATCATGGGGGTCACCAGCCCGGCCGCGCCGCTGCCGCCCGCCGCGCCGCTCTGCTCGATCAGCAGCACGCGCATGCCCTGATCCGCCGCCGCCACGGCCGCCGCCGAGCCCGCCGTGCCCGCCCCGATGATGACGATATCCGCCGAATAGACCTTGTCCCGCGCCATGAAAACACGCCTCCCCCTGTGTGATGCCACCGCACCCGGCGTCCCTATTATTATAATACAACCCGTCCCGTCTGGCAATCGCGCCTTCGCGCAAAAAACATGGCTGTCTCATTTTGGAATGAAACAGCATGAGGCAAGAAGCGGAAAGGAGATCGGGGCCTGGCCTGGCAGGCAATGGCATTGTTTTTAGGGTCTGGCGAAGAAAGGCAGTGCGTGCCCTTTCCCCTGCACCCCTTCCCCACAGGCGGGGACGGGGAAAAGATTGTTGTGGGCTTCGCCCACACTGAGCAGGGCTTCGCCCTGCACCTTGCCGGTGCGAAACGAAATGCTGTCGCTCAAAAATGCCGTGCAAGGCGCAGCCCTGCAATCCCGGTTTCCCCTTTCCCGCAAGCGAGGACGAGGGAAAGATTGTTGTGGGCTTCGCCCTGCACCTTGCCGGTGCGAAACGAAATGCTGTCGCTCAAAAATGCCGTGCAGGGCGCAGCCCTGCAATCCCGGTTCCCCCGTCCCCGCCAGAGCGGGGAAGGGGGATTCAGGGGGAAAGGGCATAGTACCCCGTTTGTCGCCAGACCCTTAAGTTGATGACATTGCCCTGCCGCGAAAGGTCAGGCGTTCCTGTTGATTGTTCTTTATTAACTCAGCTTCAGATGAGACGGCCCCGACGCAAAAAAGTATTTGCATTTTTCCATTCTCTGCTTTAGAATGAATATGAGGACATATTGCTTGCGCCATAAACGACGGGAGGATGACACGATGAAAAAACTCGGATTCGGCCTGATGCGGATGCCCACCCTGAACCCCAACGATCCGTCCAGCGTGGATCTGGAGCAGGTCAAGGCGATGGTCGACCTGTTTATGGAAAACGGCTTCACCTATTTCGACACCGCCTGGATGTACAACGGCTTCGCCAGCGAGAGCACGGCCAAGGCGGCGCTGGTGGATCGCTATCCCCGGGACTCCTTCACCCTGGCCACCAAGCTGCACAACGCCTTCTTCCACTCCCTGGAGGACAGGGACAAGGTGTTTAACGAGCAGCTGCGCAAGACCGGCGCGGGCTACTTCGACTATTACCTGCTCCACGGCATCGAGGAGAGCAGCTATCCCCATTACGAGCGGTTCGACTGCTTCAGCTGGCTGCTGGAGAAGAAGGCCCAGGGCCTGGCGCGGCACGTGGGCTTCTCCTTCCACGGCAGTCCCGCCCTGCTGGACGAGATCCTGACGAAGCATCCCGACATGGAATTCGTTCAGTTGCAGATCAACTATCTGGACTGGGAGAGCGAATGGGTGCGCTCCCGGGAGGTGTATGAGACCGCCGTGCGCCACGGCAAGCCCGTGATCGTGATGGAGCCCGTGAAGGGCGGCACCTTGGCCAAGGTGCCCGAGGCGGCGGAAAAGGCGCTGAAGGCTCGGGAACCCGACCTGTCCGTTCCCTCCTGGGCCATCCGCTTCGCGGCCAGCCTGGACAACGTGATGGTGGTGCTCTCCGGCATGAGCAGCCTTGAGCAGATGAAGGACAACATCAGCTTCATGAAGGACTTCCGCCCGCTGACGGAGGAGGACATGGCCCTCACCCGCCAGGCGGCGGACATCATCAACGCCCAGATCGCCGTGCCCTGCACCGGCTGCTCCTACTGCACGGAGGGCTGCCCCATGAAGATCGCCATCCCCCGGTATTTCTCGCTGTACAACGAGGACATGCGGGAGGATCTGGCTCACAAGGGCTGGACCATCAACTTCACCAATTACGCCAAGCTGACCGAGCACTTCGGCAAGGCGGGAGACTGCGTCGGCTGCGGCCAGTGCGAGAGCGTCTGTCCCCAGCACCTGCCCATCATCGACCTGCTGAAGGACGTCTCCGCCCATTTCGATCACTGAGCCGCAAAAGGAGCGCCTCTCCGGGCCTGGCATCATAGCCGCGGGCCCGGTTTTTACGTCATGGCGCGTCCGTCTCCCAGGCGCGGTCGAACACGCCCTCCGCCTCGATGGCCACCACCTCGCTCAGCGGGATCGCCGCCCCGTCCACGGTGATGGTCCCCGCGAGCTCGGGATCCACTCCCCGGCAGATCCCCACGGCCTGCCTGTACAGGCCCCGGACGCCGTAGGCGAAGCTGTTTTCATCCGCGCAGGGCACGAAATAGGTCACCGCCACAGTCACCCGGTTTCGCCGGGCCAGCCGGCCGGTTCGCGTCAGAGCGCGCAGGATCGCCAGCCGCCGGGCCAGCTCCGCCCGCTCCTCCTCTGCCAGGCCCGTCTCGCTCAGGTCGATCCGGTCCACATACGCCACGTCCTTGCCGCGCACGGCGTCGCCGTAGCCGTCCAGCGCGTCGAAGGGCGCGAAGATCTTGGCCCGCTTTTCCCGCTCCATTCTCGGGTGCCGCAGGGCAAAGGCGTCCCGGTCATGGGTCGGCGGGCCCTGAAAGATCGCCGCCAGATAGGGAAAATCCGCGGGCACCTCCAGCCCCTCCCAGGAAAGGACGCGCGGCTGAACAAACGCCTCCATAATCATGCCTCCCCGCCGGATGAGTCCGCCTCATCTGGCCTTTTTTGACCCCGCGATGATGGAGGGGCCCTCCGCCGGGCTGCCCGCGCGATGCCCGCCGATCTGCTGGTTGCGCTCGATGGTGGTGGCCCCCTCCAGCAGGTTCACGCCCTTCACCACGGCGTTGAGCCCGTATCGCCGCCTCACCGTGAGCATGGCCCGCTGCATGCTCTTCTCCCGCTCCAGCGCCTCGAAATCCGTGAACAGATCCAGCTGGCGGTAGCCGTCGTCCACCCGGGTGTCGTTGGCCGAGATGCCCAGCCGCCGCACCAGCAGCCCGTGGTCCACGGTCTCCTGGAAGGATTTCGTCAGCGCGTCCAGGATGAGGCGCTTGCTGTTGGTGCGGATGCGCAGCCGCACCGTGGCGTGGGCCCGCTTCGGCAGCAGGTGGCCGTAGAAATCCACCGTCACCGGGCCGGCGTAGCCAGGGCACGCCTCCAGGCTCTGGGGATCGTAGCTGACCCACCAGGTGAGGGCCTGGGTGGTCAGATCTTTCGAGAACAGATCGGCGCACAGCAGATCCGCCATTTCCCGAAACACCAGCAGCCCCTCGCCGTACTTGTACGGCCTGGGCAGCACCTGGCCGGTGGACAGGGAGTGGCTCTCCGTCCGGTAGTTCTTGATGTCCTCCATCCGCGTGGGCTCGATGCCCCAGGCGTGGTCGATCAGCAGCTCCGCGTTGACGCCGAACACATCGTAGAAAAACGACTCGTTGGTCAGCGACATGGAGGCGATGTCCCCCATGGTGTACAGCCCCCGGGCCTGCAGCCGCCGGGCCGTGCCGCTGCCGATCTGCCAGAAGTCGGTCAGGGGCATGTGGGTCCACAGCTGGAGCCGGTAGGTCTTTTCGTTCAGCTCCGCGATGCGCACGCCGTCCCTGTCCGGCGGGGCCTTCTTGGCCGTGATGTCCATGGCCACCTTGGCCAGATACATGTTCGTGCCGATGCCCACGGTGGCGGTGATGCCGGTCTCCTTCAGCACCGCCCGGATCATGAGCATGGCGAAGTAGTGGGCGGGCGACACGCCGGCGGCCCTGGCCTGATCCCGATAGAGGTGCAGGTAGGGCGTCGCGTCAATGAACAGCTCGTCGATGGAATACACGTGGGTGTCCACCTCCGACACGTACCGGCGAAACACCTCGTAGATGCGGGCGGACACCCGGATGTACTCCGCCATGCGGGGCGGGGCGATGATGTAGTCCACCTTTTTATGGTGCATGGCCTCGTAGAGCCGGATGGCCTGCTTCGCCTCGAACAGCCGCGGCCGGGAGGGCACCCCCATGGCCTTCAGCGCCGGCGAGACCGCCAGGCAGATGGTCTTGTCCGAGCGGGACTCGTCCGCCACCAGCAGGCGCGCCTTCAGCGGGTCCAGCCCCCGGGCCACACACTCCACGGAGGCGTAAAACGACTTCATGTCGCAGCAGATAAAGGCCTCGCCGTCCTTCCCCCGGCCCATGACGCCACCTCCCCATGCCTGATTTACCTAAAAGAACACATGTTCTTATATGGGCTCATTATAGAACATCTGTTCTCGCTTTGTCAAGGGCAATTTGTGGGAAAAGGAGGCGCGGCCACCGAGGAAGACCGGGGGCGTCTCATTTGAAAAAGAGTATATTCAGAACGGCGGAAATGCTTGATTCTCAAGGGTTTTCGCCGTTTCCTTATGCCCGTTTGTCGCTTATTTGTCGCTTAAATCTACAAACCGATACTGAAAGATAATAGAAGTTCCGGCATGATACCATATTGAGAAAATGGCGGGGTTGTGGTATAATGCAAAATGATTTATTGTGCCCTGCACAATCTATGGAAAGGGGTATTTCAATGAAACTTCAAACTTATGATGAAACCCTTGAAGAAAAAATGTCAGAGTTTGACATATGGGTTACGCCCTCGCTTGGCGAAATTCGTGATATGCCGCAATTCAAAGTGAACTTAGACAGCATGAAAAGCGGATTTGATTATATGGCACAAGTAACCGGGAATTTTGAATCAGTTTCAAGTTGTTCTTCGTCCGCGCTTGCTCAAAATACTGTTCGACTTATAGCAGGCGAACCCGACGACACAAAGCAGATAATTCTTACCTGCCTTTGCGGGGTACTGCTTCTTGTGACAGGCAAAACGGATAACAATTTGAAATGCCAGTTCCCTTTATTGCTGCGCAATACCTACGGAATGAAAGAATACCCGCAAAAGAATAATGCCGGGCGTTGGGTAAATAAACAGTTACCGCGTACATTGCAGTTTGACGCGGTATCTAAAATCATTATTCAAGCAGAAGGTAAAGCAGACTTTCAAGAAAAGTTCCTTGAAAGCTATTTTCATCTCATTATTTCGGATGAAACCTATGCAAAACAGTTATGGAGTTTGGGGACAGCGTACTATTCACAAAAGCAAATAGGCAATGCAGAAGCATTACTTAGTCCTATTGTTGTTTTTCAGTCTCGCGGCTCTATAACAGCGACACAAGGACATATACCTGAAACAATTCTTCGTTCATATATGGCAGAATGGGGGCTTGAAGCGGGGACGGACTATAACACGCAAGATGTTGAAATCGGTCAACTGCTTGGCGATATTGAAGCAAACCCACAAATTAAAAAAAGAAAATACGATTTCATAATACCTTATCAATCAAGAGAAAGCGGCGCAAAAGTGTTCGTACAAAGTCAATTTTATGCCGGTGATTCTGGAAGCGTTTCGCACAAGGTTGTTGACCAAACCGATAGCAGCCGTGAAGTAACTCTTAAAAAGTACCCACAAGCCGTATTTGTTGAATATCTTGATGGGGCGGGCTATTTTTCGTCTTTGAATGGTGATTTGAGAAAAATGCTTGCGAAACCTTCAACAAAGAATTTTATTCAAATTACTACGGCTCCATTAAAACTGCGTCGTGAATTGCAGGGAATCAATTTTCTTACTACACTGGAAATCGAACATGCAATTTTGATGACAGGCGGTAAAAAAGATGATGTAATAGAAAAATTACATAACGACGGCTATTCTATTGATGAAATAAGCACAGCATTGAAAGCGGCGATTAGTAATGCGGCACTTTCGGATAATGAATTATTGACTATTTCCAGTGATAGAGAAAGCATTGTCAGAAAGTATTGCATTCTTGACACCATAGCAAACTATGGCCAGCCTATTCCGGCAGATAGCACAGCGGGTTATTTGACGGTTCCCGGATATTCAACGTATTGGGGAATGCTTCAAGCGGACGTAATAAAACGCGCTCTGGAAATTGCACCCATGTTGAATTCACTTTGGCGTTCTCATTTAGAACCATTTGATGATATTCAATGGTTACTGGAGAAAGGATTTGTTAAAACGAAATGAGCGTAAAAGATATTATCTTTGAATCAATAGACAAACAAGGGGTTGCAATTTTACCGCCTATGGACGTTTTTGATTCTATCAACCTTTTGAAAACAGAACAAATACATGTTGCCTGTACAATGCTTGATCCTTGGTATAACAAGGGAAAAGGCGATGTATTACCTACCGACGAATATGACGGTTTTATAAAGCAGTTGTTGGAAAATTCCGGAGAAATATCAGACTTGTTATATCTTTGGGGATTTCCGGAAGTCATTGGGCCATATGTAAGATATGCCCCTAAAGATTTTTATATGGTATCATGGTTGACATGGTACTATAAAAACTGTCCTTCCGTTATTCGCGGGTGGCGTTCAAGTCAGAACGCTTGCATTCAATTTATGCGTCATGGTTATTCGTTGCATCCGGAACATTTTTTGAACGAAACGCAAAAGGAAAAATTTGAATCAGGGAAAATGCGCTTTGTTCCGGGGCCTCCTAGTGTTATTGAATCACCGTTAATTATTGGTTTTGTTGGGAAAAAGGAACAAACAGGGCATCCATCTCAAAAACCTGAAGCTGTATTTGATAAACTGTTGCTTATGGCAATGGCTGATAATCAGATAGTATTTGACCCTATGGCGGGTTCAGGAACAACGGGTGCATCTGCTACGAAAAACGGTTTTCGGGCAATTCTTTGTGATAAGAATGAAGAATATATTTCTCTTATGGAAAATCGACTTAATGTGAAACGTATTTCCATATAACAGAAAGGCGGTGTCATTATGCGAAACCTTTTCATGTGATCGCAACGCCGGACGAAAACGGTTATACCGTTACTATTCCCAAAAACCTGAATGTTTCCGCCCGCTGCGCGGATGCTGACGACATTGTACCGACAGCGACAGCAGCAAAGGAACAGGACGAACAGAACAGGCATGAAAAAACCGCCGTCTGTCCGAAATGCGGAAAGGCATATACAGGTTATCCGGCAATGTCACGGACAGACAACAAAACGGAAATCTGCCCGGAATGCGGAACGCGTCAGGCGTTGGCGGCTGTAGGCATGGAACAGTCAGAACAGGACAAAATCATTGCAGAGATACACAAGGCAACGTCAGCGCAGAATTGAGCAAAAGATACGGCAGGGGTTCATGCCCCTGCCGCTTTACATTCTCTTGCAGTACAGCGTAATATCCTGCTTATACCCTTCAAAGATATCAATCCGGGTAACGCTGTACTTCACGCCGTTATACTCCACATAGCAGGCCGTTGTCAGGTCAGCGCGGTAATTGATGGTAAACAACACTTCTTCATCATACCTGTACGCCGCAGCCGCGAAAATTTCCTTGCCGGATAGCTGCCGGAAATACGCCCATACGTTCAAGGCCACGGGTTCAGTTACCTTTGTCGTGTAGCCGTTCCCGTTCGGGACGTATTTTTCCCGATAGATGTTTACTTTCTTGTCTACTCTGAAACAGAAAACCCCCTTGCCTTGCGCCCGAAGATGATATATGATATAAGAAAGCGGGCGCGAGGCCCGGCGAATTCAAAGGAGGATGATTCACATGGAGCTCAAGGGAACGAAGACCGAGAAAAACCTGATGACGGCCTTTGCCGGCGAATCCCAGGCGCGCAATAAGTATACCTACTTTGCCTCTGTGGCGAAAAAGGAAGGCTTCGAGCAGATCGCCTCGATTTTCCTGGCCACGGCTGAAAATGAAAAGGAGCACGCCAAGATGTGGTTCAAGGCGCTGGGCGAGCTGGGCAACACCGCTCAGAACCTGGCCGCGGCGGCGGACGGCGAGAACTACGAGTGGACCGACATGTACGAGACCTTCGCCCGCGAGGCCGAGGAAGAGGGCTTCGAGGACCTGGCGAAGAAGTTCCGCGCGGTGGGCGCCATCGAGAAGAGCCACGAGGAGCGCTATCGCGCGCTGCTCAAAAACATCGAAATGCAGCAGGTGTTCGCCAAGAGCGAGGAGAAGATGTGGGAATGCCGCAACTGCGGCCATCTCGTGATGGGCAAGGAAGCCCCCGAGGTGTGCCCCGTGTGCGCGCATCCCCGGTCCTATTTCGAGGTTCGCGCGGAGAACTACTGATCCAAAAAACGAGGGGCTTCCGGTTCCATGAGCCGGGAGCCCCTTTTTCCGTCAATAGGGGTCTTTTCTCCGCTCGCTGAACAGCACGATCTCGGGGTGGAACACGTCCTCCCCCTCCCGGGTGATGGGCCCCATCTGGCCGGAGCCGGTGGGGGCGGCCTTGGCCCCGCTGAAGGGTGCCCGGGTGTACTCGGCGAAGGCGGCGTCCAGCTCCGCCATGAGGGCGCGCTGCACATCCGCGTAGGCCGGCTCGCCGAAGTGGTTGACCGTCTCGCCGGGGTCGGCGATCAGGTCGTAGAGCTGATGCCCGCCCCGAATCCCCTCAAACACCAGCTTGTGGGTGCGGCTGCGGATCATGCGCACCGGGCCGTATTCGTCCAGCACGCACAGCCGGCGATCCACAGGCGGGCGGCCCTCGGTGAGCTCCTTCAGGAAGGATTCGCCGGGCAGCGGCTCGCCCTCGCCCGTCGGCTGGCCCAGGAACTCCCGCAGCGTGGGCAGGATGTCGTAGTGGCTGACCAGATTGTCCACCACCGCGCCCTGCCGCACCAGGCCCGGCCCCCACACGATGAAGGGCACCTTGACGGAGGAATCGTACATGTTCATGGGATAGGTGCCGTTGCCCTTGCCCCACACGCCGTGCTGGCCCAGGTTCATGCCGTTGTCCCCCGCGAAGACCACCACCGTGTCCTCACTGAGCCCGTTGCGTCTGAGGGCCTCCATCACCCGGCCCACCCCCTCGTCCACGGCGGAGATGGCGGCGTAGTAGCCCTTGAGCAGATACCTGCGCCGCTCCTCGGTGTCGCCCACCTCGCAGGTGCCCACCTGATCCGGGTGCACCGGCTGGAAGGGATGGCAGGCGAAGGGGCAGTCGTCGTACAGGCGCAGCATGTCCTCCCGGTGCTGCTCGTGGGCCCAGGGGGTGTGGGGCGCGGTGTAGTGCAGCGACAGGAGGAAGGGCTCCTTCGGGCGGCTGTCGATCCAGCGCACCGCGTTGTCGGTGAAGAAGTCGGTCACGTACTGGTCGATGAAGCGGGCCTGGCCGCCGGCGAACACGTCGGCGTGCTTGTACAGGCACCCGCCCCGCAGCAGCGTGGTCCACTCCTCGAAGCCCGGCCGGGGGCGCATGCTGTCGCCCATGTGCCACTTACCCACCAGGCCCAGGTGATAGCCCGCGCCTCGCAGCGCGTCGAACACGCTGGGCATGCCGGCCAGGTAGTCCACGGCCACGCTGTCGTCCGGCAGGAAGGGACGCATGGCCGGGGGCAGGGCGCTCAGATCCACGTTGCCGCCGCGCAGCCAGTCGTGCACGCCGTGGGCCGAGGGCAGCCGCCCGGTGACGATGGAGCAGCGGGCCGGCGAGCACACCGGGCTGGCGCAGAAGGCGTTGCGGAAGTAGGTGCCCTCCGCCGCCAGGCGGTCGATGTTGGGCGTGACGATCTCGGGCGTCTCGCGGCCGATGGCCCACGCGCCCTGATCGTCGGTGAGGATGAACACGATGTTGGGGAGACGGCTCATGGGAGGACCTCCTGAAGGACATGCTGTTTTTCTCAGTTTAGCACAGCCGGCGCGGAAAAGCAACGCGCTTCCCCGGGCCCGAAAGCACAAAAAACTGACAAAAGAAAATCTGTTTTTTTGAGCGGCCGGGCGGCCGATGTGCTATAATAGACCCATCAACTCCCCAGGAGGTGCCGCCATGGCTCGCCCCAATATCATCATGATCATGACAGACCAGCAGCGCTTCGACGCGCTGGGCTGCGTCAACCCCCATGTCATCACGCCGGGCATCGACTCCCTGGCCCGGGAGGGCATCCTCTTCGACCAGGCGGTGTGCCAGTGCCCCATGTGCGTGCCCAGCCGCAATTCGCTCATGTTCGGCATGTATCCCTCCCAGACCGGCGTGCGCTCCAACGCCGGCGCGCTGCTGGACGAGACCCGCCTGCCCGCCGTGCCCCTGCCCCAGCTGCTGCACGACGCGGGCTACTTCTGCGCCGGCTTCGGCAAGACCCATTGGAACAACACCCGCAAGGGGGAGGCCGGTTCCCGCCGGGGCTTCGACGTGCGGGCCGAGGGCCAGCCGAAAAACTCCGTGCTGTACGAGGAAGGGGCCATCATGATGGACGACGAGGACCCCGAGGGCCTGGCCGCCTACTTCGCGGAGACCGGCGAGTTCGGCTCCGGCGAGGAAAACGCCAAGGGCTACATCGGCAAGCCCTCCACCCTGCCCAAGGAGCACCACCGGGACGGCTTCATCTGGCGCAAGTGCATGGAATTCCTGGAGGGCTATCAGCCGGGGAATCAGCCCCTGTTTCTCTACTTCTCCCTCATCAAGCCCCACGCGGGCTTCAACATCCCGCCGGAATTCGAGGCCATGTACAATCTGGACGACATCCCCGACCTGCCCGCCCCGCCCTGGCGGGAGGAGCCGGACACCCACATCGCCGCGGCCATGCGGGCCAGCGAGTCGCTGCACCGGGTGCACTATACCCGCAAGCAGACGCTGGACGCGCTCTCTCCCCGGGAAAAGCGGCTCATCACCCTGCGCTACTGGGCCAACTGCACCTTCATGGACTGGTTCATCGGCTCGGTGCTGGACAAGATCCGCCAGAAGGGGCTGGACAAAAACACCCTGTTCCTGTTTGTCTCCGACCACGGCGACATGATGGGCGAGCGGGACAACCGCTACAGCAAATACTGCCTGTTCGATTCCAGCGTGCGGGTGCCTCTGATCCTGGCGGGAGACCCGGTGCCCCAGGCGCTGCGGGGCACCCGGGACAGCCGCCCCGCCATGCTCACCGACATCGTGCCCACCCTGTGCGCCGCCGCCGGCATCGCCCCCGACCCGCGCCTGCCCGGCGTGAACCTGCTGGGCGACTGGAGTCGCCGGGGCGCGTTCTGCGAGTTCCACGGCGGCGGCAGCGAGGCGACCCAGCCCGCCCCGGCCTGGATGTGGCGCACGGAGAAGTGGAAGCTCATCCTCTTCCGGGAGGGCTCCGTGCTGGACGACACCCCCATGCGCGGCGAGCTGTACGACCTGGAGCGGGACCCCATGGAGTGGCATAACCGCTTCGACGACCCCGCCTGCGCCGCCGTGCGCGCCCGCCTCACCCTGGACCTCATCGCCCACGTGTCCACCGCCTTCGCCAAGGCTCCCGCCTTCGGCGATTACAAGGGCTACGCCAAAATCACGCCGAAGGCGTAATTCAATCAAACTTCCCTCTCTTCTCTCTTCCCTTTTCTCTCTTCTCTCTTCTCAAAAAAGCGCAGCGACATAAAACCAGCCGCGCGGAAGGCGTGAATCCTTCCGCGCGGCTGAATCATATACCTATTCATCCATCAGATACCCCAGCATCTTCTCCGGATTTTCCAGAAACCGCCGAGTGATCTGCCAGTGCTCCGTGTCGCGATAATTCACCGCCTGGATGCCGCGTTCCGAGATCTCGTACACCTCGGCCCCCGGAAACGCCATGAGCATGGGCGCATGGGTGGACACGATGAACTGCGACGCCTGCCCGACCAGCTCGTCCATGCGGACCATCAGCCGCATCAGGCGCATGGGAGACAGCGCCGCCTCCGGCTCGTCCAGGATGTACAGCCCGTGCCCGCCGAACCGGTGCTCCGCCAGCGCCAGAAAGCTCTCGCCGTGGGACTGGGCGTGCAGCGACACGCCGCCGTAGGAATCCACGATGGGCGGGCCGAAGCCGGGCTCCCGATCCAGCTGGTCGATGTTCGAGGCCACGTTGTAAAAGCTCTCCGCCCGCAGAAAGAACCCGTCCCGGGGCTTCACCGCGCCTCGTGAAACCCGCAGATGCCTGTACAACTCGGAATGGGAATTCTCCGTGGCGAAGTTGAAATTCCGCGTGCCGCCCTCCGGGTTGAAGCCCAGCGCCACGGCCAGCGCCTCGATCAGCGTGGACTTGCCCACGCCGTTCTCGCCCACGAAGAACGTGACCGGCCGGTGAAAGGCGATTTCTCCCTCCGCCAGCCGCCTCACCACCGGCAGCGCGGCCAGATAGCTGTCCTCGGGCACGGGCTCCCGCAGCGACAGGCCCCGCACGTACAGCTGACCCGTCATGTCAGTCCAGGATCAGCCGCGCGGGCAGCTCAAGCCGGGCGGCGGCGGACTCCATGATATCCCTGGCCTCGTCGGCCGTCAGGGCCCGGGCGTTCCAGCACAGGGTCAGCCGGTCGCGTCCCACCCACAGGCAGGCGTTCCCCTCCTCCGGCGGCAGGAAGCACAGCTCTCCCTGTTCGGCGTCCGGCTCCAGCGCGAGCTGCGCCTTCTCCCCCGCCTTCGCGCAGCACAGCGCCGCAAGCTGAGCCAGTTCCATGCCCAGCAGCGACGCGGTGCGGGCCAGCTCCGCCGGGTCGTAGGGCCGCGCGCGATAGGCCCAGGCGGCGTCCGGCGCGGGCGCGGCGACGGCCTCGTCCAGTCCTTTCGCCAGTTCTTCCGGCTCGGGCTCGGCCTCCGCTTCCGCCGCACGCTCCTCAGGCGCTTCCTCCGGCCCGGCGGTTTCGGTCGCGTCCTCCGGCTCGACCGCTTCGGGCGTTTCTTCCGGCGCGGGCGTTTCCGGCTCGGCGAGAGGCAGCGTCCCGGCGAAGAGCTCCTCCGGGTCGTCGGGCACCTCGCAGGCCTCGTAGGTGCACAGCGGGTTTTCCACGATCAGCGTGATCAGATCGGCCTGCAGCGCGAAGCGCATGGCCCCGGCGCACTCCCGGGCGTTGGCGGGGGCGATGACGTGCACGCCGGGCAGGGCGGGACACCGCCGGGCGGCGACGCGGATGACCAGGGGCCGGCGGCTGGCCCGGGGCAGCGCGGCGAAGGCGGATTCCAGCCGCTCCGGCGCGTCCCGCAGGGCGGTCAGATCCAGCACCGGCCGCAGCCCGGCCTGGGCGCACCCCAGGGCGAAGGCCAGCTGAGCGTCCGAGGACAGCGGCAGCAGCAGGCGGCGGCTGAGAGACGCGGGGGCCGCGGACTGGCTGACGTCCACGCGAATCACGATCAGCCCGGCCACGCGGGCGGCGGCCTGATCCAGCACGGCCTGTATGGCCGCGGAGCAGTTCATCATACTCATACAAGTTCCTCCGGCATGGCGTAGCCCTCCAGGATGAGCACGCTGTTGAGTCGTTCAAGGGGCGCGGCGGGGGTGTCCTCGTCCTCCAGGGGCTGGTCGCTCACGCACTCGATCAGCGTGGGGCCGTCCCCCTCCCGGGCCTTGTCGATGGCCAGGCGCAGCGCGGGCATCAGGCTCATCACGCCCCGGCCGTCGGCGGGAATGCACTCCATGTCCGCCGCCATCACCCGGGAGGACAGCTCGTCCAGCGCCGCCTGGGGGCAGCTCACCAGCAGCACCAGCGGCAGCGCCAGCTTCACCGCCAGGGTTATGGCCTCGTACAGCCGGTCGGCGTCCTCCGCCGCGGCCACGATCACGCCGCCCTGGCCCTTCCGCTGCAGCGCGCAGGCCGCCCCGGCCGCCAGCATGGGATCCGCCGCTCCCACGGCGGACAGCGCCTCCGCCTCCTCGCCGATGGCCGTCAGCTCCGGCCCGCCGGCGAACAGATCGCCCTCCTCCAGCAGCCCCAGCGCCACGGCCGAGGCCGCCGCCAGGGGCTCGCCGCTCTCCGCAAGCCGGCTCAGCAGGGCGCGAATCTTCAGCAGCAGCTCCTTCAAGCAAAACACCCGCTTTCGTTTGGAGATGATTCTATTATAGCCAATGCGCGCGCGGAAATCAAGCGCCCAGCGCCGCGCAGAAGGCGGCCAGGCGGCGGTCGTTTTCCGGGCTGGGCTTATCCTTGGGATCGATGAGGATGAGCTCGGCCTCCAGCCTTTCCACGCCCAGGCAGGCCTTCAGCCGGGCGAAGGCCTTTTCCGCCCCCGCGCCGCTCTGGCAGGCGAAGGCGGCCAGGCGCTTGCCGCTCAGGTCGTTTTCCTTGACGAAGCTGCGGATGGGCGGCGTCACGTTGCCCGCCCACACCGGGAACCCGAACACCACCCGGTCGTAGTCCGCCAGGCGCAGCGTGTAGGGCTTCAGCGCCGGCGTCTCCGCCATCACGGCGCTCTTGCCGCCCCAGAAGAACTTGCGAAAGCCGCTGTCCGGGTAGGCGTTCACCGGCTCCAGGCGCAATGTGTCCGCGCCGATGGCCCCGGCCACGCGCTTCGCGGCAAAATCCGTGTTGCCGCCCAGGGAATAGTATACGATGAGGGTCTTCATGAGCGATTGTCCTTTCTTTCTTCCTCCAGCGCCGCCTCCACGAGCCGCCGGAAGCTCTCCTCGAAGCGCAGATCGTCCTCCCGGGTGCGCTTCGCCGGGCCCCGTAGGTGGCTCTTGGCGCTCCTTCTGGCCACCCGGGCCAGATGGCGCTCCATCAGCAGGCCGTCGATGTTGTCGTCAGTGTACCAGCGGCCGCTCTGGTGGATGGCCCGGGCGCCCTTGCCCAGAGCCAGCGCCGCCACGCCGTAGTCCTGAGTGACCACGATGTCGCCCCGCCGGCACAGGTTGATGAGGGCGATGTCCACCGCGTCCGCGCCCTCGCCGATCACGCGGATCTGGCTGTAATCGGAGGTGAGCAGGTGGCTGGTGTCGCACATCAGCACCACCGGCACCCCGCGCTCCCTGGCCACCCGCTCGGCGATACGGGTCACCGGGCAGGCGTCCGCGTCGATGTAGATCGTCATGGGAAATCATCCCGCTTTCAGAAGAATTGGCCGGAAAGACAAACCGGGGCGGGAAGCGCGCCCGCGTTTCCCGCCCCGTGTGGTGTTATTTCGCGATTTCCGCCGCCAGATCCTGGAGCCAGCGGCCCTGATTGGCCTCGATGCGGCCGGCGTCGCACAGCGCGGCCAGCTCGGGATCGATGGGAATCCGGGCCACGAAGGGGATGCCGAACTTGCCGGCGATCTCGTCCGCGTGGCTCTCGCCGAAGATGTTGATCTTCTTTCCGCAGTCCGGGCACTGGACGTAGCTCATGTTCTCCACCAGCGCCAGCACCGGGATGTTCATCATCTGGGCCATCTTCACCGCCTTGGACACGATCATGCCCACCAGCTCCTGGGGCGAGGCCACGATGACGATGCCGTCCACCGGCAGCGACTGGAACACGGTCAGCGGCACGTCGCCGGTTCCCGGAGGCATGTCCACGAACATGAAGTCCACCTCGTCCCAGACCACGTCCGTCCAGAACTGCTTGACGGCGCCGCCGATGACCGGGCCGCGCCACACAACGGGATCGGTCTCGTCCTCCATGAGCAGGTTGATGGACATGGTCTTGATGCCGTTGGCGGTCTCAACGGGCAGGATGCCCCGCTCGTCGCCCATGGCGGTGGTGTGCAGGCCGAACATCTGCGGGATGGAGGGGCCGGTGATATCGGCGTCCAGCACGGCGGTGTTGTAGCCCTCGCGGCGCATGGCCACGGCCAGCAGCGCGGTGACCAGGGACTTGCCGACGCCGCCCTTGCCGCTGACCACGCCGATGACCTTCTTCACGTGGCTGTATTGGTTCGCGGGCTCGAGCATGCTCCCCGGCTGGTTCCGGCTGGGGCAGTCGACGCCGCAGGTGTCGCAATTGTGGGTGCAGGATTCAGACATGGATTTTCTTTCCTCCCATTGTTTGGTATTTCATGACTATTATAGCAGACCCGGGCGAAATGTAAACGGCTCTGTAAGGCTAATTATAAGTAAAGCGCCGTCACAGCTTCAGCAGGATATGGAACCGGGAGCCCGCGCCGGGCTTCGACTGCACCTCGATGCGGCCCCCGTGGGCCAGCACGATCATCCGCGCGATGGCCAGGCCCAGGCCGTGGCCGTCCACCTCGCTGCCCCGCACGTTGGCCGCCCGGTAGAACCGGTCAAACACCCGCTTCAGGTCTTCCTCCGAGATGCCGATGCCGTCGTCCTGCACGGTGAGCCGGGCCCAGCCCTTTTCCTTCACGCAGGACAGGGTGATCTCCCCGTTGGGGGCGGTGTACTTGAGGGCGTTGTCCAGGAACACCCGCAGCGCCTGCTTCAGGGCGTTTTTGTCGCCCCGCACGATGGCGCTCTCGATGGGGCCCGCCGTGACGGTGTGCTCCCCGGCGATGAGCCGCGTGTCCCGCAGCGCCTCGTCGGCCAGCTCCTTCAGGTCGAAGAACTCCTTCTGATAGCGCTGGGGGCTGTTTTCATGCCGGGCGATGAACAGCAGCTGCTCCACCAGATCCTTCATGGCCCGGGTCTCGGCGCTGATGGCGGCGATGGCCTCGTCCCGCACCTCGGGGTCGGATTTGCCCCAGCGGCCCAGCATGTCCGCGTAGCCCTGAATCACGGCGATGGGGGTGCGCAGCTCGTGGGATGCGTCGGACACGAACTGCTTCTGGTTGTTGTAGGCGCTCTCGATGCGGTCCAGCATGCCGTTGAGCACCTCGGTGAGCTCCAAGAGCTCATCCTTGGCGCCGTCCGCCGAGATGCGGGCGCTCAGGTTGCTGGCCGACAGCCCCCGGGCCGCGGTCACGATGTCCGAAATGGGGCTCAGAGCCCGGCGGCTGATGCGGTCCGCGGACTGGCGCAGCACCCGCAGCCGGATCAGCTCCACCAACGCCAGAGTGAGGATCAGCACCACGAACAGGGAGGCGTAGCCGCTCAGGGTGAACACCACCACGTAGTCCTCGCCGCCCCGCACCAGGCAGAGCTGGCCGTCGATCCGCTGGGGCAGCACCCCCGGCCGGCCGGCCTCGCCGCTCAGCCGGGACAGGCCCGCCTCGTCCACCAGGTAGCCCCCCTGCTGCCACTGGCCCTCGCTCACCTCTTTGAGCGCCCGGCCGCACACGCCGGAGGCGTGCACGATCACGGCAAACCAGTACACCAGGGTGAACACCGCCAGCATCACCGCCATGGTGCGCACCAGATACAGGGTGTACTGCCCCGAGATGCGCTGGCTCAGCGAGCGCCGGCCCCCGTCGCCGTTCATCATTCGCTCTCCCCGCCTTCATCCAGTCTGAAAAGATAGCCCACGCCCCGCACGGTGTGGATGAGCTTCACGTGGAAGGGGTCGTCCAGCTTGCAGCGCAGGTAGCGGATGTACACGTCCACCACGTTGGTGTCTCCCGCGTAGCTGTAGCCCCACACCTTGTCCAGCAGCTCGTTCCGGTTGATGGCCACGTTGCGGTTCAGCATGAGGTACTCCAGCAGATCGAATTCCTTCTTGGTGAGTTGGATCTCCGCCTCGCCGTACTTCACCTCCCGGCTGTCCCGGTCCAGGGTGAGGGGGCCTTCGGAAAGGACGCGCTCGCCCCCCGACCGGCCGCCGTCCTCGGCGTGCCGCTTCAGGGCCACGCGGATGCGGGCCAGCAGCTCCTCGATGGCGAAGGGCTTGGTCATGTAGTCGTCCGCGCCCATGTCCAGCCCCATGACCTTGTCGGACACGTCGTCCTTGGCCGTGAGCATGATGATGGGCACGCTGCTCTTCTGCCGGACGCGGCGGCACACCTCGATGCCGCTGAGCTCCGGCAGCATGAGATCCAGCAGGATGAGATCGCAGGGCCATTCGTCATAGGCGGCCAGGGCGGCCCGTCCGTCGTGTGCCAGGCGGATCTCATAGCCCTCGTGCGTCAGCTCCAGCTGGAGATAGCGGGCCAGCTTCTTCTCATCCTCGACCACCAGTATCTTTTGCATGCTCTTCCCTCCGCCGTATACGCCCAAAGGGGCGCGCCGAAGCACACCCCTGAGGTTCATCTTTATTTATTCGTCATTCGATGGTGATGCTGTTGTAGTCGTCCTTTTTTTCCTCAGCCGCGGGCTCGGGGGCCTTTTCCGGCTCCGGCTTCGCGCTGGGAACGGGAGCGCGCTCCGCCTCGGGGCGCACCAGCTTCACCCGGCAGCCCAGCGCCAGCGCCAGCAGCGCCGCCACCACCACCAGCCGCCAGCCCAGCAGCAGCGCCAGCAGCATGAACAGCACGGACAGATTGACCAGCGTGACGCCGTCCCGCTCCACCACCACCCGGGTGTCGCAGCCCTTGCGCCAGAGGCTCCTGGCCGCGCCGGCGGCGTCGCCGTTCACGTTGATGT
Source organism: uncultured Eubacteriales bacterium (assembly GCA_902790345.1). Taxonomy (GTDB): domain Bacteria; phylum Bacillota; class Clostridia; order Christensenellales; family Aristaeellaceae; genus Firm-10. The sequence continues at coordinate 2,401 of CADARO010000010.1, read as the reverse complement.
AGAAGCCCTTGTCCTTTTTATCGCCCAGCTCGCCCCGCTTTTCTAGCTCGATGAGGGCCCGGGCCATGTCGCCGTCGTACTTGTCCAGCAGGGTCACGGCCTCCTCATAGCCGATGCCGGTCTTGGCGCGCAGCGCCTCCACATCCTCCAGGGTATATTTCTTTTCGTCCATGATTCACGCCTCCGTTTATTATTCTCTCAAAAACACGTCTGTTTGTCAAGCTGTCAGAGGGGCAGCTTCATGAAGAGCGAGGCCAACGCCAGCAAAATAGCGGCGGGGGCGCTCACCAGCGCCAGCAGGATGACGGGCAGCACCGGCGCGCCCATGAGCTTTCGGCCCGCCTGGGCGATCTGGCTCCAGACACCGCCGAAGAACCCCGCCACGCCCTGCCAGGCCGCCTGCCAGCCGCTTTCGGGCTCGATCACCCGCTCGGGCTCCACATACAGGCGCACCGCGCCGCACTGTTCCTCCAGCACCCGGTCGGGCCGGCCGTCATACCGGCGAAGCAGCGTCTCCGCCTGGGCCCGGCTCATGCCGGTGGCGCGGCACACGCGGTCGATGTCTTTTCCGTTATAGGCTGCCATGGTTTTGTCCTCCGTTCGGTTGATGGCTGTATTATAGCGCGAATCGAAGGGCGTTGCTTGAGAGCGGGCTGATTGAATCATGAGAATTTGATGAGAAACAGGCGAGTAAAAATGAAAACACAGGCCGGCGGGCCTCTTTGCCGCCAGCCTGTGCTTGCGTATGATTATTAAGTGAGCAGCATCCGGTCGTTGTCCAGCTTCTTGCCGCTGGCCTCCCGGAATTTCTCCAGCAGGTCGTCCACGGTGAGCCGCGCCCGCTCCTCCCCGGCGGTGTCGAACACGATCCGCCCCTGATCCATCATGATGGTGCGGTTGCCCAGTTCCAGGGCGGAGGCCATGTTGTGGGTGATCATGAGGCAGGTGAGATTGTTTTCCGCCACGATGCGGGTGGTGAGGGAGAGCACCTTCTCGGCGGTGGCGGGGTCCAGGGCGGCGGTGTGCTCGTCCAGCAGCAGCAGCTTCGGGCTGGACAGGGTGGCCATCATCAGCGTCAGCGCCTGGCGCTGGCCGCCGGAGAGCAGGCCCACGGGCTGCTTCATGCGATCCTCCAGGCCCATGTCCAGCAGCGCCAGCCGATCCCGGAAGGCCTGCTTTTCCCTGCGGCCCGCCCGGCTCAGCCAGCCTCCCTGACCCGCCGCCAGCACCAGGTTCTCCTCGATGCTCATGCCCGGGGCGCTGCCCCGCATGGGGTCCTGAAACAGCCGACCGATGACCTTGGCCCGCTGATGCTCCGGGGCCATGGTCACGTCCTGCCCGTCCAGGATGACGCGGCCGCGATCCACGAAGAAGCTGCCGCATATGGCGTTGAATAGGGTGGACTTGCCCGCGCCGTTGGCGCCGATGATGGAGATGAAGTCGCCCCGCTTCACGTGCAGCGACAGGCCGTCCAGCGCCGTCTTGGCGTCGGCCGTGCCGGGGTTGAAGGTCTTTGAGATGTTCTCGATTCTCAGCATGGTCAGCTCCCCGCCTTTCCGAACCGCGCCTGAAGCTGACGCTTCATCAGCGGGGCCTGCTTTTTGAGATACGGCCCGGAAATGGCCACGATCACGATCACGGAGGAGACCAGCTTCAGCATGAAGGCGGGCAGGTTGAACCGCAGCGCCACCGTGTACACCAGCCGGAACACGAACGCGCCCAGCACCGCGCCCACGGCCCGGGCCGGAATGCTCCGCCGGCCCATGAACACGCCGCCGATCAGCAGCGACGCCAGCGCCACCGTCACCATGCCCGAGCCGATGTCCACCGTGACGGATTTCTGGCTCTGGGCGAACAGGCAGCCGCTGAGCGCCGTGAAGGCGTTGGACACGCACAGGCCCACGGTGGTGGTGAAGGCGGGGTTGATGGAGGAGGAGCGCACCATGTCCGGGTTGTCGCCCGTGGCCCGAATGGCCAGGCCCAGCCGGGTGCGCAGGAAGAAGGCCAGGAACACAATCACCAGCGCCACCGCCACAAAGCCGACGATCAGGGTGTAGTAGGGCCCCAGCGGGGTGCCCTTGAACAGGGTCTTCAGGATGGTGAACACCGTCTCGGTCTTGTTCATGTTCAGGATGGAGGAGCCATGCATCACGGCGATGTTCACGGAGTACAGCCCCGTGTTCACGATGATGCCCGCCAGCAGGCTGTTCACGCCCATGCGGGTCTGCAGCACCGCCGTGACCAGGCCGGAGAGCATGCCCGCCCCCATGGCCGCCGGAATGGACAGCCAGGGCCGCCCCGCGATGGCCACCACCGCGCCCACCGCCGCGCCCAGCGCGTAGCATCCGTCGGTGGACAGGTCGCACACGTTGAGCATGGAGTAGCTCAGAAACAGGGCGAG
>CADARO010000009.1 GCA_902790345.1 uncultured Eubacteriales bacterium | reverse complement strand
GCGGTTTCTTTTTTTCTTTTCCTTATACGGTCTTGCGTACCTTCTGGCCTTCTTTCGTATCCTCTACCGTATATCCGAGCGCTTTGAGCTGATCGCGCAGCTCGTCGCTCTTTTTCCAGTCCTTATCCTTTCGCGCCTGCACGCGCGCGTCGGCCAGCACCTGGATATCCGCGGGAAGCTCGCCGGCTTTTTTCATCAGCAGTCCAAGCACGTCGCACAGCTCGGTCAGCGCTTTCAGCGCGGCCTCGATGGCGCCCTTTGCCGTTTCGGCGTTCAGGTTTTGGTTGGTGTCCCTGACCAGTTCGAAAATCGCGCCCATGGCGTCCGCGGTATTCAGGTCGTCGTCCATGGCGGAGTCAAACTTGGCGACGTGCTCCTGAACGCGCTGAACGAAAGCGTTTTCTTCTTCCGTCAGCTCGCGTTCCGGCGCGTGCTGCAAAAGGAAATTCATCTGGTCGCGGGCGGTGTACAGGCGGCTCAGGCTGCTGTGCGCCTGTGCGATCATCTCACGGCTGAAATTGACCGGGCTGCGATACTGCGCGGACAGCATGAACATGCGCACGTCCTCGGGGTCGTACTCCTTCAGGATATCGCGCACCGTGAAGAAATTGCCCAGCGATTTGGACATTTTTTCGTTGTCCACGTTGATGAAGCCGTTGTGCATCCAGTAATGCACGTAGGGCTTGCCGGTCGCGCCCTCGCTCTGCGCCACTTCGTTTTCATGGTGGGGGAACAGCAGGTCCTTGCCGCCGCCGTGAATATCGAAGGTCTCGCCCAGATAGGTCATGCTCATAGCGCTGCACTCGATGTGCCAGCCGGGACGTCCCGGGCCCCAGGGGCTTTCCCAGGCGGGCTCGCCGGGCTTCTGCGCCTTCCAGACGGCGAAATCGGCGGGATTCTTTTTCACATTGTCTACTTCCACGCGCGCGCCCGCTTCCAGATCCTCCAGGTTCTGCCCGCTCAGCGCGCCGTATGCCGGGAAGGCCGCGGTATCGAAGTACACGTCGCCGTTCACCTCATAGGCCAATCCCTTGTCGATCAGCTTCTGCACCAGGGCGATGATTTGCGGGATGTGTTCGGTCGCGCGGGGGTGCACGGTGGCGGGGCGAACGCCCAGCGCCTGCGCGTCCTGATAGTAGCCGGGCGACACGTTCTCGCCCCGGACACAGATCTCGCGGTCCTCGATCTTCACCTCGCAGCAGGGCAGAGGCCGCCCGACCGAGCCGACGACGTTTTTCCCGTGCCGGTTCACAGACACGACGGGCGAGCATTCCGTGATTCCATAGCCCTGCAAAACCTCGATGCCCAGCGCCTGAAAGAAGCCGATCAGCTCCGGATCCAGCGCGGCGCCCCCGCAGATCACGGTGTGCAGCCGTCCGCCGAGAACGGCCCGTACTTCCCCAAAGAGGCGGCCGCTCATGTCGAGCCCGATCCTTTGCAGGCGGCTGTTGAGGCGTATTGCTTTTCTCAGTTCCTCCAGACGGCCTTGTTTTCTTGCGGTATTGAGGATTTCTTTATGCAGCGTCTGGAGGATCAGCGGGACGGCCACAAGGATGGTCGGGCGCTTTTCCCGAAGATTCTTTTTGACCGTCCGCACGCTCTCGTTGAGATACAGCGTGCCGCCGCAGTGCAGCGCTCCGGCGACATAGGTCATCATCTCAAAGGTATGGCTCAGCGGCAGAAGCGAGAGCCCCACGTCCGTCTCCGAGAGCTCCATCACCTCGGTGACGGCGCTGATCTGCGAGCCCATGTTCCGGTGCGTCAGCAGTACGCAGCGGGGCTTTCCCGTCGTGCCGGAGGTGAAGTACATGGCGGCGACGGCGTCCGGCCTGAGCTCGGGAAGCGTTTCTTCCTTTTCCCGGCGCAGCATCCCGATGAAATCATGCACTTCCAGCAGCCTGAGGCCGGGGACCGCGCGCGCTAGCGCCGACGCGGTCTCGCCGCGGCGCTCGTCATAGAGCAGCAGGCCGCAGTCGGAGAGCCTCAGGCAGTCTTCCAGCTCCTGTCTCTGCATGCCGTCGTGCAGCGGTACGATCACCCGTCCGGCGGAGAGCACGGCAAAGAACGCGGCGAGCCACGCCGCGCTGCCCGGCCCGAGAAGCGCGATATGCCGCGCCCCGTCAAAGCTGTCCAGCGCGGCCGCCGCCTTTTTGCAGAGCCCGTACAGCTCCGCCCCGGTCACAGACGGCAGTTTTTCGTCCGCGCAGAGAAAAAACGCCCTGTCCGGAAAGCACTTTGCCGCGTGCTCGACCAGACGGCGCAGATCGGGATATTTCCAGAAAGCCCTTGTCGCGCTCACAATATCACCCATCAAAACAGTAGGTTGCTATTATTCTACCGTTTTTGTCGGTAATGTCAATAGACACTTGCGGGCGGAATGGAAAAAAGCGCGGGCGAAAACGATTGACGGCTCCGGGAAAACGATGTATAACATAGTAAACAAGTATGTTGATAGGAAGTGTTGTCTATGCGTACGCAAACCGCCGTGATCAAAGCCGTCTGCATCAGCGAAAGGAAGGGGCAGCAGAAGCACCCGGTCGAGCGCGTTCATCTGCGTCCGGAGCACGGGATCGACGGGGACGCCCACGCCGGAAACTGGCACCGGCAGGTCAGTCTGCTCGGGCAGGAGAGCGTGGACCGCTTGCAGGAGAAGATCAGCATCCCGCTCTTCCCCGGCGCGTTCGCGGAGAACATCCTCTGCGAAGGGATCGAGCTGTATAAGCTCCCGGTCGGAACGAAGCTCCGCGTCGGCACGGCGCTGTGTAAGGTCACGCAGATCGGCAAGGAATGTCACGCCGACTGTGCGATCCGCCGTCAGGCCGGGGACTGCGTCATGCCGCGGGAGGGGATCTTTGTGATCGTCCTCACCGAGGGCGAGGCGAAAGCCGGGGATCTTGTCACGGTCGAAGAGAGCGGTTAACGCATGAAGGATCTCAAACATATCCGCTGCTTTGAGCGGCTGCTGGAGCAGGCGAACAACGAGCTGGTACAGCAGGCCAGGCTTGACGGCGGTGTGGCCGTCGGCTATACCTGCTATTACCTGCCGGAACCCCTGCTCAACTGCGGCAGGGCCTTCTCCGTGCGGCTGCGCGCGCCGAACACCGGCTCGCTGGACATCAGCCAGTATTACATGTCGAGCTTTGTCTGCGGCTATGCCCGCGCCCTCTTTGAGCGGGCCTTTGAGGGCGGCTTCAACTTCCTGGATTTCTACGCCTCCTCCGACACCTGCCAGCAGATGGTGCGCGTGGTGGAGAATATCCGCGAGCTGGGACTGATCGGGCATCCGGGCTTTTCCTGCGGCATCATCGACGCGCCCATGAAGGTGAGCGAGCACGGGAAAAAGCTGTATGCCCAGCAGATCAAAAGCCATATTCTGGAGCCGCTGCGGGATCGGTACGGCGTCGACATCGGCGACGAGAGCATCCGAAGGGCCGTTGCCGAGCACAACGAGCTCTGCGCGATCTTTGAGGAGATCTCCGCGCTTCGCAAAGCGGAAAACCCCGTCGTCACGCCCCGGGAATTCCACATCCTGTGCCTTGTGAGCTATGCCTGCCCGACCGCGCTGATCCTGCCGTATCTGCATGAGACGCTGGAGGAGCTGCGGCGGCGGGAGCCGGACGCCGTCAATCCCTGGCGCGCCCGCATCGTCGTCGTGGGCGGTGAGCTGGACGACTACGCGTTCTCGGAGATCCTCGAAAACTGCCGCTGCTATGTCGCGGCCGACCGCTACTGCTCCAGCACCATGCTGGAGGTGAACGGCGTTCACTACTTCATCGACGCCGGCGCGCCGCTGATCGACATCCTGCTGCGCCGGGGCGTGGATCTGAACACCGTCCGCGCCATCTTCACCACCCACATCCACGGCGACCACACCAACGGCATTCCGGCGCTGGCGGACCTGTTCAGCTGGTATTTCAGGACCACCAGCGTGGACATCTACATGACCGAGCAGCGGGGCATCGACGCTTTCTCCGAGATGATCCGCACGGTGGAGGGCGGACTGGACGAGGCCCGGGTGCGCTTCCGGCTCATGACGGCGGACACCGTCTATCAGGATGAGAACATCCGGGTGACGCCCTTCCCGACCCAGCACCTGGCGGGGGCGGGGCAGCCGGCGTATTCCTATCTGGTGGAGGCGGAGGGGAAGAAGGTTCTCTTCTCCGGCGACCTGTCCCAGCACCTGGCCAAGGGCGACTTCCCGGCCTACGCGCTGGAGCGCGAGGTGGATCTGATGGTGTGCGAGATGGCGCATTTCGGGGTGGAGCACGCGCGGCCCTATCTGGAAAAGTGCCGCGCGAAGACGCTGCTGTTCAACCACGTGTTCCCGCTGGACAAGCTGGCGAAGATCAACGCGCTGGACGGCGCCTTCGGCTATCCCATCCGTACGGTGGATGACGGCGACGAAGTGACTCTGTGAGGGAAAAAGGGCGCGCTGAATCGTCCGGCGGGTGTTGATGAAGGACAGTCATCTTCTACGCGAATGATATTATCGTCAACCGAAGCAATAGATACAAAAGTCTGGCGACAATCGGGGTACTCAGCCCTTTCCCCCTTAATCCCCCTTTCCCGCTCACGCGGGCACGGGGGAACTGGGTTCGCAGGGCTGCGCCCTGCATGGCTTTGGGCAGTGGCGTTTCGTTTCGCGCCGATGGGGCGCGGGACGAAGCCTACAACAGACATTTCCCCGTCCCCGCCGGAGCGAGCAGGGATTCAATGAATACAGATGGACGGAAAGGAGGGGCGCGCATGGGTTGGCGCATCGCGGTGGTGGACGATCTGGCGCTGGATCGAGAGCAGCTGGCGCGGGACATATCGCGCTTCGGCGCGTGGAGCGAGCCGGTGGTCTGCGACTGCTATTCGTCGGCCGAGTCGCTGCTGGACGTCTATCAGCCGAATCTCTATGACATCGTGTTCATGGACATCCGCATGGAGGGCATGGACGGCATCGAGGGGGCGCGCTGCCTGCGGGCCATGGATCGGCGGCTGGTGATTATCTTCCTCACCTCGTCGGTGGAATTCGCGCTGGACGCCTATCCGATCCATCCCTTCGACTACCTGGTGAAGCCCTACAGCCGGGAGCGGCTGGAGCGGGTGCTGGGGGACTGCGTCAACGCGGCGCTGTCCGCCGAGCCCCGGCTGCAGATCCGCATGCCCCGCACGGCGGTGGAGGTGCCCTTTGCCAACGTGGTGTCCGTGGTGTCCATGGGCCACGCGGTGGAGGTGACCGTGCAGGATCAGCGGCTGCGCAGCATCATGACCTTCGCGGAGATCACCGCGCCGCTGATGGAGGATCCCCGGTTTCTGCTGTGCAACCGGGGCGTGCTGGTGAACATGGACTATGTGAACAAGATGGAGGACAGCTCCCTGGTGATGAACGACGGCACGGTGTTCGCCCTGCGCCTGAGCAACCGGCGGGAGCTGATCCACCGATTCATGCAGTACCAGATCAGCCGCATCAAGGGGGAATCGTGAGATGACTCTGACGCTTTTCCTGCGGTATTTTCTGGAGTTCTCCGTGCTGTTCCCCTCGGCGCTGTTCGCCTTCATGCCGGTGTTTGACTATTTCAAATACGATGTGGATAAGGTGCTGCTTCAGGCTCTGGTGGCCATTTTGGCGTGTTCGCTGGTGGGGTCTCTGCTGTGCGCGCTCTTCAGCCTGACCACGAACACCCTGCTTCTGCCCATGGTTCTGCTGTTTTTCATCGCCTATGTCCGGGTGGTGAATCTGAACCTGGGGCAGGCCGCCTTCTGCTTTGCCAACGCCATGCTCATTCCCGCCTTTTGCAGCATGTACACCAACGTGCTCATGGCCTGGCACGAGGCGAGCAACGACGCGCCGGTGTTATACGGCACGTCGAGCTGCGTGCTGCTGCTGCTCACGGCGCCCTGCTGCCTGATCTTCTGGAAGACGCTTACCCGGCGGGTGTCGGACGTGATGGAGAATCCGTATCTGCGCAAGATATGGCGCTGGGCTTTTCTGTTTCCGCTGGGCGTGACGGCCTTGATGTGGTGGACCATGCCCGTCGATGTGTCGATTCTGCTGGCAGGCCGGATCCGGATGATTCTGATCGTCATATTGCCCATTGTGCTGTGTGCTGTGCTGGCGCTGTACATGCTGGTGCACTGGGTGGCCCGGCACATGGCGGAGGGCGCGAAGCTGGAGCAGGACAACCAGCTGCTGCGCATGGAGGAGCGGCGCTATCTGGAGCTGAAGGGTTACATGGAAGACACGCGGACCCAGCGCCACGATTTCCGCCAGCATCTGCGGGTGATCAGCGCCCTGAGCGCCAAGGGGCAGCTGGATGAGCTGAACGCCTATCTCTCCCGGTATGAGGGCAGCGTGGGCGAGGAGCACAGGCAGTATTGCCAGAACGCGGCGGTGGACGCCATCGCCGCCTATTACGACCACATGGCCGCCCAGCAGCAGGCCCGGGTCCGCTGGACGCTGGCGCTGCCCGCCCAGACCGATCTGGAGGAGACGGATCTGTGCGTCATCGTGGGCAACCTCATCGAGAACGCGCTGAACGCCATGCAGGCCTTGCCGCCTGACCGTCGGGAGATGACGGTCATCGTGAAGAAGCTGTCCGAGGCCATGACGGGGGTGACGGTGGAGAATCCCTATGCCGGCACGCTGAGATACGATGCCCACGGCCTGCCCATGTCCGACCGGTTGGGCCACGGCGTGGGTCTGAGCTCGGTGACGGCCATCGCGGCCAAGTACAGGGGCAGCGTGTCCATCGACACGAAGGAGAGCGTGTTTTCCATCAGCGTGCTACTGTTCAGCTGAGGAAAAGAAGAATCAAAACAAAAACCCATCCCACCCGGTTGCGCGCCGGGCGGGATGGGTTTCTTTTTGGAGGGAATGGATTACTTGGTGACCAGCTCGAGGGTGTCGCGGGCGATGGCCAGCTCCTCGTTGGTGGGGATGACGAACACGCGCACCTTGGAGTTGGGCGTGGAGATCTCGCACTCCTCGCCGCGGATGCGGGCGTTCTTTTCCTTGTCCAGCTCGATGCCCATGAATTCCAGGCCGTCCACGATGGACTCGCGGCCCTCGCCGTCGTTCTCGCCGATGCCGGCGGTGAACACCAGCGCGTCGATGCCGCCCATGGCCGCCGCGTAGGCGCCGATGGTCTTGCGGATGCCGTAGGCCCACACGTCAAGCGCGGTCTTGCACTTCTCGTCGCCCTCGGCGGCCTTGGCGCGCACGTCGCGCATGTCGCTGGAGTACTCGGAGAGGCCCAGGAGGCCGCTCTTCTTGTTCAGCACGTTCAGGGTCTGGGTGGGGGTGAGGTGCTCGTTGTTGGCGATGCATTCCACCACGGCGGGGTCCAGGCTACCGGAGCGGGTGCCCATCAGCACGCCCTCCAGGGGGGTGAGGCCCATGGAGGTGTCAACGCACTTGCCGTCCACCACGGCGCTCAGAGAGGAGCCGTTGCCCAGGTGGCAGATGACCACCTTGCTGTGCGCCATGCCCAGGATCTCATTGATGCGGCCGGCGATGAAGCGGTGGCTGGTGCCGTGGAAGCCATAGCGGCGGATGGAATACTTCTTGTAGTACTCCAGCGGCACGCCGTAGAGGTAGGCCTTGGGGGGCATGGTCTGATGGAACGCGGTGTCGAACACGGCCACCATGGGGGTGTTCGGCATCACGGCCTGGCAGGCGCGGATGCCCTGCAGGTTGGCCGGGTTATGCAGCGGGCCCAGGGGGATGCACTCCTCGATGGCGTCCAGGCAGGCCTGGTCGATCACGCAGGAGGCGGTGAACTTCATGCCGCCATGCAGCACGCGATGGCCCACCGCGCCGATCTCGGAGGTATCCGCGATCACGCCGTGCTCCTTATCGGTCAGCGCGGCGAGGACGATGTTCATGGCCTCGGTGTGATTGGGGATGGCAGTGGTCAGGTTGAACTTCTGCTGGAGGCCCTCGCCGTACTTATGAGCCAAGTTGGAGCCCTCGATGCCGATGCGCTCCACCAGGCCCTTGGCCAGCACGGATTCGTCCTGCATGTCGATGAGCTGATACTTCAGAGAGGAAGAGCCGGCGTTGATGATGAGAATTTTCATGGGAATCTCCTCCTATGCCGCGAAGGGGCGGCGGTTCTATTGGGATGGACGCTGTCTGCCCCCGAAGGGGGCAGAGGCGCGGGTATTCGGATTCGGCCTGGCGGCAGGGCAGGCTGGGACGGGGTAGAGAGAAGACGGCTGGGCGCTGCCCAGACCCGCCGGGCGCCGCCCGGACCTGCCAAAGGGCCATTGGCCCTCTGGACTCCCGTCCGCTGCCGCCGGGTATACGGTGCGTTACTGGGCCTGAACGGCGGTGATGGCCACGGTGGCCACGATGTCGTCCACGGAGCAGCCGCGGGACAGGTCGTTGCACGGCTTGGCGATGCCCTGCAGGATGGGGCCATAGGCCTCGGCCTGACCCAGGCGCTGCGCCAGCTTATAGCCGATGTTGCCGCTCTGCAGATCCGGGAACACCAGCACGTTCGCCTTGCCCGCCACGGCGCTGCCGGGGGCCTTCAGCTCGCCCACGGAGGGAACCAGCGCGGCGTCCAGCTGCAGCTCGCCGTCCAGCATGAGGTCGGGGGCCATTTCCTTGGCGATGCGGGTGGCTTCCTGAACCTTGGTCACGTTGTCGTGCTTCGCGCTGCCCTTGGTGGAGAAGGAGAGCATGGCCACGCGGGGCTCCATGCCGGCCAGGCTGCGGGCGGAATCCGCCGCGCCCAGCGCGATGTTGGCCAGCTCCTCGGCGGTGGGGTTCGGGATGACCGCGCAGTCGGAGAAGATCATGATGCCGTTGTCGCCGAAGTTCTTCACGGGAGACTCGATCAGGAAGCAGGAGGACACGGTCTTCATGCCGGGCTTGGCCTTGATGACCTGCAGCGCCGGGCGCAGCATGTCGCCGGTGGAGTGGATCGCGCCGGAAACCAGGCCGTCCGCGTCGCCCGCCTTCACCATCATGATGCCGTAGTACATGGGATCGGCCACCAGCTTGGCGGCCTGCTCCTCGGTCATGCCCTTCGCCTTGCGCAGCTCAAACAGCGTGGCGGCGTAGCCGGCGGCCTTGTCGGAGGTGGCGGGATTGATGATCTCGATGCCGTCCAGCTTCACGCCGTATTTCGCGGCCACCGCGTTCACCTTCTCGGGATCGCCCAGCATGATGATCTTCGCCAGGCCCGCTTCCACGACCTTCGCCGCCGCCTGCACGTTGCGGTCCTCTTCGCCCTCGGGCAGAACGATGGTCTTCACGTTCGCTGTGGCCTTCGCCTTGATTTTGTCGATGATAGCCATGATGTTTCCCTCCATATCATTATTCAAAATGGTTGTTCACACCAAACAGTGTCAGTATACGCCTTTTGGGCTTTTGTGGAAAGGGGGTTATGGTAAATTTCACCCCTCCGGCAGCCGGTTTTCGCTCAGCAGGCCGAACATCTCGTCGTCCTCGGAGCCCAGGGAGGCCATGTCGATGTCGCGCAGGGCCAATGTTACCTCGGCCGGGTTCTGGCCGAAGAAATCCAGCGCGCCGATGGTCAGGCGCATGTCGTTCAGCTCGGTCACGCGGCCCACGTATTCGCTCTCGCCGCACCACAGGGTGATCACCCGGTCCTCCTCCATGGCCTTGCGGCACATGGCGTGGAACAGGTCCTCGTCCTGCGCCACGTCCAGGGTTTCCTTGGGTTCCTCGCCCCGCAGCAGCAACAGCCGCCGCAGACGCTCGGAGTATTCGTCCTCGCCCAGCACGGTGCTCACCTCGGTGAGGCGCACCGCCATGAGCCCGTCGTAGTGGCCCACCGGGGACACGGTGTTCAGCACCACCTGGCGGGGATTGATGGACGCGATGTATCCGGCGATGAAATCGTCGGGGTTTTCGGGATCCACGAACAGCGAGGCCAGCACGTTCATCTTTTCATACAGGCTCAGCTGATAATGGAAAAAGCCGTCGTTCATAGTCAACGTTGATCTCCTTCGGCGCAGTCCAGCGCGTAGTAAAAATATCGGCCCAGCACGTCGCCCACCCGCAGGCAGGGCACGCCCTCCAGCACGGGCAGCTGCAGCATAGTCTCCAGGCCCGGCTTCTGGCGCAGACGGAAGTCGGAGGCCATGCACTTGAACACGCCCTCCCGCAGGTAGCCCACCGACCAGTTGTCCACCGCGTCCAGCCCGGAGAACAGCCGGGCGCACACCCCCGGCTCCACCTCGTATTTCTCCAGCTTCACGTCGTAGAACGCGATGCCCGGCGTCACCGAGGCCTCCACCAGGGGGCTGCCCGCGCAGTCCGGCGCGGTGTAGCTCACGTTGGCACCGTTCAGGCGGCGGCGCACCGTCTGCAGGGAGTAGGGGTTCATGTCCGCGCCGATGAAACGGCGCTCATTGAGCCAGGCGGCCTCCAGCGTGGTGCCCGAGCCGGCGAACAGGTCGCACACCAGGTCGTCGGGCTGGCTGCTGGAGAGGATAATCCGCTCCAGCAGGCGCAGGGGCTTCTGGGTGTCGTAGCCGGTGCGCTGGGGGTCCTTCTGCTGCAGGTGGCTCACGTCGTCCCACACGTCGCCGGGGAAGGCGGGCTCGTCGTCGTAGTAGGTGTAGATCTTGCCGCCGGATTTGATGGAGCGGTACACCCGGCCGTCGGCGTCCACGTGGCGCTTCATGTGGTTGCGCCGGGTGTCCTGTCGGGAGATGGGCACACTCTCCAGGCTGAAGTAGTATTTCCGGCTCTTGCGGTAGAACAGGATCACGTCGTGCTTGCGGCTGAAGAAGCGCCTCGCCCGGCCGCCGGTCTGATAGGACCAGATGATCTCGTTGAGGAAGTTGGCCTCGCCGAAAATCTCGTCCATCAGCAGCCGCAGGTAGGGGTGCATGTGGTAGTCCACGTGCAGGTAGATCACGCCCGTGTCGCTGAGCAGCTGCTTCGCGCCGGTGAGGGTCTCCCGCATCATGGCCATGTAGGCGTCAAAGGACAGATCATCGTTGTAGGCGGTCTGCACCAGGGTGCCCGCGCCGCTCTTCCATTCCTTTTCGCCCACCCGCACCCGCATCACGAAGGTCTGGCCCGTGCGGAAGGGGGGATCCAGGTAGATCAGCTGCACCTGCCCGGCATAGCGCTCGATGAGGCCGGGCAGCAGCGCCCGCACGTCGCCCAGGCGCATTTCGCCCCGGGGCCCGCGGCCCTCCTGCTCCTCCCGCCATACGTTTATCTGCTGAAGACGCATATGGTTCACTCCCTGCCCATTATCCATACATCTCTATTATATACGATTCAGCCCGTTCCGTCACGCCCTTTTTGAAAAAACATGGCCAATTTTCGCATTTTTACGCCCGGCGGCGCAAAAGCGGATTGACACGGCCCGGGATTTCTTTATAATGATGGTGGAATGATCTCGCCCTAAAGACAGAATAATGGAGGGATTTATCATGTCTCAGTCCTTGGACCGCCTGCCGGCGCTGCCGCTGATCGTCAATGATCCCTACTTCTCCATCTGGTGCGCCGCTGACAAACTCACCGACGCCCCCACCACCCACTGGGCCGGGGCGGTAAAGCCCATCACGGGCACCGCCGAAATCGACGGCCAGGCCTGGCGCTTCCTGGGCGCAGGCCGGGCGCCCGCCATGGAGACCACCGCTCTGACCGTGACCCCCACGTCCACCCGCTCCACCCTGGCGGCCGGGGGTGTTGAGGTGACCATCGCCTTCACCACGCCGCTGCTGCTGGATCAGCCGGACATCCTGTCCATGCCGGTGACCTATGTGGACATTTCCGCCCGCGCCATCGACGGCCAGGCTCACGACGTGAAGCTGACCTTCCGGGCCAGCGACGCGCTGTGCTACGAGCTGCGCGTCTTCCCGGAGGATCCGGACCGCCGGGAGTCCACCACCGACCCGGGCTACCTCTGCGCCCAGCGCCCCGCCATGATCCGGGACAGCTATCAGGCCCGGGGGCTGAACGTGGCCTACACCGGCCGGGCCCATCAGGGCGTGGTGGGTCATTCCGGCGACGGCATCACCATCGACTGGGGCTATCTGTACCTGGCGGGCGAGGGCGACATCGCCGCCGAGGACGACGCGCTCATCGGCCGGGCCGAGGGCGGCGTGACGGGTGACAAGGCCCTGGACATGCGCTTCTACATCGCCTATGACGACATCGCCTCCATCGACTACTTCGGCCGGATCACTCCCGCCTGGTATGCCCGGGATGGAAAAACCATCCTGGACGCCATCGAGACCTTCCACACCCGGCGGGGCGAGCTGCTGGCCGCCTGCGCGGCGCTGGATGAGGAGCTCATGGACAAGGCCATCAAGCGGGGCGGCGAGGACTACCGGCTGATCGTGTGTGCGGCCTACCGCCACGCCATCGGCGCCCACAAGCTCATCGCCGACGAGAACGGCGACATGGTGTTCCTCTCCAAGGAGAACAACTCCAACGGCTGCATCGGCACGGTGGACGTGAGTTATCCCTCCATCCCCCTGTTCCTGCTGTACAATCCGGAGTTTGTGCGGGGCATGTGCCGGCCGATCCTGAAATTCGCCTCCATGCCGGTGTGGACCTACGACTTCGCGCCTCACGACGTGGGCCGCTATCCCCACGCCATCGGCCAGGTGTACGGCCTGAAGAACCGGGGCGTCTATCGCTGGGTGCACGGGCTGGTGTTCCCGCCCATCTACCTGTATCCCGAGACGGCGGAGGTATTCGACCTGCGGGGGCAGATGCCGGTTGAGGAATGCGGCAACATGCTGCTGATGCTGGCGGCGGCTTCCCGGGCGGACGGCGACTATTCCCTGGAAAAGAAGTACATGCCGCTGCTGGACAAGTGGGTGCGCTATCTGATCGACTACGGCGAGGACCCCGGCGAGCAGCTGTGCACCGACGACTTCGCCGGCCACCTGGCCCACAACATCAACCTGTCCGCCAAGGCCGTGTGCGGCGTGGCGGCCTACGCGCTGATCCGCGGGGGCCTGGGAGACGAGGCGGCCCGCGAGGAATACCTGGGCAAGGCCCGGGCCATGGCGAAGAGCTGGCTGGAGCGGGCCAGCGCCGGAGACTACACCTACCTCACCTTCGAGAAGGTGGGCTGGAGCATGAAGTACAACATGGTGTGGGACAAGCTGCTGGGCCTGAATCTGCTGGACGACAGCTTCTACGAGAAGGAGACGAAGAGCTACCTGGCCCGGCAGAACGAGTTCGGCCTGCCGCTGGATTCCCGCTCGGACTACACCAAGAGCGACTGGATCCTGTGGAGCGCCTCCATGGCGGACGAGGACACCTTCCGGGCGCTGGTGAAGCCGGTGGCCCACTACCTGAGAAAGAGCGAATCCCGGGTGGCCTTCTCCGACTGGTACTTCACCAGCACCGGCAAATACCGGGCCTTCATCGCCCGCAGCGTGCAGGGCGGATTGTACATGCCGCTGCTGATGGACAAGTGGACCGGGGAGGCGAAGTAAATGGGCTGCGACATGCTGGTGAAGCTGTACGACATCGAGGACGGCGCGTCCCTGCCCATCGAGAAGGCGCTCTCCGAGGAGGGCATCCTCATCAAGCGGGCCATGTCGGTGGATCTGAACCGCGTGGTGGGCTTCGTGCGGGAGCAGTTCGGCGACGGCTGGGCCAACGAGTGCACGGCGGGCCTGCTGAAAAACGGCTGCTGGATCGCCGTGAAGGACAAGCAGGTGGTGGGCTTCGCCTGCTTCGAGGCCACCATGCCGGACTACTTCGGCCCCACCGGCGTGCTGGAGTCCCTGCGGGGCAAGGGCATCGGCAAGGCGCTGCTGCTCAAAAGCCTGCTCTCCCTGAAGGAGCGGGGCTATGCCTACGCCATCATCGGCTGGGCCGGCCCGGTGGATTTCTACAAAAAATGCGTGGGCGCGATCCCCATTGAGAACTCCATTCCGAACAGCTATCACAACCTGGTTCAGGCCTGACCCCTGTCTCGCGGCGGGCGATTCGGTTCGCCCGCCGCGATTCTGGAAATGATTCACAATCGTGATATGAAAGAAACTTTTATGAAAGCCGCCTCGTCTGACAAGCGTAACTCAAACGAACGGAACAGGAGGCGCAGTGAGTTATGAAGAAGATGCTGATTGTGGCGGCGGTGGTGATCGCGCTGATCGCGCTGCTGCTGAGCCGCTACATTTTGATTGAACGCCACGAGGCGCTGCCGGAGGAGGTGCGGCTGGGCTGGCTGAATCCCTTCCGGCAGGCCGCCGCTGAGGTGAACCGGCGGCCCGCTCCCCGGGAAACGCCGGCACCCACCCCGGCACCCACCCCGGCACCCACGCCGGAGCCCACCCCCGAGCCCATCATGGCGACCGGCTCCAGCGGCGACGAGGTGAAGGCGCTGCAGAACCGGCTGCGGGAGCTGGGCTTCATGACCGGCGGCGCGGACGGCGTCTACGGCCCCGTGACGGAGGACGCCGTGAAGGCGCTGCGGGGCTATCTGGGCCAGCTGGCGCGAAGCGAGAAACCCATTGAACCAACCGATACGGAAGAAGAAGCCGCCTCCCCGGCGGACGCGCTCACAGAAGATGAAACCACGCCGGACTATCCGGGCACGGTGGATCAGGCTCTGTGGGATGATCTGCGGGGAGACGGCTTCTCTGTTTACCGGGAGACCGTGAAGGCCGGCGCCCGGGGCCCGGAGACCAAACGGCTGCAGACCCGCCTCATTGCGCTGGGGTATCTCTCCGGCGGGGCGGACGGGCTGGCCGGCGGGGCCACGGAGGGCGCGATTCTGGCCTTCCAGAGCGCCAACGGCCTCAGCGCGGACGGCGTGGCCGGGGAGAAGACCCAGCGGCTGCTGTTCTCCGCCGGGGCGAAGAAATACGCGGCGGCGAAGGGGCCGTATCTTCTGAAGGTGAGCACGAAGGATCAGCGGGTGTACGCCTACGGCTGGTCCGGCGAGACCAACAGCTTTTCCAACCTGGCTCGCACCATGAAGTGCTCCACCGGCCTCAGCAAGACCCCCACCCCCAAGGGCACCTTCCGGGGCTCCCCCGTGACCCGCTGGGGCTACTTCCCCAAGTTCGACGTATGGGCCCAGTATCTCTACCGCATCAACGGGCCGATTCTGTTCCATTCTGTGCTGTACAACAGCCAGAACGAGAACAGCGTGATTCAGGGCTCGGTGTACAAGCTGGGCAGCAAGGCCTCTCACGGCTGCGTGCGCCTGTCCGTGGCGGACGCGAAGTGGATTTACGAGAACTGTCCCTCCGGCACAAGCGTGACGGTGTATTGAATGAATGGGGAATGGGGAATGGGGAATGGGGAATTTTAGTTTGATTGAAAGGACCTCATCCGTCAGCCCTTCGGGCTGCCACCTTCCCCCTGAAGGGGAAGGCTTCTCACCAGCGCGGCGCAGATCATTGCCTCCCCTGAAAGGGGAGGTGCTGAGCGAAGCGAAGCGGAAGGGTCGGAATTGGCGAATGAGGAGCTGAATCATCCACTGATTCCGACCCTTCAGTCAGCTTCGCTGACAGCTCCCCTTTCAGGGGAGCCGGGGTATAAGCGCTTCGTGTGCGTTTCTATTGCAAAGAACAAGTATGCAAAAGAAACGCCTCGCCGCCCCTCCCAGGGGGCTCCCCTCTAACGCCGTGTAGATCGTTGCCTTCCCCTATGGGGAAGGTAGCGCGCAGCGCCGGATGAGGTTGCGCGGCCTCAGCCGCGCCTGAGACAACAAAATTCAATTCCTAATTCCTCATTCCTAATTCCTAATTAGCGCAAAACCGGGCCGCCACAAGGCGACCCGGTTTTGCGCGTGCGTGTTATTTGCTTGTGAGTCTGGCGTACCAGGCGTCGGTCAGGGGGAGGAACATGAACCGAATCGGGTCGCTCTCGACCAGGTCTTCCGCCGCGGTGCCGGGGAAGCCGTAGATATACAGCACCTCGCTGCCCGCGAAGGGATTGCCGGTAATGGTCTGGATGCTCTTCGGAATGACCACCGCCTCGGCGCTGACGCCGCAGAAGGCGTCCGCCTCGATGCTCTTCAGGCCGGCGGGCAGGAACAGGTCCGGCGCGGGGGCCATGAGCTCGAAGTTGCAGGGGTATGCGGTGTTGGCCGCGTAGGCCTCCGCCGTGGAGCCGGCCCAGCCGTGGAGAGTCAGGTTGGGGCATTCGGTGAAAGCATTTTTGCCAATTTCGGTATCGGGGCCCCAGAAGGTGACGCTGGTCAGGTTGGAGCAGTAGGCAAAATTATATCCGCCGCTGACTCGGGTCATGCTGTTTGGAATCGACACGCTGGTCAGACCGGTGCAGTAAGCGAAAGCAGATCCGCCGATCCAAGTCACACTGTTTGGAATCGACACGCTGGTCAGGTTGGAGCAATGTATGAAAGCACCTAAGGAAATGCCGGTCACGCCGTCTGGGATTGTGACGCTGGTCAGGCCAGTGCAGTAAGCGAAGGCAGTTGCGCCAATATTGGTCACGCTGTTCGGGATGGTGACACTGGTCAGGCCGTAGCCGTACATGAAAGCATCGTTGCCAATGTTGGTCACGCCGTCTCCTATTGCGATAGAACGAATGCTCTCAACGTAAGTGTCCCACGGCCACGGTTGATTTAAAGCTGAATAATCCGTCATCCTTCCCGTCCCGCTGATGGTCATCACACCCGTGGTGGGATTGAAGGAGTATGTCACATTATCGCCGCAGGAGCCGGAGAGCGCGCCCAGGGATTCGAAGGTGACGTTGCTGTCTGCGTAGCCGGCGTAGGTTTCCGCCGTGGAGCCGGGCCAGCCCTTGAGGACGGGCGTGTTGCAGCCCTGGAACACATCGTGATCGCTGTCGCCGATGACGCAAGCGGGGTTCATGATGGTCACGCTGGTCAGGCCGGTGCAATCTCTGAACGCCCAGAAGCCAATGTTGGTTACACTGCTCGGGATGGTGACGCTGGTCAAGCCGGTGCATTGATAGAAAGCGCGCTTGCTGACGCTCGTCACGCCGCTGCCGATGTTCACGGACGTGACGCTTTCGCGGATGTTGTACCACGGCACTTCGGTTGCCGCGCCAAAGACCGTCATATCGCCCGTGCCGCCGATGCTCAGCTCGCCGGTGGAGGCGTCGAAGCTCCAGGTCAGATTGTCGCCGCAGGAGCCGCTGGTCTCAAAGGCGTCGAAGGTGATGCCGTTCTCCTGCGCGTAGGTCTGGGCGGTGGAATCGGCCCAGCCGTGGATGGTGAGGGCGGGGGAGCAGTTTTTGAAAGTGTCCGCGCCGATGGAGGCATCCTGGTTATAGATCACGACATTGGCCAAGCTGGAACAATTAATGAATGCCTCGTACCCAATATAGTATATATTTTTGGGGCAGAGAACGATGGTCAGGCTGGTACAGCCGTTAAAAGAATTTGTTTCGATGTAATCCAAGCTATTCGGAAGGGACACATCCACCAAATTCGTCAGTTCTCGGAAAGCGTATACACCGATTGACGCCACACCTTCTTCAACCACGATTCGCTGTATGGCTTCCCTAAACGCATACCAGCCTGGTTTTTCAGTGATAAAATTGAGGTAATTCATCATAATCCCCGTCCCGCTGATGGTCAGCGTGCCGGTGACGGGGTCGAAGGAATAGGTCACGTTCTCGCCGCAGGAGCCGCTGGTGCTCAGGGATTCAAAGGTGACGTTGCTGTCGCTGTAACCCGCGTAGGTCTGGGCCGTGGAGCCGGGCCAGCCCTTGAGGACGGGCGTGTTGCAGCCCTGGAACACATCGTGATCGCTGTCGCCGATGACGCAAGCGGGGTTCAGGACGGTCACGCTGGCGAGGCTGGGGCAATTCTGAAACGCGAAATAACCGATGTCCGCCACGCTGCCCGCCATGGTCGCGCTGGTCAGGTTGGCCGAGTAGCAGAAGGCCATTCTGCTGACGCTGGTCACGCCGTCTTCCACGGCCAGCGTGGTAATGCAGTCTTTGAACGCATACCAGGGCGCGTCGTCGTCACTGTCGTATTTGTCCATCGCCCCTGTGCCGGAAATGGTCATCTTGCCGGTGGAGCGGTCGAAGGAATAGGTCAGGCTGTCGCCGCAGGAGCCGCTGGTCTCAAAGGCGTCGAAGGTGATGCCGTTCTCCTGCGCGTAGGTCTGGGCGGTGGAGTCGGCCCAGCCGTGGAGGGTGAGGGAGGCGGGGTAATTCCTGAAAATGGAATTCGGTGCGAAGTAGGTTTGGGGATTCAATATGGTCACACTGGTCAGATTGGTACAATCATGGAAGGCAGCATATCTGATTGCGCTCACGCTGGCAGGTATTGTTATACTGGTCAATCCTGTATGTGAGAACAAACCATCAGTGATGTCTGTCAAACCGCTCGGTAACGTTACATTTGTCAGGTTGGTACAGTATGCAAAACCCCAGTTACTAATATTTATTACGCTATCGGGAATCGCCACGCTGTTTAAACTGGAACACCCATAAAAAGTCATGAATCGAATACTGGTGACGCTGTCCGGTATCGTAACGCTGTTCATATGGTCGCAGCCCTGAAAAGCATATGAGCCGATGCTTTTCACGCCGTTTTCAATCACCACAGACGTAATTTCAGTCCGAATGCCAAACCAGGGAACCTCCGAGTCGGTACTGAAATTTGTCATCTCCCCCGTCCCGCTGATGGTCATCTCGCCGGTGACGGGGTCGAAGGAATAGGTCACATTCTCGCCGCAGGAGCCGGTGAGGCTGCCCAGGGAGCTGAATTCATAGCCGTTGGCGGCGGCATAGGCGGCCGCCGTGGAGCCCTCCCAGCCGCAGATGGTGGTCAGGCTGGAGCAAAGGCGGAAGGCCGTGCCGCTGATGACGGCGTCGGGGTTCTTGATGGTGGCGGTGGTCAGGTCCGCGCACCCATAGAAGAGATTGTTGCCCAGGCGGGTGACGCCGGCCCCGATCTCCACCGCCGTCATGGTCTTGCCGTCCAGCGGGGAGAGGTTGTAGCTGGAGCCGTAGTCCTTCGTCGCGCCCTCGCCGCTGATGCGGATGGTGCCGCTGCCGTCGTTCTCATAGTGCACGGTGCCTTCGTCGTTCAGCGGCCCGCCTTCAATGGCCGCCAGGGCCGCGCCGCAGGTCAGCGCCAGAATCAGCGCCGCCAGGGCCAGGGTGACAAACAGTTTCCGCTTCATGGGCTCTCCTCCTGTTCGGTCGGTGGGGGATAAATGTGACGCGCTTTAATGATTCGCGAAACGATTATACATAGCCAGTATACCACGAGAAATGGGATTTGTCATCAAAAAATGGCATAAAAAGAACCCGCCGCGCGGAAAAGCGCGGCGGGCAAAGGGGCGGGGCGCTCACCGGGCGCACAGGCAGTCGTACCAGTGGACGCACACCTGGCCGTTGACGGTGATGCGCTCGTTCTCTGGCAGCAGCTCGCTCCAGCGCTGGCCGTAGCGGTCCATGGCCCAGTCGTCCCGGTTGAAGCGCCGCCAGAGCACGGTGCGTCCCTCCCGGTCGATGAACTGCTCGCTGATGATGCCCTCCGCGTACATGCCCAGGTCCATGAGGCACACCGTGTCGTGGGTCACGCCATCCAGCGTCACCTGGCACCGGCCCACCACGTCCATGAGGGCCTTTGCGTCCGTCGTGACCACGGCGTCGCCCCGCCGCTGGATTTTCCCCTGAGGCGTCAGGTGAACCGGCATGCCCCGGTTGTCCTCGCCGAAGCCCCAGTTGTCCATGAAGGCCTCGCCGTCCAGAAAGGTGGTGAGGACGCGCGTGCCGCCTTCGATGTGCTCGGCGGAGAGGAAGCGGGTGTGGCCGTCCTTCTCCTGAGCGATGAAGGTCCAGGCCTCCTGGCCCCCGGTGGAGGCGCCCACCGGCTCCTTCATCAGGTCGTCTTCCGGCAGCGCCGGTTTTGGCGGAATGACTTTGGCACTGATGGAAACGCCCTCCAAGCCGTGCACGCTGGCCGGGCCGGTCACTTCCATGTCGTAGGACACGTCCAGCTTGCGGGAGGGCAGGTCGTACATGCCCCAGCGCAGGGTTTCGCCCAGCCTCGGCCGGATGAACCAGCCCATGAGCTCATGGCAGTCCACGGGGAAGGGGGCCTCCTCCGTCCAGACGATGGAGTATTCGGGCAGCCTGTCAGGCAGGGCCGTTGTGTTTTTCATATGGATCTCTCCTTTCGGCGGGTAGGGATAGGCGGCGCGGAAGCGGGATCGGGCGGCGCTCATGCGGCTCTTCACCGTGCCCTCGGGGACGCCCAGCCGCCGGGCGATCTGCTTCTGCGACAGCATGTCCCGATAGAACAGGCTCAGCATCAGCTGATCCCGAGGGGGCAGGGCGTCCAGGGTCTCCTCCACGGCGGAATCGGCGGGGAGCTCCGGCGCGGTCTCTGGCAGGGCGTCCAGGGGAATCTCCCGCCGCCTGGCCTGGGCCCGATACCAGTCCGCGCACTTCCGGCGGGCGATGCCCAGAATCCAGGGGAGAAAGGCGGAGGGATCCCGCAGGCTGCCAAAGCCCTGAAAGGCAGCCATGTAGGTCTCCTGCAGCACGTCCTCCGCGTCGGCAGGGCTGGCGATGCGGGCCTTGACCCAGCGCTCCACCGCCGTTCTGCCGGCGGCCAGCAGGGTCTCGAAGGCGTCCATGGGCGTCACCTCCCTGGCTTGTGTGTCTGAAAACCGGTTTTCACCTGTATAGTCGCTTTTCCGCCCCCGAAAGGTTCGATTGGGGAAAAATAAAATGAAAAAGACGCGCGGTTCGCGCCGCGCGCCATTGGAATCAGGATGCCTTCAGCGCCTTTTCCCGTATTTCCCGCCAGAGCTTCGTGAAGTAGAAGGGCAGCATGGCCAGCATGCCGAACATGAAGCTCAAGGGATAGCTGACCATGACCATGTGGCCGTCCCAGAAGCGGTTGATGAACCAGGCGGAGGGGATGCGCACCGCCCAGAGCATCAGCGCGGTGATGATGGTGGGGTAGCGCACGTGGCCGGTGCCGTTGGAGAAGGACATGATGGCGTTGTACACCGCGAAGGGCCAGGTGAGGGGCAGCACCACGCGCACGAAGGTGACCGCGTAGCCCAGCACCTCGCTGTCTTTTGTGAACAGGCCCAGCAGCGGCCGGCAGAAGGCGGTGAACAGCAGCCCCAGCCCAAGGCCAACGGCTCCGTTCACCAGCGGCACGATCCGCCCGGCGCGATAGAGCCGGTCGTATCGACCCGCCCCCAGGTTCTGCCCGGCGAAGGAGGTGGTGGCGCTGGCGAAGGCGTTGATGGTCACGCTGGTGATGCCGTTGATCTTGTGGCCGATGGTGCAGGCCGCCACGAAGGTGGAGCCCTGCAGGTTCACCAGCGCCTGCAGCGCCATGTGTCCCAGGGAGAACACGGAGGTGTTCAGCCCCAGGGGCAGGCCGATGCGCACCATGTCCCGGAGGGTTTTCCAGTCGTGCCCCCAGGGCAGGGGGCGGAAGCCCAGCTCGGGATACTTCTTCCGGATGTACACCACGCTGGACAGCCAGCTCACGTACATGGCGATGGCGGTGGCCGCCGCCGCGCCGGCCACGTCCCAGCCCAGCCCGGCCACGAAGATGAGATCCAGCGCGATGTTCACCGCGCAGGAGATCAGCAGGAAGTACAGCGTGGCCCGGCTGTCGCCCAGGCCCCGCAGCAGCCCCGCGTTGATGTTGTAGCCCAGGTTGCCCAGCGTGCCCAGAAACACGATGCGCAGATAACCCACCGCGTGGCCGAAGGCGTCGGGCGGCACGTTCATCAGCGAGAGCAGCAGCGGCCCCCCCGCCATGCCCAGCAGCGTCACCGGCAGGGCGCTCAGATAGATGAAGAACACCCCGTTCATGGCCAGCTGCCTCTGCCGGGCGGCGTCGCCCCGGCCCAGCGCCTGCGCCACCAGAATGGTGAGCCCCGAGCCGATGCCCAGGAACAGGCACATCACCACCTCCACCGGCTGGGAGCTGGTGCCCACCGCCGCCAGCGAGGACGCCCCGCAGAAATTGCCGATCACGATGGAATCCACCGTGCCGTACAACAGCTGCAATATGCTGCCCAGACACAGCGGCAGCGCGAACAGCGCCACCTGCCTGAGAATCGGCCCCTGCATCATGTCGACGCCCCTGCCCTGTCGCACCTTGGCCTCACGCTCCCTTCGCGGCGGTTCCCTCACGGCTTTCTGATCTTTTCCAGCCGGTAGAGCCGCTCCTCGTCCACGGCCTTCACGCCGTCCTTGTAATCGTAGCCCAGCTTGCGATAGAATTCCACCGCCGTGATGGAGGCGGGTATCTCCACCCGGCGGGCCCGCAGGAAGTATTCGTCCCGCTCCAGCGCCTCAATGATCCGCCGGCCCACGCCCCGGCCCTGCCGGTCCGGCCGAACGAAGATGGTGAACAGGCTGCTCTCGTCCTCCCTGCCCCAGTAGGGCCCGATGGCCCCGCAGCCGACGATGTCGCCGCCCGACACGGCCACGTAGAAGTGGGTCCAGCCGGCCCGCTTTTTGATGTCCTCCGGGGTCATGTGGGCGATGATTTCGTCCAGCTGGTCGGGGGTGTAGTCGACG
Source organism: uncultured Eubacteriales bacterium (assembly GCA_902790345.1). Taxonomy (GTDB): domain Bacteria; phylum Bacillota; class Clostridia; order Christensenellales; family Aristaeellaceae; genus Firm-10. The sequence goes on along the minus strand of CADARO010000009.1, from coordinate 7,760 downwards.
CTGTTGGTGGTGCGCAGCGTTTCGGCGATCAGCCGGGACATCGCCTCCGCGTCGGATTCCTCAACGCGGCGAATGATGACGTCCTCCATTACAATACCTCCCTGATGCGCTGTGGAAAGGCGCGGTAGTCGTCCACCGGCACGAAGGCGATGCCGGACTCGTACACCTGCCGGTCGTTGCCGCCCTCCAGGTAGTCGTCGCCGAAGAACACCACCTCGTCCGGGGCAATGCCGTGCCGCGCGCAGTAGCGGGTCAGCGCGTACAGCTTGTCGAAGGGCCGGGGCACGATGTCGAAGGAGGAGGAGCCTCCCAGGAACACCGTGTACTGCGAGAAGGCTTCCTTCACGGCGGGATACAGGGGCCGGCGTCGGCTCCGGTCCGGGTCGAAGACCAGCTTGTCCGCGATGGCGGCCCTGGTGCCCAGCAGGGGGAAGGTGATCATGCCCGAGGCGTGAAATTCCACGCTGTCCCCCGCGAAGGTCTCCATGCCGAATTCCCGCCGCAGCCGGGCCGCCCGTTCTAGCACCGCGTCCCTGGGTTCCACGGTCACTGTCTGGCTCTCCACGATCACCAGCTCGCCCTTCTCCCGGTCGTACTCTCCCGCCTCCATGCCGTAGTTGCCGATCACGTCCATGGGGTAGCCGTTCAGCTGGCCGTGGATGCGGCGGCAGGCCCCCGCGCCCACGATCACCAGGCGATACCGTTCGCTCAGCGCGTCCAGCGCGGCCCGGTTATCCGGCTCCAGCGGCGTGCGGTGCTGGGTGATGGTGCCGTCCATGTCCAGCGCGATCAGTCGAATTCTGTCCCTGTTCATTAAAAAACGATCCTCCCGCCGTCACGCCTCGCTGAGGAGCGCGATGGCCTTTCTGTATTTCTCGACGCGCTGAAGCGCCTTGTCGTCCACCTGGTCCAGTCGGGCGAGGTCGCTGTTGTGGCGAAGGTCCGCCAGCTTCACCGCCCGGGCGATGGGGTTCTCTTTGATGGCCGCCACGTAATCCATGTAGGGCACGGCTTCGTCGTGGGTGAGCAGGGCCAGAGCGTCGCACACCGCGTCGCCGAAGCCCATTTTGCGCAGGTCATCCAGCGTGTAGTCCGTGTCCTCCACCACGTCGTGCAGCAGCGCCGCCACGGTGGTGTCCTCGTCGGTCATCTGCTCCGCCAGGTGAAAGGGATGAAACACATAGGGCAGGCCGCTCTTGTCGGTCTGCTCCCGGTGCGCCTGGAACATGAGGCGGATGGCCCGCTTTGTCCTGTCGGTGTAGATCATGTCTGCCTCCTTTGCCGCGGTCAGCGCGCTGCCCGCTTCAGGGCCTTGAGCCGCTTCATCACGTCGTCGCCGCCCCGGCCGAACCAGTCGTGCAGCCGCGCGTATTCGGCGTAGAGCCTGTCGTAGACCGCGTGGGCCGCCGGGTGGGGCCGGTAGACCTCCTCCCGCAGGCCGCCCATCCGCGCGGCGGCCTCGGCGATGGTATCCCAGCCGCCCGCCGCCCGTCCGGCCGCCACGGCCCCCAGCATGGCCGCGCCCAGCGCGGAGGTCTGGGCGCTGCGGGCCACCCGGATCTCCCGGCCCAGCACGTCGGCGTAGAGCCCCATGAGGAAGGGATTCTTCCGGGCGATGCCGCCGCAGGCCACCAGCGACCCGGCGGCCACCCCGTGAGCCTCGAAGTTCTCCAGAATGAGCCGGGTGCCGTAGGCGGTGGCCTCGATGAGGGCGCGGTAGATTTCCTCCGGCCGGGTGGTCAGGGTGAGGCCCAGGATGAGGCCGGTGAGGTCGGCGTCCACCAGCACGGAGCGGTTGCCGTTCCACCAGTCCAGCGCCAGCAGGCCACTCTCGCCGGGGGCCAGCCGGGCGGCCTTCTCGGTGAGCAGCGCGTGGAGGCCGATCCCCCGCGCTTCCGCCTCCCGGGCATAGGCCTCGGGGGCCAGGTTCTTCACGAACCAGTCGAAGTGATCCCCCACGCAGCACTGCCCCGCCTCATAGGCGAACAGGCCGGGCACCACCCCGTCCTCCACCACGCCGCAGATGCCCGGCACAGGGCGGGATTCGTCGCCCAGGGTCAGGTGCACGGTGGAGGTGCCCAGGATCATCAGCAGCTGGCCCGGCCGGGTGACGCCGGCGGCGGGAGGCGCCACGTGGGCGTCGGAGGAGCCCACGGCCACCGCCGTGCCGGGCAGAAGGCCGGTGAGTCGCGCGCCGGCCTCGGTCAGCTGGCCCGCCCGGCCGCACACGGAGTGAACCTCGCCGGGCAACTTGTCCCGCACCACGTGGGTCAGCCGGGGATCCAGGGCGCGGAAGTAGTCCTCGGAGGGATAGCCGTCTTCCTTGCTCCAGAGGGCCTTGTAGCCCGCCAGACAGCTGGAGCGGGCCTCCCGGCCGGTGAGCTGAAACACGATCCAGTCCGCCGCGTCCACGAAGCGGGCGGTCTTTTCATACAGCGCGGGGGCCTCCTCCAGGGTCTGCCACACCTTGGGAAACAGCCATTCGGAGGAGATCCGGCCGCCGTAGCGGGCCAGAAACGCCTCGCCCCGCGCCCGGGCCGCCTCCGTCATGCGGTCGGCCTGACTCTGGGCGGCGTGGTGCTTCCACAGCTTGGCGTAGGCGTGCTTTTCCCCCGCGTAGCCGGGCAGCAGGCACAGGGGCGTGCCGGCTTGATCCACGGGGATCAGGGTGCAGGTGGTGGCGTCCACCCCCACGCCCACCACGTCCGCCGGGTCCACGCCCGCCCGGGCCAGGGCTTCGGGCACGATGACGCGCAGGCAATCCAGATAGTCCGCCGGGTGCTGCAGCGCCCAGTCCGGGGGCAGGGGCGTGCCGTCGGGCAGGGCCTTGTCCATCACGCCGTGCGGGTAGTCCATCACCGCCTCGCCGGCTTCCCGGCCCGTGTGGATGTCGGCCACCAGCGCCCGGGCCGAGAGCGTGCCGAAGTCAATGCCCAGTGCGTATTTGCTCATGCCATTTGCCCTCGCTTTATGCCTTATTTGCCCAGCGCTTTCGTCTTTTCAAACGCCGCGATGACCGCGTCCATGACCGCCCCGCGAAATGCCCTTTCCTCCAGCGTCCGCACCCCCGCGATGGTGGAGCCCGCCGGGGAGCAGACGTCGTCCTTCAGCGCGCCGGGATGCCGCTCGCCGTTTCCGGCCAGGGCCGCCGCGCCCTCCAGCATGTCCGCCGCGAAGGACATGGCCTTGGCCCGGGGCAGCCCGCAGGCCACACCCCCGTCCGCCAGCGCCTCCATGAACAGATACGCGAAGGCCGGGCCGCAGCCGGTGATGGCGCTGCCCGCGTCGATGAGCTTCTCCTCCAGCGTCTCGAACTGCCCCGCTGCCTTCAGCGCCCGCAGGAAGTCGCTGATTTCATCGTCCGTCACCTTCGGATTGGCGTCCATGAGGATCACCCCGTGACCGATCTCCACCGGGGTGTTGGGCATGATGCGGATGACGGGGTAGTCGCCTCCCGCCAGGGCGCTGATCTTCTCCATGGAGAGACCCGCCGCCATGGTGACCAGGACGAACCGGTCCTGCCGCGCGGCGAGGACCGGCGCGATGCCCGCCAGCATGTCCGCCATCATCTGGGGCTTCACCCCCAGCATGACGAAGCGCGCTTCGGCGGCATCCCCGTTGTCGCCGCAGGCGCAGCCCAGCTCTTTGGCCAGCTGCGCCGCCTTGCCCGGCGTGCGGTTGGCCAGCAGGATGCGCTTCGGGTCCATGGATTTCGCGGCGGCTTTGGCCAGCGCGCCGCCCATATGTCCGGTTCCGATAAAGCCGAATTCGTAGTTTGCCATGGGACGCCTCCTCATTACGCCATCGCCCTTTTGATCAGCGCGATCTTTTCCTCATCCTTCTTGTTCTTCACGTCTTTCCGGTATCCGTCCTTCGACGACGCGATATATACCTTCAGGTAATCCTCCAGCGTCAGCAGGCGATACCGCGCGCCGCCCTCCTCCAGAAAAGGAATGGCCTTCACATCCACCCCGGCGAAGGGCGTCAGGCTCTCGATGGCGGCGAAGGCGGCGCTGACGCCCTCCCGCAGGAAGGCGTGCTCGTGCTCGTCATAGAGGGCGTAGCCCGCGCCCTGCATCAGCGCGGCAAGCCGCGCCCAGCCCGCCCCGGAGAGCAGCGCCTCGGGGACGAGGATGTCGATGTCGTCCGCCTTCAGGTCGGCCCCCAGCCGCTTCTCCAGGCCCAGTGAGCCGAACAGCAGGGGCTGAACGTCCATGGCCCCGTTGAGAAGCGCCGCCAGGCGCAGGAACTCGGCGTGCTTTGGGCTCTTCCGGCCGAAGCGCTCCAGGTAGCGCCGGAACACCGGGCGGATGGGCGGTGAGATTTCCTCCATGCGGATTGCCTCCGGAGGGACGAAGCGCAGTTCCTCCATCTCCTCCTCCTGCCGCCGGATCTCGCCGTGGTATTTCCGGCAGAGGTAGACGATTTCGAAGTTGGACACCTCGTCGCCGTTGGGGTACACATAGTGCACCTCCGGGCCGGAATTGACGCAGAAGAATTCCAGCTCCTCTGCCACCAGCCCCATTTCCTCGAACAGCTCCCGCTTCGCGCAGTCTTCCACCGCCTCGTCGATCTCCACGGAGCCGCCGGCATAACCCCACCTGTGGTTGTCCGTGCGCCGGCCCAGCAGCAGCTCACCCTTTTCGTTCACGCAGATGACGCTGCCCGCGCACTGGATGAGCGTGCGGTGGCCCACGATGCGCCTCAAATCCATGATGTATCCGCTCACGCGCCTGCTCCTCCCCGTTCGCGTTCGTTCAGCCGGGCGAATTCCCGGCGCAGCAGCGCCTCCACCTCGCCGGGGTGCGCCTCCAGATAAGCGCGCACCTTCGCGGCCTCCGACAGCGTGCGCTCATGCTGGACTGCCGTGATGGCCCCGGCCCTGAGGGCCTCGTCCAGCTCGTCCCGGTCCAGCTCCCAGATTTTGCCGTGGGACACCACGAAATCCAGATACATGTCGTCGAACCAGGGGTCGTCCGCGTCTGTCACGTTGCCGTCTGTCATGTCGATGTAGATTTGAAGCAGCCGGCCGTTTTCGTCGAACATGGAGGTGAGCCAGAAGAACTGGCCCTCCAGCGCGATCTGGATCCAGCTGTAGCCGGTCTCCACGATCTTGACCCGCATGTCGCCGTAGCCCACGGTGAGGGGCTCGGTGATCTTCTTCATTTTCAGAAGGGAGATCTTGCCGGGAAGGCCGCGCCAGGCAAAGTCCTCGATGACGATGTCCTTTTCCAGCACGCGCCGCCAGTCGTCCCGGCGGATGGTCTTTCTGGCCATTCAGCGCACCTGCCCGTTTCCGCGGATCACGTATTTATACGTGGTCAGCTCCTCCAGCCCCATGGGGCCCCGGGCGTGGAGCTTCTGGGTGGAGATGCCCATCTCGCAGCCCAGCCCGAACTCGCCGCCGTCGGTGAAGCGGGTGGAGGCGTTGATGTACACCGCCGCGCTGTCCACCGCCCGGGCGAACAGTTCCGCGTGGGCGTCGGTTTCCGTGAGGATGGCGTCGCTGTGGCCGGTGGAGTGCAGCGCGATGTGGGCGATGGCGCTCTCTGCGGAGTCCACCACCGCCACGGCCAGGATGTAATTCAGAAATTCCGTGTCGAAGTCGGCCTCTCCGGCGGGGGTGCCGGGGATGATGGCCGCCGCCCGCCGATCCAGCCGCAGCTCCACGGGGGTCAGGCCCTTCGCGGCACGGTCGTCCACCAGGCGCTCCTTCAGCTTGGGCAGGAACGCGGGCGCGACGGCTTCGTGCACCAGCAGGACCTCCTCCGCGTTGCACACGGAGGGGCGGCTGGTCTTGGCATTTTCGATGATGTCCAGGGCCTTGTTCAGGTCGGCGGTGTCGTCCACGAAGATATGGCAGATGCCGGTGCCGGTCTGGATGCAGGGCACCTTGGCGTTGTCCACGCAGGCCTGAATGAGCCCCGCGCCGCCCCGGGGGATGAGCAGATCCACATAGCCCCGGGCGGTCATGAGCTCCGTTGCACTCTGGCGGGTGGTGTCCTGAACCAGCTGCACCAGCTCCGGCGGCAGCTCCACCGCCTCCAGGCCCTTCTGCAGGGACCGGGCGATGGCGTTTGAGGAGCGGAAGGCCTCCTTGCCGCCCCGCAGCACGCAGGCGCTGCCGCTCTTCACGGCCAGGGCGGCGGCGTCGGAAGTGACGTTGGGCCGGCTCTCATAGATGATGGCGATGACGCCCATGGCCACGGAGACCTTCTCGATGATGAGGCCGTTGGGGCGCTCCACCCGGGCGAGGGTGCGGCCCACGGGGTCGGGCAACGCGGCCACCTCCCGGATGCCCTGAGCCATGGCGGCCACGCGGTCGGGGGTGAGGCGCAGCCGGTCCAGCATGACGGGGGAGATGTGATCCTTCGCGGCGTCCAGGTCCAGCTGGTTGGCGGCGAGAATGGAGGCTTCGTCTGCCAGCAGCGCGTCGGCCATGGTGTGGAGCGCGGCGTTCTTCTTCGCCGTGTCGGCGGCGGCCAGAGCAGGCGCGGCGGCCTTGGCCCTTTTGAGGATATCCTGAGTTGTGAGCATAGGTGTCACCTCCTGCCGGTGAAGCGGGTGCCGGTGGGCTGGCCCGCCAGGATGTCGTAGAGGATGGCGGGGTTTTCGCCGTTGGCGATGACCATGTCGGCCCCGGCCTCGGTGGCGATCTGGGCGGCCCGCAGCTTGGTGGCCATGCCGCCGGTGCCCAGGGCGGTGCCATTGCCGCCGCCCAGGGCCATGATATCCGGGGTGAGGGCCTCCACCAGGGGGATGAGGGCGGCGCTTTTGTCCTTGCGGGGATCGGCGGTGTAGAGGCCGTCGATGTCGCTGAGGAGCACCAGCAGGTCCGCGCCGATTTCCCGGGCCACGATGGCGGCCAGGGTGTCGTTGTCGCCGATGACGATTTCATCGGTGGCCACGGTGTCGTTTTCGTTGATGACGGGCAGCGCGCCCATCTCCAGCAGCCGGAACAGGGTGTTGCGGAAGTTCTGGCGGCGCTCGGCGTGGTCCACGTCGCTGCCGGTGAGCAGGATCTGGGCCACGGTGTGGTTGTATTCGGAGAAGAGCTTATCGTAGGTATACATCAGCTCGCACTGGCCCACGGCGGCGGTGGCCTGCTTGGTGGGGATGTCCCGGGGGCGCTCCTTGAGGTTGAGCTTGCCCAGGCCCATGGCGATGGCGCCGGAGGACACCAGCACCATTTCGTGCCCGGCGTTTTTGAGGTCGCTCATGACCTTGCAGAGGGACTCGACCCGGCGGATGTTCATGTGTCCGGTGGCGTGGGCCAGGGTGGATGTGCCGACTTTGACGACGATTCTCATGGTTGCCTCCGTGGGAGTGTCGGTTTGTTGTCGTTTCTGTTGTTGTGGCTGTCTGAACCTGGCGGTTCAGAGGCGCTTGCGAAGTGGGATGATTTTGGGTTCTGTCGGCTCACGCCGACCGGTCTGCCCCGGCAGACCGCGCGCGCCATGCTGGGTTCTCCCAACAGACGTGCTGCCTAGCGTGGCTTTTTCCACCTTTGTGTCATTCTGCATGGCGCGCGGGAAACGGGACGCCCGCAGCGCCTGAAGGGTCGTTCCTGTCCGGCAAACTTTTCATTGTCCAGTTTCAGCACATCGGTAACAGAAAGTTTCAGGACATAGGTAAGGGTTTGTGTCAGGACATAGGTAAGGCTTTCCGGTATACTCGGCACAAAGGAGGTGCCGGAAATGCCGTGGAAGGAGACCGACGCGATGAAGGAAAAGAGAGCGTTCATCGACGCCATGCTGAAA
>CADARO010000008.1 GCA_902790345.1 uncultured Eubacteriales bacterium | reverse complement strand
TGAAGGAATCGCCGCCGGTGAACAGGCGCACCATCGAGCAGACCACCACCATGGAGATGAAATGGGGCATGTATGAGATGGTCTGAACCGTCTTCTTGAAGGCCTTGCTCTTCACCTCGTTGATGGACAGCGCGAAGAGGATGGGCAGCGGGAAGGCGAAGATCAGCGAGGAAAGGCTGATCACCAGGGTGTTTCGGAGCACGCGCTCAAAATAATAGGAATTGAAGAATTCCAGGAAATATTTCATTCCCACCCACTTGCTGCCCCAGATGCCCTTGCGCGGCACGTAGTTTTTGAAGGCGATGACCAGGCCGCCCATGGGCTTATAGTGGAAGAGAAAATAGTACGCCAGCACGGCGAGCGCCAACACATAGGCCCCGCCGTTCTCGCTCATGTCCTTGCGCAGGCGCTGTCTGAGGGTTCGCCTGCCCTGCACGCGCACATCTTTCATAATCAATACCCCTTTGTTTGGTTGACCGGCGGCGCCGGCTCAAAGGCATTTACCGGAAAGAAAGGGGCGGGTTGCCCCGCCCCATGGGAAACGGATTAGTCCTTGTAGTAGGGATCGATGGCCAGCTGCTGGATCTCGATGTAGCGATCCATGCCCAGAGCCTTCATGCCCGCGATGTAGTCATCGAAGGTATCCAGGGAATCGGCGCCGGTGATGATGTTGGCCACATGCTCGTTCATGTAGGTCTCCAGGTCGGTCCACAGGCGGGTGTTCTCCTCCTGCAGGTCAGCCGGCACGCTGGAGTAGCTGATCATGTACTTGTTGTAGTCGCTGGCGGCCCAGATGTTGCAGGCCTCGCGCTGCTCGGGCAGCGGGAAGCGCTGCTCGGAGAACGCCTGACGATGGATGCAGCTCCAGTTGATCAGGCCGTAGGAGCGCATGATGGGGTCAACGGCGTAGCCGTCGGGGTTGTTGGTCACGAACTCGGTGAACTTGGGGTTGCCGTCCGCGTCATACTCGAAGGTCTCGCCCTCGATGCCGTAGTTGGCCAGGTCCATGCCCTCGGGGGTGTAGAGGTAGTCCATGAAGCGCAGCGCGGTCTCCACGTCCTTGCACTCGTCGGTCACGAAGCACCAGAAGCTGTTGGAGGTGATGGTGGTGGCGAAGCTCATGAAGGGCACGTCGCCTTCCTTGGCCACCAGCGCCGGGATGGCGGTCAGCTGCATCTCGTCGTTGTTGGCGGCGTTCTTGATGTTCTGGAAGTAGGAGGTCATGCCGCGGATGGCGCAGCTGTCGCCGCTGGTCATGGCCGCGATGGCGGTGTTGGCGTCGGTCACGGCGAAGTTGGGATCCATCAGGCCTTCGGTGTACAGGTCATGCAGATAGCTCAGCACGTCCTTGAACTCCGGCTCATAGGCGCCGTAGTGATACACGCCGTCCACCTGATAGGCGCCGGCGGAAACCAGGCCGAAGGGAGAGGTGATCAGGCCGGTCTGCCAGACGTAGCGGGCCTGATAGTCCTGAGACATGAGAGGCGTGCTCACGCCCAGCTCTTCCTTGCAGCGGCGCAGGTAGGTGGTGAAGTCATCGAGGGTCACGATGGCGTCCATGCCCAGCTTGTCCATGAAGTCCTTGCGGACCAGGATGCCGCCGTAGTTGCGGAAGGGAGAGGTCTCCGGATAGAAGTTGCCGGCGAAGGAGATGATCTCCAGGCTGCCGTCCATGGCCAGAGCGGCGGAGTTGTAGATGTTCTCGCTGCTGTTCAGGAACGCCCAGTAGTTGGGAGCGTACTCGGGCAGCTTGTCGGTCAGAACGGTAGCGACGCCTTCATCCACCATGGCCGCGAAGCCCTTGGGATAGAAGTTCTTGCCGCAGCGGACGATGTCCGGCAGGTCGCCGCCGGCCAGCTGGAGCAGCAGGGCGTTGGTGTCAACGACCTCGGTGATGGCCACATCCACGCCGGTGGCCTTCTGCCACTGCTGGAAGCCGGGGGTGTCAGCGTAGCTGCTGAAGCCGAACAGAGCCAGGTCGGAGTCGACCGTGGTCAGAACGGTGAGGGACTTGCCCTCCATGGGGTAGATGCTGTCTGCGGAAGCGACGGCGCAGCAAAGCAGCAGGCACAGCGCAACCGCGATGGCGGTCAGACGACGGATCATAGTCTAATCCTCCTTTTCTTTCTTTGAACATCGGCCCCCGCCCGTAAGCCGGAAACCACTGTCCATATTTAGATATTAACATTTCGGCAACATATGTCAAGACGGAAAAGATGGAAAAAATCAAATAATTCGTCTTTTTTGTTTTGAAAATTATAATCCGGTTCCTTTTTGTGAAAATTTTTTGGCATTCATTCGCCCTTCCGGCCCCGGCGATACTCGCCTGGCGTCATGCCGACGCGGCTGCGGAAGCTGCGGCTGAAATAATACTCGTTCTGAAAGCCCGTGAGCTGGGCGATGTCCCGCAGGGAGTGATCCGTGAAGCTCAGCATGCTCTTGGCCCGCTCGATGCGGGCCCGCAGCACGTCCTGCTTGGGCGAGAGGCCGTATTGCGCCTGATAGATCTTGTCGAACCAGGTGGTGCTCATGTTCAGCCGGCGGGCCAGCTCGCCCACGTTCCAGGCCCGGGCCACGTCCTGATAGATGTCGAAGCGGATCTGGGCCAGCTGGTCGGCGTAGGCCGAATCGGCGCTCTTTTCCGAGGTTCTGATCTGATTCGACCGGGAGAGATAGATGAAAATCTGCCGCATGATGAGGGTGGACAGCTCGTGATCCCGCTCGTCAGGGCGGATGTACTCCGAAAACAGCATGCGGAAGCACTCCGCCACGTTGTGCAGCGCGCCGGGGTGGTAGATGCGGCCGGGCACGATGCCGTAGCGCTCGATCATCTCCCGGGCGCCGTCGCCCTTGAAGAATACCCAGTTGTCCCGGAAGCTGCTCTCCGCGTCCTGCGGGTTCAGCACCCGGGGCGTGCGGGGGGCGTAGAGCACGCATTCATAGGGCTCGATGCGGCGAATGCCGCTGGAAACGCTGGCGAAGCCCGGCGTCAGCATCTGAATGAACACGTAATGAGGCATGCCGTCCGAGTGCCTGCGCGTCTCCCCCGGCATGTGATCCGTGTTCACGCCCATGGCCACCAGTTCGATCATTTTCAACCGCCTCACCGCTTTCTAAAAGTATATTTTTCAGTGTCGTTTTGTGCATTGCATTCCGCACAAAAACATATTATTATGTATTTAACGTAATGTAAAGGAGAGATTATCTATGAAATTATCCTTCACCACGCTGGGCTGCCCAGACTGGAGCTTCGAGAAGATTCTCACCGAGGCGCAGCGCATGGGCTATCCGGCCATTGAAATTCGCGGCATCGAGGGCAAGATGGAAGCGGACGAAATCGAGTACTTCAAGCCCGGCCGCCAGCAGGAGACCAAGCGCCGCCTGGCAGACCACGGCCTGGAGATGTGCGCCTTCGGCTCCTCCATCAACTTCCACGATCCCGAAAAGAAAGCCCAGATGATCGAGACCGGCCGGCGCACCATCGACGTGTGCCAGGCCATGGGCATTCCCTACATCCGCCTCTTCGGCGACAAGATCCCCGAGGGCCGCAGCGTGGACGAGGCCGCCCGCCTGGCCGCCGAGGGCATCGACGAGCTGTGCGGCTACGCCCAGGGCACCAACGTGGGCATCCTCCTGGAGGTGCACGGCAACTTCAACACCATCGAGGTCATGAAGAGCCTCATCGCCCAGGTGAAGAGCCCGCGCTTCGGCATCCTGTGGGACATCGAGCACAGCGACAAGATCTACGGCGATGACTTCATGCCCTTCTATCAGACGGTCAGGCCGCTCATGAAGCACATCCACGTGAAGGATCACCTGCGCATGCCAGACGGCACCTTCAAGCTCTGCCACGTGGGCGACGGCGACATCCCGATCCACGAGATCGTGAAGGCCGTCCTGGCGGACGGGTTCGACGGCTACTTCTCCCTGGAATGGGAAAAGAAATGGCATCCCGACCTGCCCGACTGCGACACCGAATTCCCCTTCTATCACAAATTCATGGAGGGCTGAAGCCCTGAATCCCCCGCGCTCCGCGCCGATGAAGGCGCGGGGCGCTTTTGCGCGGCGTTCAGCGGAAGAGCGCCGCGTTCTGGCGGTAGGCCTCCTCCGTCACCCGCATTTGAAGCATGATCTCCTCGTTGCGGATGAGGAAGGGCCTGCCCTCCGTCAGGGTCTCGTACAGCGCGTTGTAGCAGTTCAGCCCCTTGGCGTTGAAGGCGTCCACCTCGTAGCCCGTGGGCTGCCAGCTCTCCTCATGGATGGGCAGAGTTTCCAAGCCGTAGACCGGCGTGGCGTCCGCCGCCCGCATGGAGCGGGTGTCCAGGCGCTGAACCGGCGCTTCCTCATCCCGGTAATACTGCCATTTCAGCCCGACGTCGGTGCCGGTGAGGCAGCCCCGGGTGCCCTGCAGCTCGTAGGTGTTCTTCCCGTAGGCGTAGCTGGCCGACACCTCGATCTCCCCCAGCGGCGCGCCGGGCGCCCGCAGAAACAGCTTCACGAAGTCCTCGCCGTCGCCGAAGAAATGGGCCCGGTCCATGGCGCAGAACACGCTCACGTCCTCCGGGAAGCCCATCATGTCCAGCGCCCAGTCCAGGGGATGAGGGCCCATGTTGTGCAGGTTGCCGGCGTTGAAGCCGTGCACCGTCTGCCAGTCCCACCGGCGGGCGAAGCTGTCGAAGGTGAAGGTGAACTGGATGATCCGGCCCAGCTTGCCGCTCTCCACCACCTCCCGGATCCTGCGGTAGGCCGGGGCGAAGCGGTACTGCTGAAACACGAAATAGCGGCTGCCGCTCTCCCGGGCGGCCCGCAGGGTCGAGGCGAACTCGTCCGCGTCCCGGGCGGCGGGCTTTTCGGAGAGCACGTTGAAGCCGTGCCGCAGCAGGTCGGCGCTGATCCGGGCATGGTCGAAGGAATAGCTGGCGTTCACCACCAGGTCAATGTCCCTCCGGCCGAACAGGTCCCGGTAATCCGGCAGCGCCTCGACGCCGTTCTCCCGCCGGATCAGCGCCCGGCGCTGGGCGTCCAGATCCACGAACGCCGCGATCTGGTATTTTTCGGGCAGCTGGCTCATCAGGCTGCGATGGATGTTTCGGCCGCTGCGGCCGTAGCCGATCAGGGCGACGCGTATTGTCTTCACGATTTGCTCCTCCTGACATGGGGTTATTCTCTCCCGCCCGGGTTTATGCTATAATACAGACAAACGCAAGGAGGGATTTCAATGGCAACGAAAATGACCATGGCCGACCTGCATCTGGTGGACCGCGCCGGAAAAGACACCCAGCGGGTGGCCGTGCTGGACGCGCCCTACAAGATGAGCGTGCGCAACGCGCTGATCCCCGTTCCGGCGGACGACGAGGTGCGCGTCAAAATCAAGTGGGTGGGCATCTGCGGCAGCGATCTGGAGGCCTATCGGGGCACCCGCGCGCCGGAGTTCATCTCCACCCCCGCCCGGCTGGGCCATGAGGTCAGCGGCGTGCTGGACATGGTGGGCAGCAAGGTGGTGGGCCTGAAGCCGGGCGACAAGGTCACCTGCCGCTACGTGTGGGGCGCCTACGCCGAATACATCGTGTGCAAGCCCTTCAACGTGAAGGTGCTGCCCCCGGACTTCCCGGAGCTGGAGATCAGCCCCATCGAGGTGCTGCCCGGCATCCTGCACGCGGCGGAGCTGGGCAAAATCGACCAGACCAGGAATGTGCTCATCATGGGCCAGGGGGTCAGCGGACTGGTGATGACCCAGGTTGTGCGCCTGTTCAGTCCGAAGGCCCTGGCCGTGACCGACCTGAGCCCCGCCAAGCTGGCCCTGGCCCGCAAGTATGGCGCCACCCACACCTATCTTCTGCCGGACAAGGACGCCCGCACCATGGACTTCGCCGGCCGGGATTTCCCGGAGGGCTTCGACGTGGTCATCCCCTGTCTGCTGGAGGGGGATGGCGTGGTGGACGCCATCGACTGCGCGGCCATGTGCGCCCGGGTGGTGCTCTACGGCTGCATCGGCGTGTGCCATAAGCCCATCGACTTCTTCAAGGCCCACCGCAAGCGCCTGGAGTTCTACATGACCGAGCCCCGCCGGGACATCGACATGCGCCGCTTCTTTCAGGAGGGGATCCAGCTGGTGGAGGACGGCCTGGTGAACACCAGCGAAATGATCACCCACACCTTCCCCCTGGAACGGATTCAGGAGGCCTTCCAGCTGCGCAACGACCCGCCCGAGGGCGCCATCCACGTGGTCATCGACTGCCGGCGGCCCCAGGAGGCCTGACAGCGCGGGCACATGCCGGAAACGCGGCACGTGCCCGCCTTTTTTGTGGTTGTAAAAGCGTTACGCCATGTGCTCCAGCATCTCGCCCCGCACCTCGTAGGCGATGAGGCCCTTGGTGAGGTAGTTGTAGACCTCCTTGATGGTGTTGCGGCCCAGCATCTTCCGGCCCTGGATGGTATGTCCGCCGGCGATGTGGGGCGTGAGCACCACGTTGTCCATGCCGCGCAGGGGGTTGTCCACAGCCGGCGGCTCGGGGCTGGTCACGTCCAGGCAGGCGAAGAAGCGGCCGGTCTTCAGCTCCCTGATGAGCGCCTCCTCCTCGATCTCCAGGCCCCGGGCGGTGTTCACCAGCAGCGCGCCGTCCTTGATGAGGGGGATGTTCTTCGCGTTGAGGATGTTTTTGCAGTCCGGATTGGCGGGGGCGTGCATGGTCAGCACGTCGCTGGTGGCGATGAGCTCGTCCAGCTCCATCTGCTCCACGTGCAGGATCTCAGCCTCCAGCGGGGACAGGTAGGGGTCCCACACCCGCAGGTGGCAGTTGAAGGGCCGCAGGATCTTGATGACCTCCTTGCCCACCAGGGAGCAGCCCACGATGCCCACGTTCATCTCGTCCAGCCGCTTGGTGGTGAAGGTGCCGTGCTCGCCGCCCTTCCAGCCGCCGGCGTGGGTCATGGCGTTGAAGGCCCACATCTGCTTCAGGGAAGCCAGGATCAGCGCCAGCGTGGTCTGAGCCACGTCCTCGGCGATGACCGGGGCGTTGGAGGAAATGTGGCGGCCCTGCATGGTCCAGAATTCGGGGCAGACCAGATTGCGCACCGCGCCGGCCCCGTGCATGATGAAGCGCAGCTTGGGGTTCTTGTCCAGCAGCTCCTTGCTGAAGGTGGGGGTGCGCCAGCAGGTGATGCAGGCGTCCGCGTCCGGCAGCTGGGCCTCCATGAATTCCGGCGTGATCTTCTCGGGCAGCTCGTCGATGGGATTGAAGGTGGCGAAGGTGCTCAGAAACGCCAGATCCTTCTCGCGGAAAATGCTGTAGGCCAGCTCCTTTTCAACCAGTATCGCGACCTTGTACATGGTCTTTTCCTCCCCTGCTATCATTTTGTCTCAAAGCGTTTTCTATTCGGCCAGGATCGCCTGGGCCAGGATCTTCTCCGCCGCCTCCATGGTCTTCACGGCGTTGGAGAAGGGGCTCAGCGGCGTCAGGCTCCGATCCCGGCAGCAGTCCACGAAGTTCCGGGCCAGGTTCTCCACGCCGGTGTACACGTGGAAGCGCTCATCTCCCGCCGCCTCGGCCGAGGAGATGTAGCGCCCCGTGGTGTCGCCGTCGGCGTAGAGGGTGCCGCCCTTTTCGTGCTCCGCCTCGGCGCAGATTTTCGGCGCGTGCATCTCGATGTCAAAGATCCGCCGGCCGCTGGACCAGCTGTTCAGCAGATACCCCATGCCGCCGCCGGCGAATTCCAGGGCGGCGGAGATGTAGTTGATGTCATGGGTGCCCACCCGGCGGCACTTGCTGGTGATGTTCACGATGTCCTCGTCGCCGAACACCCAGCGCAGCGTGTCGATGGCGTGCACGCAGTCGTCCATCATGTGATCCCGGGCGTTCACAAAGTCCACCGGGTCGCACTTGTAGAAGCGCACCATGGCGTGGGTGATGGGCCCCCGGGCCAGGCACTCGTCCCGCAGCTTCATCACCACCGGCGTCACCCGGCGCTGCAGCGCCACCGTGGCCACGCAGTTGTGCTCCGCCGCCAGGGCGTTGAGCAGCCGAGCCTGGTGGGCCGTGATGCCCATGGGCTTCTCGATGTACAGGTTCATGCCCTGGGAGAGCACCCAGGTCCATATGTCGAACATGAGATGCGGCTGCCCGATCACGGCCACGCCGTCCGGCTTCAGGCTGGTCAGCATGTCGCGATAGGCAAACACGCTGTCCCCCCAGCGCCGCTCCTCCGGCACGCCGTAGCGGTCCGCCGTGGCCCTGAGGCGGACGGGGTCGATGTCGCAGATGCCCGCGATCTCAACGTCTTCCAGATCCGCGAAGGCGGGATAGTGCACCTGATTGGCGCGATTGCCCGCCCCCACAAAGGCCATTCTGAATTTCCCGGCCATGGTTTTGTCCTTTCCGGCGCTCAGCGCCGCGCGGTCAGCCCTCCACCAGCGACTTCAGCCAGGCCAGGTCGCGGATGGCGTAGGCCTGCTCCTCCTCGCTGGTGAGGCCGGTGTACTCGGCGGGCATGCACCAGGTGCCGGCGTAGCCCTTCTTTTTGAGGTGCGCCACCGCCCGGGGCCAGCTGAGGGCGCCGTCCGGGCCGGGGCAGAAGTACGCCTTGTAGACGGCGGAGCCGGCGGCGTCGCGGCCGTACATCTGATAGCGGGCGTTCTTGAAGTTGGCCAGGCACAGATGGCTCCAGCACACGTCGATGGCCTGCTCGGGGTTCTCGCCCGCCAGGGCGGAGTGGGCCGCGTCCCAGATGGCGCCGATGTATTTCGGATCGAAGCGGGACACCACGCGCATCATGTCCGCCGTGGTCATGGCGCCGCGGCCGTGGTGCATCTGGATACCCACCTTCACGCCGTACTTCTCGCACAGGGGCAGCCAGGTCTCCACCTCCCGCACATAAGCCTCCTCCTGGGCCAGGTAGTCGTCCGCCTGGGGCGGGTTGAACATCACCCGGATCATGGGGATGCCGGAGGCGGCGCAGGCGGCGAACACCCGCTCCTCCGGGGTGGAGGCCACGTCGTCGATGCGGATGCCGCCGTCGGCCAGCGCCTTGACCAGGCCGGGCAGCTTCGCCTCCGCCTCGGCGGGGCACACCTGCGCGCCGTCGCGCAGCGGGAACTCGATGGCGTTGTAACCCATACCCCGCACGATCTCAATCAGCCGCGGCACGGGCACGTCTCTCCAGGGCTTGGTGAACACGGAATAATTGGCCATTTGTCAATCCCTCTCTTTCCGGCTTTCGCCGCACTGTTTCTCTATGAGTCGCTGTTCCGGCGGGTCATTTGATAGGGAAGCTCAGGCTCTGGCGGGCACCGGGCCGGCGCTGGCGCGCTCCACCAGCCGGGCGGGCACGCGGATGACGTAGCGGTCCGCCGGGGTGGGCTTTTCCTGCCGGAAGCGCAGCAGCGCCTCCACCGCCACCACCGCGATCTGCTGGGCGTCCACGCTCACCGTGGTGAGGGACGGCGCGCAGTAGAGGCCCATGTCGATGTTGTCGAAGCCCACCACGCTCAGATCCTCCGGCACCCGCAGCCCCAGCTGCCTCGCCGCCTCGATGGCCCCGATGGCCATCATGTCGCTGGCCGTGCACACCGCCGTGGGGGGCTCGCCCGCCCCCATGATCTCCTTCATGGCCTGCACGCCGCCCTCGTATGTCCAGTCCGACTCCACGATCAGGCGCTCGTCGATGGGCAGGCCGTTCTCCCAGAGCCCGTGGCGGAAGGCCGCCAGCCGCTCCTGGGCGTTGATGAAGGTGAGCGGGCCGGATATGAAGCCGATGCGCTCATGGCCCCAGGCCCGCAGCCGGGCCACCGCCTCCCGCACGCCGCTCATGTTGTCCGGCATGACGCACTGCACCCGGGGCGAGAAGTGGTTCACGCAGATCACCGGCGTGCCGGACGCGGCCACCTCCTCCACCAGGGCATCGCTGTGCCGGCTGACCAGCAGCACGCCGGCCACCGGGCCGTCCTCCAGCCCGGTGATGTGCTCCCCCGAATCCTTGATGCCGGCGTACATCAGCGAGCAGCCGTGCCGGTGGCACACGTCCTCCATGCGGAAGAACATCTTTGAATTGAACTCGCCGATGCTGCGGATGTCGTAGGACCGGTTCATGGCGAAGAGGATGCTCTGGTGCAAGGGCGCCGGCTGGGCGGCGGGGCCGGACACGAAGGAACCCCGGCCGGCCTGCTTCTGGATGAGGTTGTCCTCCTCCAGCAGCTGCAGCGCGTGGCGGATGGTCACCCGCTCCACCCCGTACTGGGCGCACAGCTCCCGCTCGTAGGGCAGACGGCTGCCCGCCGGGAACTCGCCGGACTGGATCTTTCGGGCCATATCCATGTAGATGGATTTGTATTTCGGAACGAACGCCTTCTCTTTCATGTCTGCTTCTGTCCCTTTCCAGAATTTGAAAAGCACACACCCTCTTCGGCACTACTATAACACACGCCCGCCGCCCGTGTCAATTAAAAAAATACATCAATCCGCACCAACTTAGAATACATGTTTGTTTTTTATATGTAAATCAAATACATAGTTTTTGGAATCCAGGGCTGATTTTCCTCCTTTCGGTAAATTTCAGCGGCGTGTCGCGGTAAAAAAGCCGTTGACAAACGCGAAGGCGTGTGCTAAACTGATGCCAACAGGTAGCAAGAAAGTTAAAACACATCAGTTCTGATTTTTAGAACATGTATTATTTCCGGGCAGGCGAACGAAGACAAGGAGGCAGCGCCATGCAGGCACCAACGAAAGCACCCGTCAATGCCCCGAAGCGGGGCAAGGCCGCGCGGCTGTGGCTACAGGTCAAGCGCCGCTGGGGCCTGTATCTGCTCCTGGCGATTCCCGTCGCGTATGTGTTTCTGTTCAACTATGTACCCATGTACGGCGTGACCATCGCCTTCAAAAAATACAAGATCAAGCAGGGCATCCTGGGCAGTCCCTGGGCGGGGCTGTATCAGTTCAGGCGGTTCATCAGCAATGCCAAGTTTTTGCAGATTCTGGTGAACACCCTGGCGGTGAGCGTGTATTCGCTGCTGGCGGGGTTCCCGCTGCCCATCCTGCTGGCCATCGGCCTCTCCCATCTGGTGAGCGACAAATACCGCAAGACCATCCAGATGATCACCTACGCGCCCCACTTCCTCTCCACCGTGGTCATGGTGGGTCTCATCAACCAGCTGCTGAACATGCACACGGGCCTGTTGAACCGCATCATCGAGGCCATGGGCGGCAGCGCGGTGAACTTCCTGGGCAAGGCCCAGTATTTCCGCCATGTGTACGTGTGGTCCGGCGTGTGGCAGGGGGCCGGCTACGGCGCCATCATCTACATCTCCGCCCTGGCGGGCGTGGACCCGCAGCTGCACGAGGCGGCCGCCATCGACGGCGCGTCCATGTGGCAGCGCATCCTGCACATCGACATTCCGGGCATCCTGCCCACCATAACCATCATGCTGATCCTGCGCATGGGCTCGGTGATGACCGTGGGCTTCGAGAAGATCTACCTCATGCAGAACAACACCAACATCTCCCTCTCGGAGGTCATCGAGACCTACGTCTACAAGCAGGCGCTGACGGCCAGCAAGCCGGACTTCTCCTACTCCACAGCCGTGGGCCTGTTTCAGAACGTGATCTCCCTGATCCTGGTGCTCACCACCAACTTCATTTCCACAAAGGTCTCCAGCTACGGGCTGTGGTAAAGGAGGCGAGCGTCTGTGGCACAAGCGCATCCCGTTCACCTGAAAAAGAAGAAGCTGTCCATGCTGGGGCAGCCCGGCGACCGCTCCTTCCACGTCGTCAACCTGACGCTGCTCACGCTGTTCATGCTGGCGGTGCTTTATCCGCTGGTCTACGTGGTGGCCTGCTCTTTCAGCTCGGCCTACGCGGTCATCACCAATCAGGTGTGGCTCTGGCCCGTTGAGTTCACACTGGACGGCTACAAGGCCTGCCTGAAGCATCACCTGCTGATGACCGGCTACCTGAACTCCCTGGTGTACATGATCTTCGGCACCCTGGTGAACATCGTCCTGCTGGTGCTGGCGGGCTATCCCCTCTCCCGGCGGGATCTGCCCGGCAAGCGCGGCTTCATCATGTTCTTCACCTTCACCATGTTCTTCTCCGGCGGCATGATCCCCAATTACCTGCTGGTGAAGGATCTGGGCCTGCTGGACAACCGGCTGGCCATGATCATCCCCTTCGCCTTTTCCTGCTACAACATGATCATCGTGCGCACCTATTTCACCACCAACGTGCCGGAGGAGCTGCTGGAGGCGGCCCAGATCGACGGCAGCTCGGACATCCACTTCTTCTTCCGCATCGCCCTGCCCCTGGCCAAGCCCGTGATCGCGGTCATGGTGCTGTTCCACGGCATTGGCCACTGGAACGGCTACATGCGGGCGCTGCTCTATCTGAACAGCAGCAGCAAGTACACCCTGCAGCTGGTGCTGCGGGACATCCTGCTGCTCTCCAACATGACCACCGACATGATGGCCCAGCTGGACGACTCCGCCCTGGAGGAAATGCAGAACGCCATGCAGCTCATCAAGTACGCCGTCATCGTGCTGGGCTCCCTGCCGGTCATGATCCTTTATCCCTTCGTGCAGAAGTACTTCGTGAAGGGCATGATGATCGGCTCCGTCAAGGGCTGAGGGCCATATTTCCCGATTCTCGCCGGCATGAGCCGGAGGAATAATTATAGCAAGGAGGCAATGAACCATGAAGAAACTGGTTTCTGTCCTGTTCGCCCTCATGATGCTGCTGAGCTCCACCGCTCTGGCCAACATCAACTACGAAGGCGATCCCCGCATCGTGCCCGAGGGCGAAGACGTCACCCTGACCATCTTCGCCGGCCTCGTGGCCAACACGGTCGAGAGCTTCGACCGCTCCGTCAACCAGACCACCCAGATCGTGGAAAAGGACACCGGCCTGAAGCTGGAGTTCGTGGAAGCGCCGGCGGACGGCG
This sequence comes from uncultured Eubacteriales bacterium, assembly GCA_902790345.1. GTDB lineage: Bacteria > Bacillota > Clostridia > Christensenellales > Aristaeellaceae > Firm-10. The sequence continues at coordinate 19,290 of CADARO010000008.1, read as the reverse complement.
TGGATCAGAAGCTGAACCTGCTGCTGAACTCCGGCGACTATCCGGACGTCATCATGTACAAGGGCATCAAGAAGGCCGCCATGGACATGTATGGCCAGGAAGGCATCTTCATCCCGCTGGATGAGTACATGAGCGCCGAGACCACCCCCAACACCCTGGAGCTGTTCGACTATAACCCCGCCACCAAGGCCTATGTCACCGGCTCCGACGGCCTGATCTACTCCCTGCCGGACTACAACGAGGCCTATCACTGCATGTACGGCGAGGGCCGCCTGTGGTACAGCATGCCCTTCATGGCCGAGTATGAGGCGGGCCTGCCCAACACCACCGCCGAGCTGAAGGACTACCTGCAGTGGGTCAAGGACAACGACGTGAACGGCAACGGCGACGCCGCCGACGAAGTGCCCCTGGCCTTCCACTCCGGCAACGCGGACCGCTTCATCCGCTGGATCTCCAACTTCTATCAGGTGCATCCCTATGAGAACTACCGCGTGAACGTGGAGGGCGAGGGCGACGTGGTGGCCTGCTTCACCACCGAGGAATACAAGATGGCCCTGACCCTGGCCCACGAGCTGTACGCCGACGGCCTGATCCTGGAGGACGCCTTCTCCATCAGCAAGGAAGACCTGCAGTCCATCGGCGAGGCCCCCGCGGGCGAAACCCTGGCCACCATCATCGGCTGGGGCCCCGAGGACGGCGTCATCAAGGCCGGCTCCACCAACCGCTGGTTCGACTACTTCATCCTGCCCCCCGTGGAGGGCGAGAACGGCCACCGCACCACCGTGTACAACGCCAACTATCCCTGCCAGGGCGGCTGGTTCGTCACCGACAACTGCCCCGAGGAGTACCGCCTGTACGCCGTGGAGCTGGGCGACCTGTTCCTGGATGAGTACTACGGCTACACCGCCTACATCGGCCCCAAGGGCGTGAGCTGGGACGATCCCACCACCCCCGAGGCCCTGGGCATCAATGGCAAGCCCGCCTGGTTCCGCGAGCTGGTCAACTACGGCACGCAGGAGGTCAACTGCTCCTGGGATCAGCGCATGCTGTCCAACCGCTACGCCGAGTTCCGCCTGAGCCAGGAGGCCGAGGGCTCCGACACCATCATCCAGTATCTGGACGGCGATCTGAGCCTGAAGGACCAGGTCATCCCGCTGTCCTCCTACAACGAGGTCATGAAGTTCTACGGCAGCCAGAAGAGCCTGGAGCCCTATGCCTTCGGCGCAGAGTGGTGCGTCCCGGCCCTGCTGTATGACGAGGACGTGGCCGACGAGGCCAACGACGCCGAGACCGCCATCGACACCTATCGCAAGGAAATGGCCGCCGCGTTCGTCACCGGCACCCGCGACCTGGGCGAGTTCGACGCCTACGTTCAGGAGCTGTACGGCATGGGCCTGCAGACCGTGCTGGACGCCAAGAACGCCGCCTACAGCGTGCTGAAGTAATTCGGCCAAATCGAAGTCAAATCTGAATAAAGCGGAAGGACGCCTCGCGCGTCCTTCCCTTCGGAAAGAAGGAAAATTATTATGTGGGAAGTGATACAGAACCGTCAGGTTCTCTTCGGAAACGGCAAAGCGGCGCTGATCCCGGGCCTGGTGAAGCAGGCCACTGAGAAGAAGGCGTTCGTGCTCGCCTTCTCTGAAACCGCTCCCTGCGTGGTTTCCCTGCTGGAGGCCCTGAAGGCGGCGGGCATCGACTACGTGCTGGACGCCTCCCTCAGGGGCGAGCCCTCCACCATCGACATCGACCGCATCGCCCAAAAGACCGAAGGCTGCGGCGCGGTGCTGGCCATCGGCGGCGGCTCCGTGATGGACGCGGCCAAGGCCGTGGCCATGCTGGCCACCAACGGCGGCTCCGTGGTGGACTATCAGATGAACGGCAAGCCCATCGACAAGCCCACCCTGCCCCTCATCGCCTGCCCCACCACCTCCGGCACCGGCTCCGAGGCCAGCAAGGTCAGCGTGGTCTACAACCCCGATAACGGCCTCAAGAAGAGCTTCTACAGCCCCTACATGATCGCGGACACCGTGGTGCTGGACCCCGTCCTCACCGCCGGCATGCCCGAGGCGGTCACCGTGTCCACCGGCGTGGACGCCCTGAGCCACGCCATCGAGAGCTATGTGTCCCTTAACGCCACGCCCTACACGGAGATGTACTCCCTCCAGTCCATGAAGCTGGTGGTGAAATCCCTGAAGCGGTGCGTGGAGCGGCCCGACGACCTGGAGGCCCGCGGCGACATGTCGCTGGCCAGCTACTTCGGCGGCTGCGCGCTGAACGCCGGCATCGGCCTGGATCACATCATCGCCCAGCCTCTGGGCGGCATCACCCACATCCCCCACGGCGTGGCCTGCGCCATCTTCCTGCCCCACGCCATGGAATACAACCTGGAATACGCCACGAAGAAGTACTGCGACATCGCCCGCGTGTTCGGCGCGGTGGGCGAGGACGGCCTGGCCCTGGCCCGGGAGGGCATAGCGCGGGTGCGCGCCTTCCTGAAGGCGCTGAACGCCCCGGATTCCATCAGGCCCTGGCTGCCCGCGGATTTCGAGCTGGAGAAGGCTGTGGACATCGTGGTGGGCGCCACGGGCCACATCAAGTGCAATCCCCGGCCCGTCACCCGGGAAATCATCCGCGACACCATCGCGAAGGTCATCTGAACCCATCCGTCCGGCCGCGCGTCACAGGGCGGCCGGACGGCCTGTCTATAAACATCGGGAGGGTTGAATTGTGAGAATCGAGAAGACGCGGCTTGAGAGCGAGGTTTTTTCCCTTCTGAGGGAATGGTGCGACGCGCTGATCCGGCTGCAGATCGACATGCCGGGCAACAGCGACTTTGACGGCGCTTTTCTCTGCCCCGCCTGCAAGGTGATCCACGGCCGCTGCCACGACGCCATCTATCCCATGATGTGCATGGCCGACCGAACCGGAGACGACAAATACCTCACCGCGGCGAAGAAGCTGTTCCGGTGGGGCGAGAACATGCTCTGCGACGACGGCGGCATCTACAACGACGGCCAGTCCACCTGGAACGGCATCACCGTGTTCAACGCGGTGGCGCTGCACGACGCGCTGCTGCACCACGGCCACCTGCTGGACGGCTGGACCCGAGCCGCCTGGGAGGCCCGCCTTCAGACCATGAGCGACTGGCTGCACACCCGCCTGGTGGTGGGCATGCCCACAAACATCAACTACTTCGCCACCAACGCCTGCGCCATGGCGCTGCTGGGCAAGTATTTCCACCGGGCGGACTACACCGAGCTGGCCCACAGCCTCCTGGATTACTGCCTCCATCACCTGACGGAGAACATGCTGTTCTTCGGCGAGGGCAAGCCCATCGACGGCCGCACCCCCAAGGGCTGCACCGCCATCGACGTGGGCGGCTACAACGTGGAGGAGTCCCTGCCCTCCCTGTGCCGCGCCGCCATGGAGCTGGGCGACGACAAAGCGCTGGACGCCTTCAAGAAGAGCTATCGCGCCCACGTGGAATGGATGCTGCCCGACGGCGCCTGGGACAACAGCGTGGGCACCCGCACCTTCAAGTGGACCTACTGGGGCAGCCGCACCTCGGACGGCTGTCAGGAGATGCTCTTCCGCCTGGGCAGGGAGGATCCGGTGTTCGCCGAGGCCGCCCTGCGCAACCTGCGGCTCTACGAGACCTGCACCCACGACGGCCTGCTCTTCGGCGGCCGGGATTACTTCCGCCACGGTGAGCGCGCCTGCTCGCATCATACCTTCTGCCATGCCAAGGTGCTGGCCAGCGTGCTGGACGAAGGCCTGTACGACTTCGAGCGCGTGCCGCTGCCCTCGGACACCTTCCAGGGCATGAGGCACTATCCCGAAATGGACACCTGGCGGCTCGCCGCCGGCCCCTGGCGCGCCGACGTCACCGCCTACGACTTCGACTACATGACGGGCGGCCACGCCTCCGGCGGCGCGCTGAGCCTGTTGTGGCATGAGAAGTGCGGCCCGGTCATCGCCTCCGCCTCGGTGGACTATTCCATGCACGAGGTGCACAACCAGCAGCTCTCCCTGAAGAAGGCGGAGCACCGCAGCGTCTGCCCCCGCATTGAGCTGACCAGAAACGGCAAGCGGTGGGGCCAGCACTACGACTTCGGCGCCACCATGACCGCCTGCGAAGCGGACGGGGCGCTGCGCGTTCACGCGGACGCCTTCCTCTGCGACGACCGCTATCACCGCATGGAGGGCGACGGCGCCTGCGCGCTGGATTACGCCCTCACGGAGGACGCCATGCGCGTCGCCGGCCGCGTCTCCAAAGAGGTGAAGGACGAGGCCGAGTACATCCTGCCCATCGTGGCGGAGACGGCCCGCGTCCGCGTGGAGAAGGGCGCCCTCAAGGGCGAGCCCGAGCCCATGTTCAACCTGAATCCCGGCTTCATGGCCAAGGAGTACCGCGTTCTGCCGGACGAGAACGGCGAATTTGAAGTTGTCATAACCGTTGAATGACGCCGAAAAGGCATGGCGCGACGGGAATCCTGCTCTTCATGGATTCCCGCCGCGTTCTTTTTTTCGCGAAAGGTGGCAATTCCCGGGAAAGTATGTTATATTGGTCCTATGAACAGTGAATAAGCATCATGAGGTGATCCATATGAATCTGAGACGGCTCGGCAAGACAAACCTGATGGTCAGCGAAATCGGCTTCGGCGGCGAATGGCTGGAGCGGCACGAGGAAGCGGAATCCATCAATCTGATCCACCACGCCCAGGCCCAGGGCATCAACATCATAGACTGCTGGATGCCCGATCCCAAGTCCCGCGACATCATCGGCAAGGGCATCGCCGGTAGCCGCGACAAGTGGTTCGTCCAGGGCCATATCGGCTCCACCTGGCAGGGCGGCCAGTATGTGCGCTCCCGGGACATGGCCTTCGTGAAGCCCGCCTTCGAGGACCTGCTGGCCCGCATCGGCGGGGGCTACATCGACCTGGGCATGATCCACTACGTGGACTCCTTCGAGGAATGGGACGTCTGCATGAACGGCGAGTTCATCGACTACGTGCACGAGCTCCACAGGAAGGGCATCATCCGCCACATCGGCCTGAGCACCCACAACCCGCTGGTGGCCCAGCGCGCCGCGAAGACCGATTTCATCGAGATGATCCTGTTCAGCGTCAATCCCGCCTTCGACATGCGCCCCGCCTCCGAGAACCTGGACGACATGTTCGGCGAGTACGACAAGGGCCTGAGCGGCATCGATCCCGACCGGGCGGCGCTGTATCAGCTCTGCGAGGAGAGAGACGTGGGCATCACGGTCATGAAGGGCTTCTTCGGCGGCGCGCTGTTCGACCCGAATCGCTCCCCCTTCGGCGTGACCTTCACCCCCGCCCAGTGCATCCACTACGCCCTCACCCGCCCGGCGGTGTGCTCCATCCTCTGCGGCTACGACACCGTCGAGCAGATCGACCAGGCCGTGGCCTACGAGACCGCCTCCGACGACGAGCGGGACTACGCCTCCGTCATTGCCGGCGCCCCGCTGCATGCCTATAAGGGCCAGTGCACCTACTGCGGTCACTGCAAGCCCTGCCCCATGAATATCGACATCGCCATGGTAAACAAGTTCTACGACCTGGCCATCCAGCAGAGCGCCGTGCCGGAGAGCGTGCGCGCCCATTACGAGGCGCTGGATGTGACCGCCTCTGCCTGTATCGGCTGCCAGAGCTGCGAGGAGCGCTGCCCCTTTGGCGTGGAGATCGCCACGCGCATGGAAAAAGCGGCCGAGCTGTTCGGCCGCTGAGTAGATAGAATAGCAGGAGTCTGGCGTCAATCGCAGCCCTTTCCCCCTGCCCCCTTCCCCACTCACGTGGGGAAGGGGGTATTATTGTTGTGGGCTCCGCCCACACTGAGCAGGGCTTCGCCCCGCACCCAGTTGGCGCGATACGCCCTGTTGTTTATCCGATCAGCCTTTTGACCTCCGTGTAGCACAGCAGCAGCGGGGCCACGCCCTTGGCGTCGTTCTTCACCACCGGCTCGGAGATGTAGTAGGCGTAGGTGCCGTCCCGGCGGCGGTTGTCCTCCGGGCCCAGGCCCGCCACAAGGCAGATGCCGCCCAGCTCCAGCTGGCCGTCCTCATCGAAGGAGAGATACTTTTTCACGATGCCGTCGAAGGTCTTCCGGCCTTGGACGGCATATTCTTTGGGCAGAACCCCCAGCCGCGCGCCCTTCAGCATGGCGTAGGCCAGCATGGAGCTGCCGCTGCTCTCCAGGTAGTTGCCCGGCTCCCCGGCCCTGTCCACCACCTGCCAGTACAGGCCGGTCTCCTCGTCCGCGAAGCGGGCGGCGCTCTCCATCAGGTCGCGGAAGATGCCCGAAAGCTCCTCCCTGGCCCCGCCCGCCGGCAGGATCTCCATCAGGTCGGCCAGCGCCACGGAGAACCAGCCGATGGCCCGCAGCCAGAAATTCTGCGACAGGCCGGTGTCCCTGTCCGCCCAGAAGGCCTTGCGGCTCTGATCGTAGCCGTGGTAGTACAGCCCGGTCTTCGGGTCCCGCATATGCTCTCTCACCACGCGGATCTGGCGCAGCACGTCGCCGTAGTCCCCCCGGCCGAAGCGCTTCTCATACAGCGCGGCGAAGGGCTGGGCCATGTACACGCCGTCCAGCCACACCTGATTGGGATAGATCTTCTTGTGCCAGAAGCTGCCCTCGGCGGTGCGGGGCTGCAGGCGCAGCTGCTCCATCAGGTAGTCCGCAGCCTTCTTGTACTTCGTCTTGCCCGTCCGGTCGTACAGCTCGAACAGCACGCGGCCCTCATTGATGTCGTCCAGGGTGCGCCTGGAGGGATCGTAGGTGCGGATGGTTCCGTCCTCCTCCACGAAGGCGTCGATGAAGCGCTCCACGAAGTCGAAATACGTCTTCTCGCCGGTGATCTCCGCCAGGGAGAGCAGCGCGGTGATCATACAGCCGTCGATGTAGTTCCAGTCGGCGGGCTTGCCCTGGCGCAGCTTCTCCACGTTCCAGGCGGTGCGCTCCGGGGTGGAGCGCTGGATCAGGCCGGACACAAAGCGGTCGAAAGCCTCATACATGGCGCTCACCTCACACCCGGTGGAGCACGGCGGGATCGATCTTATCCAGGCTGGCGCTGCCGGTGAAGGCCATGGCCTTCGCCAGCTCGCCCCGGGCCCGGTTCAGGTAGTCGCGGACGCCGTCCTCCATGCCTTCCTTGATGGCGGTCATCAGCGGCCGGCCGATACACACGCCCTTCGCGCCCAGCGCCAGCGCCTTGAAGGCGTCCATGCCGGTCTTGATCTCGCAGTCCACGAACAGCGGCACGTCGCCCGCCATGTCCCTGATCTCCGGCAGCAGCGCCAGCGGGGGCAGGGCGTACTCGATGCGGTTGTTGTGATGGGACAGCACCAGGCCCTTCGCGCCGGCGGACAGGCAGCGCTCCGCGTCCCAGGCGCTGAGCACCCCCTTCACGATCACGGGCTTGCCGATCTCCCGGCAGATTTCCGTCAGCTCCGCCGTGGTCAGCGCCTTCATCTCGATGCCGTTCACCAGGTCAGGTCCGCCCTCCGGGCCGAAGGCGTGGTCGATGTCGATGCCCACGGCCAGCGCGCCCAGCCTGTCGGCGTGCTTCAGCTTGCGCCACATGACATCCCGGTCTGCGTAGGGCTTCACGATCTCGATCAGCCGCGCGCCGGTGGCCATCAGGCGCTCCACCTCGTCCTCCTCCGCCATGCCGTACCACAGCACGGCCTTCGCCGCCGCCGCGCCCTTGGCCAGCGCCAGCGCCGCGCCGGGGAACATGAACCTGTCCAGATGCGACAGCGCCGCCGTCATGATGGGCGAGGCGAAGGTCTCGCCGTAGAGCGAAAAGTCCGTCGTGGGGCACACGGCGTCCATGTAGCGGGTTTCAATGCGCAGGGAATCGATGTATTCCCGGCTGATGCGGTTGGAATTGCCGATGGATTCCGGCATGGGGCACACCTCCTGTCATGTTCTGTCGTTTCTTTTTATCAGAAGCCCAGGCTTTTCAGCCAGTCTATGCACATGCCGCTCCAGGCCTCCGCCCGGGGATCAGGCGACGCCACCCCCGCGCCGTGCCGGCCGCCGGGGAAGATGTGCAGCTCGTAGGGCACGCCGTGGATGGACAGCGCCGTGGCCAGCAGCAGGCTGTTCTCCACCGGCACGGTCTGGTCGTTTCTCGAATGCCAGATGAAGCCCGGCGGGGTGTCCGCCGTCACATTCAGCTCCGCCGAAAACCGGCGCAGCAGCGCCTCGTCCTCCTTGTGCTCCCCCATCAGGCATTCCATGGAGCGCTGATGCCGGAAGGAGGTGAAGCTCACCACCGCGTAGCTGGACACGAAGGCGTCCGGCCGGGAGGACAGCCGCTCGATGGGGTCCTCCGCCGCCGGGTCGCCGGGGGTGTACAGCGTCGCCGCCGAGCAGGCCGCGTGGCCCCCCGCCGAGAACCCGATGACGCCCACCTTCTCATAGCCCAACGACCGCGCCAGCCGAATGGCCCGCAGCGCGTCGCAGAGGGGCGTCTCCGGATGGCAGGGCTTCACCCGATAGTCCAGCACATACCCCGCGATGCCCGCCCCGTTGAAGAGGGCGGCGATGTTGTCCTTCTCATGATCCACCTTGCAGCTGTATCCGCCGCCGGGTATGATGACCAGCGCGCCCTTGGCGCCGGGCACGGCGAATTCCTTCACCGACGGCTGCGCCTGCCCGCCCGAAAACTCCGTATACGGCGCGACGCGCCCCGGCCACAGGGGCAATACGCGATGCTCGTTCATGCAAAAACCTCCGGAATATTTCAATGGGGAATGGGGAATGGGGAATGGGGAATTTTAGTTTGACCTCAGCCCTCTCAGTCGCGGCATAGCCGCGACAGCTCTCCCAAAGGGAGAGCCAGGTATGCCGGAGCGGAGCGAAGGCCTTGCCTTCCCCTCTGGGGAAGGTGGCCCGGCGAAGCCGGGTCAGATGAGGTCTTTTCAGACAAACTTCAATTCCCCATTCCCAATTCCCCATTCCCAATTATTTCCCATACCCCTGGCTCAGGAGCCACTTTTGCAGCAGGCCGGCCCATTGGGCCACGCGGGGCAGCTCGGGGGCCAGGCCCAGGCCGTGATGGCCTTCGGGGAAGACGTGCAGCTCAGAGGGCACGCCGCAGTGGGACAGGGCGGCGGCCAGGTTCAGGCTGTTCTCCACCGGCACCGCCTCGTCCACGGAGGTGTGCCAGATGAAGGCGGGGGGCGTGTCCGGCGTCACGTTCAGCTCGGCGGAGAAATGCCGCAGCAGCGCGTAGTCGGTCTTTCTGTCGCCCAGCAGCGCCTCCACGGAGCCCTGATGCCGGAAAGAGGTAAAGCTCACCACGGCGTAGCAGGGAATGAAGCTGTCCGGCCGGGAGGACAGCCGCTCGATCGGGTCCTCCGCGTTGGGATCGCCGGCGTCGTACAGCGTGGCCGCGGCGCAGCACAGGTGCCCGCCGGCAGAGAAGCCCAGGATGGCCACCTTCTCATAGCCCATGGAGCGCACCAGCCGAATGGCCCGCTTGGCGTCCGACAGCGGCGCCAGATAGTGGCAGGGCTTCACCCGGTAGTCCAGCACGTAGGCCGCCACCCCCGCCTCGTTGAGCATCTCGGCAATGGCCCGGCCCTCGTGGTCGGCCTTGAAGCAGTAGGCCCCGCCCGGCAGCACCACCACGGCTCCCTTCGCCCCCTCCACCGGATAGGGCATCAGGGAGGGCTGGCGCTGGTCGGGACTCTCGGCGGTATAGGGCGCCTCTCCCGGCCACAGCGCGATGGTTTCGCGATCGATAATCAGTTCCATGTCATGCGTCTCCTTCCCTCAGTCCCGGCCGAAGCCCAGCGACAGCAGCCACTTCTGGCAGAGCGGCGCCCATTCTCTCACGTCCTCCTGATCCCCCGCCAGGCCCAGGCCGTGCTCCCCGTGGGGGAAGACGTGCAGCTCATGGGGCACGCCCTTGGCCGCCAGCGCCTTGGCCAGCTCCAGCGCGCAGCTCACCGTCACCACGGGATCGTCCGCCGTGTGCCAGATGAAGGCGGGCGGCGTGTCCTGCGTCACGTTGCACTCGGCGGAGTAGCGGATCAGCTCCGCCATGGGCGGGTTCTTCTGGCCCAGCAGCATGCCGGGCCACTCTGTCTTGCGGAAGAGCCACAGGCTGGTGGCCCCATAGCAGGGCGCGAAGGCGTCCGGCCGGGCGGAGAGCCGCTCGACGGGGTCGGCGGCGTTGGGGTCGCCCAGGTCGTACAGGGTGGCCGCCATGCCGGACAGGTGTCCGCCGGCGGAGAAGCCCAGTATGCCCACCTTGTCATAGCCCAGGGAGCGAACCAGCCGGATGGCCCGCCTGGCCTCCTTCAGGGGCGTCTCCAGGCCGGGGAAGGGCTTCACCCGGTATCTGAGCACGAACGCCGACACCCCCGCCCCGTTGATCATCCGGGCGATGGGGTCGGCCTCGTGGGGCGCCAGGTGGGTGTAGCCGCCGCCGGGGCACACGATCACCGCGCCCCGGGAGCCCTCCACCGGGAAGGGGATCATCTCCGGCTCCTGACCTCCGCAGGCCTCCAGATCCGGCGACTGCCCTTCGGGCCACAGCCGGATGGGCTCCCGCGCCGGCTTTTCAAAGTCGTTCAGCTTCACGTAAACCGCCTCCCAGCGCGTTTTCATCTCGTCGTCGCCCGCGTCATATACGGGTTCAAAGCCCAGGTTCAGATAGGTCTTGATGGCGGGCAGGCGGAAGTCGTCCGTGGAGAGGAGGCATTCCTTCAGTCCCAGCGCCTTGAGGCACTTCATGGCCTCCAGCACCACGAACCGGCCCCAGCCCTCGCCCTCGTAGGCGGGGTGGATGCCCACCATGTGGATCCAGCCCTCGCCCGTCCCGGTCAGCTGCGCGGCGGCGGTGGCCACGTCCATGCGGGCGTGGCGCAGGAAGAACACCCGCTCCGGCGCGCAGTCGGGATCGTTCTCGATCATGTTGTAGTCCTGCTTTTCATCGAAGGAGGCCCTGATGATCCAGTTCCAGGAGGCCCGGGCGTGATCGTCCGCCGCGTGCAGGCTGCAGCGCTCCGGCAGCGGGCCCGCCTCCGGCAGGTCGCCCTCCAGCCGCGCCCTCATGAGAAGCTGTCTGTGTTCGCCCATGTGCGTCACCCCTTCGTCAGTTCGGGAATCATGTCCGCCAGCCGCCCGTAGACCAGATCGGGCACGGTGTCGCTGGCCTCCAGCATGGCCTGGGTGGTCTCGCCGGACATGACCAGAATGGCGGTCATGCCGTGCCGCAGGCCGGTCTCGATGTCGGTATACAGCCGGTCGCCCACCATGGCCAGCTGATCGGCCCGAAGGCCGGTGCGCTCCAGCGCCGCCTCCACGATGCCCACGTAGGGCTTGCCGATGATGAGATCCGGCCGGCGGCCGGTGGAGGCCTCGATGAAGGCGATGATGGCACCGATGTCCGGGGCGAAGCCGGTCTCGGTGGGGCAGTTGAAGTCCGGATGGGTGGCCACGTAGGGCAGCCCCGCCCTCACGAAATCGCACACGGCGGTCATCTTGGCGTAGTCCAGGGTGGTGTCATAGCCGATGATCACGTAGTCCGGGTGTTCCTGATCGATGAGCACGCCGTATTCGGCCAGCTCCTCGAAGAGGAAGCTGTTGCCCAGCACGAAGGCCTTTTGGCCGGGATAGAGCTGCGTGACCTTCATGGCCGTGGCCTGCCCGGAGGTGAGCACCTTCTCGCGGGGCACGGTCAGCCCCATCTTCGCCAGCTTTTTCACGTAGTGGGCGGCGTTGTGGGAGGAGTTGTTGGTGAGGAAGTAGTAGTCCCGCCCGCTGTCAACCACCGCCTGGATGAACTCCAGGGAGCCGTCGATCAGCTGATCGCCCAGGTAGAAGGTGCCGTCCATGTCCAGCAGGAAGCATTTCACATCGCTGATTGTCTTCATGTTCTGTTCTCCGTTTGTTTAATTGGCCCGCGCCTCGACGATGGCCCGGTTGATCCGGCGGCGCAGGTTCAGAAGGTACATGGCATCCTTGGGATAGCGGGTGAAGCTGACGGGCTCCGCCAGGCCCTCGTCGATGAGGGACAGCACCGCCTCCCGGCCCCGCAGCGACTCCAGCAGCCGCATGGCTCTGAGATCCTGCATGGCGTGGCCGGCCACCATCATGCGGATGGACTCCTCCGGCACGCCGCCCTCCCCGGGATACACCTGGAAGCAGTCGCCCGCCGGGGTGAAGGCCTCGCCGTCGGTCACGGCGAAGGGATCCACCTGGAAGTCGGAATACTGGGTGCCGTAGAAGTTGTAGCCCCACTGCAGGAAGCCCGCAATGTCGTATTTATACAGCTGCACGCCCAGGATGCGGGTGCGCGCCGAGGGCATGGCCATGAAGGTGTTGGTCACGTCCCTGTGCTGGCCCACGCAGTAATAGGTCCACAGGCCGGGGATCTTCGCGGCCACGAAATCGTCCATGTGGTTGATGGCGGGCACCGGCCGTTCCACCGCGCCGCTCTCGTAGAACCGGATGTTGGACAGGGCGTCCATGATGGGATAGTCCGCCAGGTGCTTTTTCACCATCGCCTTGGCCTTCAGGTAGCTCTCCAGGTGATCCTCGCCGGGCTCGTCGGAGATGTGGAAGGAGCAGCGCCCGTCGATGCCCAGCGCCTTCAGCTCCGCGATGAGCGCGGGCAGGTAGGCGTCGATGAAGGCCCGGTATTCGTCGCTGTCGGCGGGCACGTCCCAGCCGAAAATGCGCCGGTACTCGCCGTCCACCGTGGCCATGATCTTGGGCGTGGCCCGGGCGCCCCACTGGGTGAACAGGTGCGCCGCCTCGAAATACTCCACGCCGCACCGCTTCGCCATGTCCACCCAGCGGCGCAGCTTGTCGAAGCCGAAGCTGTATTCGCCGCCGTTCCGATACACGTCCACCAGCTGCACGGTGAGCCGCTCGCCGCCCTCCCGGGTGTCCAGAGGCGGGGTGTGGATGGGCATGAGCATCATGTTGAAGCCCCGCTTCACCGCCACCCGCATGAAGTTCTCGGTGATGCGCCAGAATTCCTCCGAGAACACCGGCACATGGTAGTAGTGGGCCAGGCAGTCATAGTGGAACCATCTGGTCTGGATGAGGGTCTGCCTGGGCAGCATCCCCGGCAGGATGGTCACCTTCACGCTGAGCCGGGCCAGCTCCTCGCCGGTAGCCTCCCGCAGCATGGCGATCTCCACGGGATAGGTGCCCGGCGCCACCTGGCCGTTCGGCTCCACGTCGATCCACAGGGTGTCCCACTGGCCGTAATAGGCGTGCAGCTTCTTCGGCACGATGTCCCGCAGCAGGTCGGGATAGAGGCCCGGGGTCTTGCGCAGGTAGTTGTCGCCGCTGTCCGGCAGACAGGCGAAGCGCACGGGCAAGTGCCGCACGGTGCGCACCCGGATGTACTTCTCCAGCGGGGAGATGACCTTCGGCCACACCCACAGCCGCGCGTCCGGGCTCGTCAGGGAATACGCCGCCTGGAAGGAAATCGTCTCGTTCTGAAAGCCCTCGATGGGGCCGGCCTCCGGCTTTTCCAGGGGCTCCTCATCCAAAAACACCTTTTCCAGCGGGCTGACCAGCTTCATCTTGAGTTCCATCTCATTTTCCTCCCGTCACGGTATAAGTCAGGGTTTCGCCGCCCGCCGACAGGGTGAGCGTCCAGTCGCCGGCCCCGGCGATCCGGGCGGGAATCTCGGCGTAGATCATCAGCCGGGCCTCTCCCAGGGGCAGCAGCGCCGTGTCGAACCGGGCGCCCGCGTCGATCTCGCACACCAGAGTGCAGGGATAGCTCACCTCGCCCAGGCTCAGCGCCGCGCTGAGCTGCCGGTAGAAGGTCAGCTCCTCGGAAGAGGTATTCAGCACCCGGCCCTCGGCGATGAACAGCGTGTCGTCCGCGTTGACGGCGGCGCGGGTGTCGCCCTTCTCCGAGGAAAACGCCCCGGCGAACCAGCAGCGGCTCAGCCCAGCCTCGCACACGCCGCCCAGAGGGGTCAGCGCGCGGGTTTCGGGCGCTTCCGCCTTTTCCGCCGCGGCCCCGCCCGACAGCGCGTCAATGAGGGCCCGATCCGCGACGCCGCATTCCATCATGCCCCAGTAGCGGCGGGCGGCCCGCACGGCGCGGTCGGTGCCGTCGCCGAAGCTGCCGTCCGGCCGGCCCTGCATGTAGCCCTTCTCCATCAGCAGCTCCTGCAGCCGGCGCACGGCCTGGCCGTTGTCCTCCCGGGCCAGCATTTCAAAATCGTTGTTCAGCGCAATGGAGGCGTCCGCCGCCTCCCGGCCCAGGGCACGGGTCTCCACCCGGGGCCTGAAGCCGTAGAGCCGCTCCCAGCGGGCGGCGTTGAGGTCCCACAGGTCATATCCCGCGATGCCCAGCCGGTCCAGCTCGGTGAGCATGGCGGAGACGCCCTTCAGCGAGGAGGCCTCCACCTGCTGCCGGGTGGAAGCGTAGGTGTCCCGCTCCACCGGGTCGAAGGCGTAGGAATAGTCGCCCAGCAGCCGGACGTGCACCTCCCGGGCCACGTACAGCTGCCGCATGGCTTTGATGCCCGCCGCGTCCAGCGGCGCGCGCATGATCTCCACCGTCGCCCGGCCGATGGTGGCCGTCTCATGGGTGGTTTTGAAGTCGTAGCGGGTCCGGTCCACCACCAGGCAGGCAGTGTCCGCGTTCAGCGTCCGGGGCCCGGCGTAGCAGAACACCAGCTCGGGCTGAACGACGCCCTCCGCCCGGTCGCCGCTGAGGGCGAGATAGAAATACCCCACGCTGTTGCCCAGCTCGCCCCCCAGCTGATTCAGCGCCGCCACGGTCTCGTTGGAATACACGCGCCAGGCGCTCCCCTCCTCCGTCCAGGCGGCGTAGCGCTCCAGCGGCGTCAGGTTCACCGGCGACGCGGCCAGCCTGAGCTCCTCCGCGCAGGCCGCGCCGAACAGCAGGGTCAGCGCCAGCAGCAGTGAAAGCATTCTCTTTTTCATCATTTCGGTCGTTCCCTTCGTAAAATCTCCGTTATTATTCTACCGTCAATTCAGGGCGATGTCAACAGAAAACAGCGCCGCCGCGAAGGGAGAACGCCCTCGCGGCGGCGCGTTTTTGCGCTTGTGAAATTATCTGAATTCGATGCCCGCCATGATCTGGGTGATGAGGGATTCCACCGAGCCGCTCTCGCCGGCGGCCTCCAGCACGTAGACCAGGCTCTTACCCTCGAACAGCCACACCACGTTCTCGCCGTCCTCGCCCAGCATGGTGGCGCGGCAGCCCGCCGGGTTCTCCGTCTCCTCGGCTTCGGGCAGCTCGCCGCCCAGGCTCTCCGCCACGGTGAGCCACAGCTGGCGGATGTCCACCTCGCCGGGGGCGTAGGGCTGGTCGTTGCCGTCGGCCCACACGCTCAGCTCCACCTGAGCCTGCTCGTCGGCGGAGACGATGTGCAGCAGGCCGTTGAAGGCGATCAGGCGGGTGTGCGCCGGCATGGTCAGGCTCAGCGCCATGTCCTCGCTCTCAAAGCGGGGGAAGCGATCCTCCGTCATGTAGTTGTTCAGGTCGGTGGCCAGCGACTTCACCTGGCCCTGCCAGTAGTCCCGGTCGGCGGTGAGCTCGGCCACCTGCGCCTGCAGCTCGGCCACATCATCGTCGCCCTCGCCGGCTTCGCCCTGGGCTTCCTCACCCTGGGCCTCCAGCTGGGCGGTGAGTTCGGCGATGGTCTTCTCCGCCTCGGCGGCCTTGTCCTCGGCGGCCTTCGCAGCCGCGTCCAGTTGGGCGGTGAGCTCGGCAACGGTCTTCTCCGCCTCGGCGGCCTTGTCCTCAGCGGCCTTCACGGCCGCGGCGGCTTCCTCACTGCCGGTCTGGGCGGCGGCTTCGGCCTCGGCCTTCGCGGTGTCAAGCTGGGCCTGCAGCGCGGCGGCCTTGTCCTCGGCGGTCTTCACGGCTTCGGCAGCCTTGTCTTCTGCGGCCTTCACGGCTTCGGCGGCCTTGTCCTCGGCGGTCTTCACGGCTTCGGCAGCCTTGTCCTCGGCGGTCTTCACGGCTTCGGCAGCCTTGTCTTCTGCGGCCTTCACAGCTTCGGCAGCCTTGTCCTCAGCGGCCTTCACGGCCTCGGCAGCCTTGTCTTCTGCGGCCTTCACGGCGGCCTGAAGGGCTTCGGCGGCCTTGCCTTCCGCCTCCTTCACGGCCTCGGCCACCTGCTCATTCGCGGCCTCGGCGGCCTTCTCCTGGGCGGCCTTCAGGGCGGTTTCGGCGTCGGCCTTGGCGGTGTTCAGCGCGGTTTGCAGGTTCGCGGCGTTCTCCTCGGCGGACGCGGCGGCGGTCTGCGCGGCGGCCAGCTGCTCCTGCGCGGTCTTGAGGGCGTCGCCGGTCTCGCCCGCGCTCTGCTGCAGCGCGGCGTAATCCGCCGTGAGCTGGTTCAGCTTCTCCACGCCGGCGTCCCGGGCGGTTTCGGCCTCGGTCAGGAGGGCGCGCGTGCCGCTCAGATCCTCCTGCGCCTTGGTGAGGCTCTCATTCAGCTGGGCCACCTGTTTGGTGAGCTGATCCGCCTCGCCGGTCTTGTCGGCCAGCAGCTTGTTGGCCTCGTCAAGCAGGGCGGCCTTGCCGGCCAGGTCTTCCTCGGCGGCGGTCAGCTTCGCCAGCGTCTCGTTGTAGCGGGTGGTGTACTCGGTCAGCTCGGCTGTGCAGGTTTCCAGGCGGGCCTGCAGGTCCGCGATGGCGGCCAGCCGCTGCTTGTCGGTCTCCTGGGCGGCGGTCAGGTCGGCCTGCGCCTGGCCCAGGCTGTTCTCAAGGCCGGGCACGGTGCCGCTGACAGCCTGGCTGGCCTCCAGCTCGCTCTGAGCGGTGGCGAGCCGGTCCTGAACGGCGGCCAGGTCGCCCTGCAGCGAGGCGATCTGCCCGTTCAGCGAGGCGATTTCCTTCTGAGCCGCCTCGGCCTGGGCGGTGAGGGACGCGGCCTCCGCTTCCAGCGCGGCGATGCGCTCGGCGGACGCGGCGGCGTCCTTTTCCTTCTCGCTGGTCAGCGTCTGAGCGGACGCGGTCAGCTGGTCGCGCTCGGCGGTCAGGCTGCTCACCTGCCTGTTGGCGGCGTTCAGGCGCACGCCCAGCAGCGCGGACACGCCGGCACCCAGGGCGACGAGAACCGCCAGAATGACGGCAAGGGATTTTTTCATAACGCGATTCCTCCTTTTCATATTTGACCGGCAATATCCGGCCGTTTATTATAGTATATCATATTCATGCAGCCTGTGGGTACTGCTATTTTTCTCAAATATTCACAAAATTTTATATAAAATGCGAACAAGGGCATGAAAACCGCCCCGGCGGGCCATAATGAGAGCGTTCCGCCCGACAAAGCGGCGGCATGAAGCGAAAGGATGTGGAATGAAATGATGGACAGGATTTCTCTGGTCCTGGTGATCATCGGCGCGCTGAACTGGCTGCTGGTGGGGCTGTTTCAGTTCGACGCGGTGGCCTGGCTCTGCGGCGGCCAGACCGCCACGCTCAGTCGGATCATCTACGCCATCGTGGGTCTGGCGGGCCTGTGGTCCGTCTCGCTGCTCTTCCGGGAGCGGGAGCCCGTGACGGAGGAATAAGCGCAATCCTACCCGGACGCGCCGCGCGCATCGAGCGATGCGCGGCGCGTTTTTGTCTTTTTGGAGGTTTACAATCCAGGGCCAAAACGCTATAATGAGAGAGGGAAACATAAGCCAGATCCGAGGGGATAATGATGATTAAAGATAAATACCGGACCTACTTTAACTGGGGCGTCACAGTCACGCTCATCATCATCGCGGGCATATCGTTTTACTTTCTGATCCTGCGATGGAGCGGCATCGTGGCCTCCTTCAAGACGCTGAGCGGCATCCTGGCGCCCATATCCTACGGCCTGATCATCGCCTTCATCCTGGACTCGCTGGTCATGACCATCACGCGGCTGCTGGCCCGGATCCCCCGCAAGGGCCGGCCGCTGACGCCCCGGCTTCAAAAGGCGCACCGGGCCATCGGCATCGTCATCAGCGAGATCGTGCTCATCGCAGTCATCACCTTCCTGGTTCAGTCCATCGTGCCTCAGGTGATCGACAGCCTGCGCACCCTGGTCTCCAACTTCGACCGCTACGCCGAAAACCTGAGCAAATGGGCCAGCGGCATGGCGGAAGACTATCCGGTGCTCCAGCCCTACCTGGAGAACGTGGAGGAGCAGCTGGGCGCCATCGAGGAAAAGGTGGCCGAATTCCTGAAAAACGACCTGCTCACCACCCTCACCCGGGTGACCGGCGTGGTGGCCAGCGGCCTGAAGGAAGCGGGCACCTACGTGTACAACTTCCTCATCGGCCTGATCGTGTCCATCTATGTGCTGTTCAGCAAGCAGCGCATCCTGGGCCAGGCGAAGAAGCTGCTCTTCACCATGAGCAAGCCCGCCCAGGCCAACGCCGTGATGCAGGAGGCGCGCTACACGCTGCACGTGTTCAAGGGCTTCCTGGTGGGTAAGCTCCTGGACTCCATGATCATCGGCGTGCTGTGCTTCCTGGGCACCATGATCCTGGGCATCCCCTACGCCCTGCTGATCAGCATCGTGGTGGGCGTGACCAACATCATTCCCTACTTCGGCCCCATCATCGGCGCGGTGCCCTCGGCCTTCCTGGTGCTGATGCTGGATCCGGTCAAATGCCTCATCTTCGTGATCTTCATCATCGTGCTGCAGCAGCTGGACGGCAACGTCATCGGCCCCAAGATCCTGGGCAACACCACCGGCGTGTCCTCCCTGGGCGTGATGCTCTCCATCCTCATCGGCGGCGGCCTGTTCGGCATCACCGGCATGATCCTCTGCGTGCCCACCTACGGGGTCATCTACTCCATCATCAAGAAGACCGCCGAGAGCCGCCTGAGCCGGAAGGGCCTGCCCACCGACACCCAGACCTACGCCGCGCTGGAGAAGGTGGACCCGGATACCCTGGAGCTGAGCATGCTGAACCCCGCCGAGCGGCCCCATCCCGCCAGCGCCGCCCAGCCGGCAAAGCCCTCGAAAAAGAAAAAATGACTTCACCGCTTGCCACCGGGCTGTCTCAAAACCGCGCGTTTTGAGACAGCCCCCTTTTTTTGCGGGGTATGAGGCGGCGCGCGGCGGGACATGCTGAGAAAAAACGCCCGCCGAAAGGAAGCCTGTCCCATGCCATCCGATGATATGACCCGCGCGCCGGGGTTCTGGCGCGATTTTCCCCGGCCCATGACCGCCCTGGACGCCCCCACCCGGGAGCGGCTGCTGCTGGCCGCGCTGCTGGAGCAGGCCCACGCCGCCTGTGCCGCGCCGGCCTTCCCGGACCAGC
>CADARO010000007.1 GCA_902790345.1 uncultured Eubacteriales bacterium | reverse complement strand
ATGTTTGTATTTTCGCCGCCACGGGCGGCCCGCGACCACAAAGGACAATCGGAGGGTGAATTATGATGAGGCAGGGCTTTGACAACGACAAATATCTCTCCATGCAGTCGGCGCACATCCTCAAGCGCATCAACGAATTCGGCGGCAAGCTGTACCTCGAATTCGGCGGCAAGCTGTTCGACGACAACCATGCCTCCCGGGTGCTGCCGGGCTTCCAGCCGGACAGCAAGCTGCAAATGCTCTTAAAGCTCAAGGATCAGGCCGAAATCGTCATCGCCATCAACGCCAACGACATCGGCGCCAACAAGCTGCGGGGCGACCTGGGCATCACCTACGACGCCGACACGCTGCGCCTCATCGACG
Organism: uncultured Eubacteriales bacterium; assembly: GCA_902790345.1. Lineage (GTDB taxonomy): Bacteria > Bacillota > Clostridia > Christensenellales > Aristaeellaceae > Firm-10. The sequence continues at coordinate 73,840 of CADARO010000007.1, read as the reverse complement.
CCTTCCGGGGCGTGGGGCTGTACGTGGGCAGCGTGGCCATCACCCACTACACCGGCCAGGCCGCCGCGGACGCCTTCAAGGCCCGGCTGGAGAGCCTGGGCGTGAAGGTGTTCCGGCTGTACCTCATCCCCGATTATCCCTCCAACGTGAAAAAGATCGTCAGCGACGAGGGCTACGGCCGCAACGAGTACATCGAGACCGACAGGTCCCTGGTGATCGTCACCGCCCCCGGCCCCGGCTCCGGCAAGATGGCCACCTGCCTGTCCCAGCTGTATCACGAGAACAAGCGGGGCATCAAGGCCGGCTATGCCAAGTTTGAGACCTTCCCCATCTGGAACCTGCCCCTGAACCACCCGGTGAACCTGGCCTACGAGGCCGCCACCGCCGACCTGAACGACGTGAACATGATCGACCCCTTCCACCTGGAGGCCTACGGCGTGACCACGGTGAACTACAACCGGGACGTGGAGGTCTTCCCGGTGCTGAACGCCATGTTCGAGCGCATTCAGGGCGCCTCGCCCTACAAGTCCCCCACCGACATGGGCGTCAACATGGCGGGCTACTGCATCGTGGACGACGAGGCCTGCCGGGAGGCCTCCCGCCAGGAGATCATCCGCCGCTACTACAACACCGCCTGCCTCCTGAAGCGGGGCCGGGCCGAGCAGAGCGCCGTGAACAAGATCGAACTGCTCATGAGCAAGGCCGGCATCAGCATCGACGAGCGGCCCGTGGTGGCCGCGGCGGCCCAGGTGGAGGCCGAGACCGGCAAGCCCGCCGCCGCCATTCAGCTGCCCGACGGCCAGATCGTCACCGGCAAGACCAGTTCCCTCCTGGGGGCCACCGCCGGCATGCTGCTCAACGCCCTCAAGGCCCTGGGCGGGGTCAACAAGGAGCTGGACCTGCTCTCGAAGGCGGTGATCGAGCCCATCCAGGACCTGAAGATCAACTACCTGGGCAGCCAGAATCCCCGGCTGCACACCGACGAGATCCTGCTGGCCCTGAGCATCTGCGCCGTGACCAACCCGCTGGCCAAGCTGGCGCTGGAGCAGCTCAAGAAGCTGCGGGGCTGCGAGGCCCACGCCACCGTCATCCTCTCCAGCGTGGACGAGCGCACGCTACACAAGCTGGGCATCAACCTCACCTGCGATCCCAAGCACGAGAGCCAGAACCTCTACCACAACTGAGACGCCGGCCATGAAGAAGACAATCGGCATTCTCGCCCACGTGGACGCCGGGAAGACCACCTTCTCCGAGCAGATCCTCTGCCACGCCCACGCCCTGCGCACCCCCGGCCGGGTGGATCATCAGGACGCCTTTCTGGATCTCCATCCCCTGGAAAAGGCCCGGGGCATCACCATCTTCTCCGATCAGGCCACCTTCGACTACGACGGCGACACCTGGTACTGGGTGGACACCCCAGGCCACGCGGACTTCTCCTCCGAGATGGAGCGGGCGCTGTCCGTGATGGACTACGCCGTGCTGGTGGTCAGCTGCGTGGAGGGCGTTCAGAGTCACACGGAGACGGTGTGGCGGCTGCTGGCGGACTACGGCGTGCCCACCTTCCTGTTTCTCAACAAGACCGACCGGGCGGGGGCCGATCCGGACGGGACGCTGCGCCGGGTTCGGGAGCGGCTCTCGCCGGACATTCTGGACCTGCGGGGCGGCTTCTCAAAGGACGGCATCCTCTCCGAGGCGGCCGCGGAGGCCGTGGCGGAAAACGACGAGGCCCTCATGGACGCCCTCTTTTCCACCGGCTACGACCGGGCCAAGTGGCTGGATTCGCTGAAAAAGCAGGTGAAAAGCCGAACGCTGTTTCCCATGATGGCCGGCTCCGCCCTGAAGGACGAGGGCGTGGAAGCGTTTCTCTCCATGCTCTCCCTGCTCACCGACACCGACTACCATGCCCGCGCGGCCCAGTCCTTCCAGGCCCGGGCCGCCAAGGTGCGCTTCGACCCCCAGGGCAACCGCATGACCTTCCTCAAGATCACCGCCGGCACCCTTTCCGCCCGGGACGAGATCATGACCCCCGAAGGCCCGGCCAAGGTAAACGAGCTGCGGATATACAACGGCGCGAAGTTTCGCCAGGCGGCCTCCGCCTCGGCGGGAGATCTGGTGGCCGCGGCGGGGCTGGCCGGCGTGAAACCCGGCGACCTGGTGGGAGCGGTGTGCGAAAAGAGCCGCTTCATCACCGAGCCGCTGATGGCCGCCCGGGTGCTGTTCCCATCGGACATCCATCCCACGAAAATGTTGGAGTGCCTGCGCCAGCTGGAGGAAGAGGAGCCCATGCTGGGCGTGTCCTGGAGCGAGGCCACACAGAGCGTCGAGTTGCAGGTGATGGGCGCGATCCAGCTGGAGGTCATCCGGGAGCTGGCGTTGAGCCGGTTCGGCATCAAAATCGACTTCGGCCCCTGCCGGGTGCGGTATCTGGAGACCATCGCCGCGCCGGCCTGCGGCATCGGGCACTACGAGCCCCTCAGGCACTACGCCGAGGTGCACCTGAAGCTGGAGCCCGGCCCCCGGGGCAGCGGCATCGCCTTCGCCTCCGCCTGCCATGTGGACGACCTGGCCCTGAACTGGCAGCGGCTCATCGAGACCCACGTGTTCGAATACGCCCACAAGGGCATCCTCATCGGCGCGCCCCTCACCGACGTGAAGATCACCCTGCTGGCCGGCCGCGACCACCTGAAGCACACCGAGGGCGGCGATTTCCGGGAGGCCACCTACCGGGCCATCCGAAACGCCCTCATGCGGGCGAAAGGCGTGCTGCTGGAGCCGGTGTGCCGGTTTGAGCTGCGCGCGCCCGGCGAGGCCCTGGGCAGGGTGCTGGGGGATCTGAGCCGCATGCGGGCCGACGCGAAGCCCCCGCTGATGGAGGGCGACGAGCTGCTCATATCCGGCGAAGCGCCCTTCTCCCGGCTGTCGGGCTATCAGGAGACGCTGGCGGCCCTCACCCACGGCCGGGGCGCCCTGGCCTGGCGGCTGGATCACTACGCCCCCTGTGAGGACGCGGACGCCATCATCGCCGAGCGGGGCTACAATCCCCTGGCGGACGACACGCCGGATTCGGTGTTCTGCTCCCACGGCGCGGGCTTCACCGTGGCCTGGGACAAGGTGCGGGACTTCGCCCACCTGCACAGCGAGGCCAATCCGTAAAAAAAGGACGGACAGACATGTTCAATCATCACGACATATCCCGCGACGCGTGCATGCTGCACGGGCCGCTGCGCCACCACGGCTACGACTGGTGGTGGCATTCCTTTACCGCGCAGGACGAGGAGACCGGCGAGGACAAGCCGTTCTTCATCGAGTTCTTCCTGTGCAATCCCGCCCTGGCCGAGGAGGAACCGGTGCTGGGCCAGCTCCCCGCCAACCGGGCGGCGGGCAAGCGCCCCTCCTACCTGATGGTCAAGGCCGGGGCCTGGGGCGAGGATCACGCCCAGCTGCACCGCTTCTTCGCCTGGAAGGATGTGACCCTTCATGAGGACGCGCCCTATCGGGTGGAGGCGGCGGACTGCCTGGCCTGCGAGACCGAGCTGCGGGGCAGCGTGTCCGTCTCACCGGAGGCGGCGCAGGCCCATCCGGAATGGATGTGCGATTCGGGCGAGATGCGCTGGGAGCTGACCGTCGATAAGCAGATCGCCTTCAACGTGGGCTACGGGGCCGCCATGTACTGGCACGCCGAGGGCATGAAGACCGCCTATTCGGGCTGGGTGGAGTGGAACGGCCGGCGCTATATCGTGTCGCCCGAAAAGAGCTTCGGCTACGCGGACAAGAACTGGGGCCGGGACTTCACCAGCCCCTGGGTGTGGCTGGCCTCCAGCTGCCTCACCAGCCGGCTCACCGGGAAGCGCCTGGAGCACAGCGCCTTCGACATCGGCGGCGGCCGGCCGAAGATCTACTTCGTGCCCCTGGACCGGCGGCTGCTGGGGGCCTTCTGCCACGAGGGCCGGGAATACGACTTCAACTTCTCCCACGTGTGGCTGAACGTGAAGACCGAGTTCTCCTTCGATGAAAAGGAGGACGAGGTGATCTGGCATGTGCGGCAGGAGACCGTCCACGCCGCCATGGAGACGGAGATCCACTGCCTGAAAAAGGACATGCTGCTGGTCAACTACGAGGCCCCGGACGGCTCCAAGCGCCACAACCGCCTGTTCAACGGCGGCAACGGCTGGGGCACCGTGCGCCTGTATGACCGAAAGGACGGCGAGCTGTCCCTGGTGGACGAGATCGAGGCCACCCACGTGGGCTGCGAATACGGGGAATACGACGAGGAATGACGCCATGAGGGGAGGCCGCGGCCATGTCCATCCGCTTTCTCACCGGCCGGGCGCGGGCGCTGCGGCCCCGGCTGTATGAAGAACTGAAATCGGCGCTGGAGGACGGCTCCGACGCGCCGCTGATCGTGCTGGTGCCGGAGCAGTACACCCTGGAGTCCGAGCGGGGCGTCATCGCCGCGCTGGGGCTGGCGGGTTCATTCCGGCTGCAGGTGATGTCTCCCGCCCGGCTGATCTCCCGCCTGTTCGAGGCGGCGGGCCGGCCCACGGCCGTGCGCGTGGACGAGCGGGGCCGGGTGATGCTCATGCACGCGGCGCTCCGGAAAAACAGCCGCGACCTGGGCTGGTATCGGGGCGCGCAGCACCGGCCCGGCTTCAGCGAGCTGGCCGCCCGGCAGGTGAAGGAGCTGAAGCAGGCGGGCTATACCCCCGAGCGGCTGGCCGGCCTGGCGGACGGCCTGAAAGGGCCCCTCAGGCTGAAGCTCGCCGATCTGTCCGTGATCTGGTCCGCCTATGAGGAGACGCTCTCGGGCCGCTTCATGGACGGCGAGGACGAGCTGGCCCGGGCGGTGGAGCGCATGGAGGCCGCGCCCTTCCTGCGGGGGGCCCGGGTGTGGGCCTACGGCTTCGAGCTCATCTCCCCCACGCTGGCCACCCTGATTGTCAGCCTGGCCGCCTCCCGGCAGGTGTCGCTGCTGCTGCCCCTGCCCTCAAACGAGGCCGCCCGGGACGCGGAGGCCTTCCAGCCGGTGCGGCGCACCTTTGAGCGGCTGGTGAAGGCCCTGGTGGAGGCCGGGATCGACTGGACCCGGGAATCCCTGGAGGAGCCCCCGGAGGCCGAGCGGCCCGCCGAGCTCACCCACCTGCTGAATGAGATCAACTGCTTCCCGCCTCAGCCCTATCCGGAGATCCCCCGGCGCGTGCGCATGGCCTCCCGCCGCAATCCCCTGGACGAGGCCATGCTGGTGATGGCCGCCATCCGCCAGCGGGCCATGAGCGGCAAAATGCGCTATCGCGATGCCGCCATCGCCTGTTTCGACCTGGAGACCTACGCCGGCGCGCTGGCCCGGGCGGCGGCGCTTTACGAGGTGCCCGTGTTCCTGGAGAGCGGCCGGGGAGCGGACCGCAATCCCCTGGCCCAGTTTCTGCTCACCGCGCTGCGCCTGGTGTCCGCCGGGTGGCAGGCCGAGGACATGGAGCGGCTCATGCGCACCGGCTACACCGCCCTCTCCCCCGACGAGGCCGACCGAATGGCCGACTGCGCCCTGGAGCAGGGCCTTCGCGGCATGCTCTGGAAAAAGCCGCTGCACCGCTATCGCGACCAGCGGGACGAAGAGCTGGAGCCGCTGCGCGCGAAGCTGGTGGAGCCCCTGGCCGCCTTCGAGGCGGCGTTTGGGGCCGCCAATGACACCCGGGGCCAGCTGGCCGCCCTGTGGGGCCTGCTGGAGGGCGCGGACGCATACAATCGGCTCAAGGCCCAGGAGGCGCGGCTGAAGCAGCTGGGCCTGAACGAGGCCGCCAACGAAAACGCCCAGGTGTGGAACCGGCTGCTGACCACCATGGATCAGCTGGCGGCCCTCATGGGAGACACCCATCTCACCGCCCGGGATCTCAGCGAGCTGCTGTCCCAGTCCCTGGCCGCGTCGGACATCAAGCCCCTGCCCCAGTCCGGCGACGCGGTGATGGCCGGCAGCCTCAGCCACCTGCGGGCCGAGGGCGTGGGGCTGCTGTTCGTCATGGGTTGCAACGAGCGCCGGGCCACGTCTCCCGGCGGGCTGTTTCAGGCCCACGAGCGGGAGCTGCTGGGCGACGAAAAGGACGTGTGGCTGGCGCCGGACGAAAACGACCGGGCCCGGCTGGCAGGCATCGACCTGGCCGCCACCCTGGCCATGGCCGGCGACTTCGTGGTGTTCACCTGGTCCCAGTCCGACGCGGAAGGCGCGGCGCTGCAGCCCGGCGCGGTGGTGGGGCGGCTGAGGGCCGTCTTCCCCAAACTGGCCGACGCCGGCGGCTTCGCCGGAGCCGAGGCCACGGAACGGCTGCTGCTGAACGCGCCGGACGCCGCCCTGTCCCGGCTCTCCGCCCAGGTGAGCGGCGGCGGGCTCACCGAGGCCGCCCGAGGCGCCGCCGCCGCGCTCTACGCCACCGAGACGGGCCGCGCCGCCCTGGAGACCCTGCGCCGCGCCGCGAAAAAGCGGGCCGTGTCCGAGGACATCGACCGGAATACCGCCCGCCGGCTGTACGGGGGACCCACGTCCATGAGCGTCACCCGGCTGGAGCGCTACGCCGCCTGCCCCTTCATGCACTTCGTGCAGTACGGCCTGCGCCCGGTGGAACTCCAGCCCTACGAGCTCAAACCCGCGGACGAGGGCACCTTCTACCACGACGCGCTGAAGGACTTCCTGCGCAATACCCGGGAGGGCCTGGCCGGGCTCTCCGCCGAGGAGGCCGTGGCCCGCATGGACGCCGTGGCCGAGCGGCTGCTGGCCCCCATGATGGACGGCCCCCTCAGCGACAATCCGGTGATGCTGGCCTACAGCCGCCGCATGCGCGCCGTGGCCCGCCGGGCTGCCCGCACCGTCACAAAGCAGCTGACCGGCAGCGCCTTCCAGCCCTTCGCCCTGGAGGTGGATTTCGGCGATTTCGCCCCCGCCGTGGTACTGCACACCGAGCTGGGCCAGGTGCCCCTCAGGGGCCGAGTCGACCGCATCGACGCCTGGAACGACGGCGATGAGACCTGGCTACGGGTGATCGACTACAAGAGCGGCCAGAGCGAAATGAACCTCGCCAGGCTATACTTCGGCCTGCAGCTGCAGCTCATCATCTACCTGGCCGTGGCGCTGGGCCGCGCGGACTCCCGGCCGGCCGGCGCGTTCTACTTCAAGGTGGCCGACCCGGTGGTGGACTCGGATTCCCGGGACCCGGACGTGGTGGAGGGCGAGCGCAACCGGGCGCTGCGGCTGAGCGGCCTGTACATCGACGATCAGGCGGTGCTGGCGGCCATGTCGCCGGAGGTGGACAAGATCGTCAACCTGACTCTCAAAAACGACGGCACCCCCAAATCCTCTGTCTCCATGATGGACGAGGACGGCTTCGACCTGCTGATCCGGCACGCCATCCGGGCCGCCGAATCCATCACCCGGGGCATCCTCTCCGGCAAGACCGCCATCGCCCCCAAGAAGATGAGCGGCTTCAACGCCTGCGACCGCTGCGACTGGCGGGCCGTGTGCCAGCAGGATCCGCTGCTGGGCGGCATGCCGGAGCAGCTCAGGCCCGTCCTGGAGCCCCGGGACGTGCTGGAGACAATCCGCGAGGAGCTGATGGAGGAGGAGCTGTAAAATTGATAAAACGGGCCGCCGGGGCGTTTTTGCTGCCCCGGCGGCCCGCCGTGTTTCGCGATGATGAATTACGGCATGAAGTGGCGGTTGATCTCCACGATCTGGCCATTCTCCACGCGGATGGTGGTGTTGAGGTAGGTGAACACATCCAGCTCGGCGCCCTTGATGGCCTCCACGATGCCGGCGTAATCCGCGGTGACGGGATCGGCGTCCGGGAGGGAGGCGTCGGTGTAGGTGGCGGTCTCGGCCAGGGTCAGGTCGGTCTCGCCGTAGGCGGTGTAGGTGTTGTAGTCGTCGTCCAGCACCACCACGTAGCAGTTGCTCTCCTCCACGGGCATCAGCATGCAGCCGTCGTTGTCATAGCCGCCGTTGATGACCACGGCGCCGTCCTCGTCCTTTTCGATGGTCTCCACCTCGACGACCTGCTCGTCCCACAGCAGGATGTCGCCCACGTTCAGGGTGTTGATGTCCACGATGTCATACAGGTCGGTGGTGAAGATCATGACGCCGTTGAAGCACACGCCGTCCTCAGTCTCCACGATGTTGTCGCGGTCGAAGGCCACGGGATAGATGCCGTCCGGCAGGTCGTTCACGTCCAGCTCGTAGAACATGGGGGCGATCATCTTGAAGTCCAGCTCGATGCGGCTCAGGATCATGCCGCTGTCCAGCTCTTCCCGGTCGTCCTCCCAGAGCAGCTGGCCCTCTTCGTTGTAGCAGAACAGGCCGCTGCTGGTGCCTTCCCACACCGGCTCCTGCTCAAACTCGTCGTTCTCATTGGTCATGACCGCGTACTTCGTGCCGTCGGTGTAGACCAGGCCGCCGGCGTTCACGTCGTAGACCGCGTTCATCTCGCAGTAGACGGGGGTGCCGTCCGCGTCATCATACACCACGAAGATGCCGAAGGTGCCGTCCTCGTTGATCACGATATCGGCATACACGCCCTGCGCCTCATCGGACCAGCCGCCGGCGTAGGATTCCTCGGGATTCACAACCTCGGCCAGGCACGCGGACGCGGCCAGCGCGACGACCAGAATCATTGCCATGATGAATTTTTTCATTGTGCCATACTCTCCTGTTCTCATTTGTCGTGTGTTTCAGCGCGGTTTTCAGCCGGCCACGCGGGCGTAGGCGGCGGAGATCCAGCCCTTGGTTCCGTTGTAGTTCACATGATACCAGACCACGCCCCGGCCGTCCACGGCGGTGGCGTCGTAGGTCATGGTCACGCCGGCCTTGATGGCGCCCAGCGTGGCGTAGTTGAGGCCCGCGCCGGCGCGCATGTTCACGCTGCCGGTGGTGATGACCTTGGGCGCGACGGGGGTAGGCGCGGAGCCGCCCTTGGTGGTGTTGGCGGAAGAGATCCAGCCCTTCACGCCGTTGTGGTTCACATGATACCACACCACGCCCCGGCCGTCCCGGAGGGCGTTGTCATAGGTCAGCGCAGTGCCCTTCTTGACCACGGTCAGCACGCTGTAGTTGAGGCCCGCGCCGCTGCGCAGGTTGGCGTTGCCGGTGGTGGTGATCTTCTCGGCCACGGGGGTGGGGGTGGGCGTGGAGCCGCCCATCTTCAGATACTTGGAGGAAACCCAGCCCCGGACGCCGTTGTAGCTGACGCGATACCACATCACGTTGCGGTTGTCCGTGGCGTAGGCGTCGTAGGTCACGGAGACGCCCTTCTTCAGGACGCCCACCGACTTGTAATTGAGGCCCGCGCCGGTGCGCATGTTGACCTCGCCGGTGGTGGTGGCGGAGCCGGTGGCCGCGCCGCCGCTGCTGAGATACTGGGAGGACACCCAGCCGCTCATGCCGTTATAGGTGGTATAATACCAGAACACGCCCGACGCGTCCTGCCGCGCCTCGCCGCAGGTCACGGTCACGCCCTTGGGGATGGTGACGATGCGCCGATATTCCGTGCCGGCCCCGGCGCGCAGGTTCAGCTTCGCGGTGGTGACCAGCCGCACGTCGGCCAGCGCCGAGACGGCGGACAGGCAGATCATCACGGCCGTCACGATTGCCAGAAATCTGGCGAGTTTCCTCATGCTTCACACGCTCCTTTTCCTATTGCCGTTTGGCGGGAAGATCCCGTTCCAGCGCAATGACATCATTCTATCGCACATTTGTAATCATTTTCCTGTTTTCCCGTGTTAACTTAGCGCAATATTCGATAATGGCTCAATAATGACCCATCAAAAAAACGGCTCCCCGAACGCGGCTCGCGCGGTCGGAAAGCCGAATGAAGGGCGGTCAGCGCCCGGTCTTCTTAGAGGCGGTCTGGGGCAGCAGCAGGTCCGCGCTGTCGAAGCGGCTGGAGAGCGTGTCCGCGATGGCCCGGGTGTAGTTGCCCAGGGAGGTCTTCACCGAAGCGGTGGACTGGCCGTTGGCCAGCAGCCGCTCGTATTCACCCACGATGGTCTGGAAGCTGTTGTAGGTGGCGGTGTCGATGATGGAATAGCGCTCCCCCCGGGCCGCCACCAGGGACAGGTTCATCCGATACGCCGCGTACATGTAGCGCTTCATGTTGGCCAGCGCGTCCGGGGCCGCGTCGTCGCCCCGCCGCTGGATGGTGTCATAGGACTGCAGGGCCTGGTTGAGATCGGTGCGGATGGCCTTCGCCATGAAATCGCCCAGATCGTCCAGCCGGTCCGCGTAGCGGAAGCGGCCGATCAGCCCGAAGGCCACCAGCCCCAGCAGCAGCACAGCCAGCCCCGCTGCCGCCAGGCGCTTGTAAAAGCCCGCCGGGCTGTTCAGATTCCGCTTTTTCTTTCTCCTGACCGTAACCATGCTCTTCCCCTCCGAATCACCGGTCACCCGCGCCGCCGCGGTCGTGGAAATCGAAATCATACTGTATATACGACATATTGCCATAAAATCCCTTTTTTTCGGCCCTTTCCGTGGATTTTATGGGCTGTTTCGCCAAATTTTTGTCATTCATCACTGTATATATATGACGTGTTTTCAAACAATATGATTACTTTTCCACCCCGCCGCATATTTTTTCTCACCCGGGTTTTTTCGCCGATTTTTAGGGATTGTGCCCGTCATTTTTCCTCAAAATTCGACTTTTTTCACTCGCCCTCCTCCACTTCTCCCGCCCCGTCCCGCCACCGCCCCCGCCCGACTGACTGAATAAAAATTTGCCGCCGTATGGGAAATAAACCGGCCCTGCATATTCACCCATGAATACGAAAAGCGCGGGGCCAGCGGGCTCTTCGCCCGCGCCGGTCCCGCGCTATCGTTCAGTTGTCTGAAGCGGCTCAATCCACGTTTTTCAGCGCCGCGTCCATGGGCACCCGCAGGATCCTGCGGTATTCCAGCAGCGCCACCACGGCGAAGGCTCCCACGCCCAATAAGGCCATCTCGCCCCACACGGCGTAGCTGGGCCGCAGGGGCAGCCAGCCGGTCATCTCGCTGGCCATCATCACGCGCATGGCCTTCTCGATGAGCACGTGGGCCAGGGGGATGGTGACCACAACGGAGATCACCGTGGCAATGGCGGTGGAGGCCAGGTACAGCGAGGCGATCTCGCCCCCCGTGCCGCCTAAGATCTTCACCATGGAGATGCTGCGGGCGTTCTTCTCGATGATCAGCTTGGTGAGCAGATACATGAGGATCATGAACAGGATCACGGAAAAGATGTCCACCAGATACATCATGCCCCCCATGGACACCTGCAGCTGCCGCGACACCTTGGTCATGCTGTTTATGTCGATCACGCCCGCGATGAACCGACTGTCGATGTCCTCGATGGGCTCGTCGGAGAAGTAGCCGTTGAAGTCGTCCGCCGCCTTGCCGAAGACCCCGTTGAAATCCGACCGGGACAGGAACACCGCCAGCATGCCCGGATAATGGCAGGTGCCCGCCACGGTGAAGGTGTAGCGGCCGTCGTCGAAGCGCTCGATCATGTTGAAGGTGTCCCCCGGCTTCAGCTGATACTTGTCGGCGAAATCCTCGGACACATACGCGCCGGGCACGGAGAAATCCAGCGGGATGTAGGCGCTGTTCTCCTCCAGGCCGTACACGGTGATCTCCTCCTGCCGGTAGCCCGGGCGCTTCTCGGTCTGCAGCGAGGTGACGCAGCAGGGCTCCGCCCCTTCCGCGCTTGTGCGCAGGCCGTACTTCATCACCTCCGCCATGAAGGAGCCCTGCTCGAACTCGGGCACGGAGAGGATGTACTGATACCGCGAGGGCAGGCTGGAGACGATGTCTGAGCGCAGATTGTCCAGCAGCACCGGCAGCATCAGCCCGAAGTACAGCAGGATGTTGGCAAACAGGATGCCGATCAGCAGCGTCAGAAAGCTGCCCCGGTTCTGCAGGATGATGCGCGCGCGGAACCGGCGCAGGAAGGGCAGCTTTTCGCTCAGGCGCACCGCCCGGCGATGCCTGCCCCGGCTCAGGTCGTGCCGCAGGAAGCGGATGGGGCTCAGACCCAGGGCCCGGCGCAGCACCAGCGCGTTGATGGCCAGCATCAGCGCGATGGGCACCACCGAGGTGAGCAGGAAGGCGTCCGCGTTCCACACGGTCACGTAGGTGGGCAGGGAATAGCTGCCGTAATACATGTCCACGCAGATGTACTTGAACACCGTGTAGCCCAGCGCGTTGCCCACCAGCGCGGCCAGCAGCGTCACCAGGATGGGCAGCAGGATGTAGTGCCTCAGCAGCTCGCCCCGGGTGTAGCCGCTGGCCCGCAGGGTGCCGATCACCCCCGCCTCCCGGTAGATGGTGTTCTTGGCGGTCATGGCGAACACGAAGGCCATGATGCCGATGAGGATGTACAGCAGGAGCAGCATCATGGCCCGGTCGCTGCCCATGTCCTCGCCGGTGAACGTAATAGCCTGGTTGATCACCCGGGGCACGAAGTCCTCCAGCGCGGCCACCTTGTTGATTGCCTCCGCCAGCGCCTTGGCGGATTCCACCTCCGCCCGCTCGTCCGCCGGGCGTTCGCCCTGGTAGAGATAGGCGTAGTTATAGGCGTGCCGCCCGGCGGAGAGCGCCTCGAAGCCCTCCTCCGTCATGGCGGCGGCGGTGAACTTCACCGCGTCGAACATCATGTCGCCGTTGCTCTCAAACAGGCAGCTGTAGTCCGAAAACGCCACCAGGGCGGAGATGGTGAGGGGCGCGCCGTCCACGGTCAGCGTGTCCCCCACGGCGAGGCCGTTGTTGTCGGCCCACATGCGGTCCACGGCGATCTCGTCCGCCGCGGCGGGCGCCTTGCCCTGCATCACGCAGATCCGGTCCACGTCCTCCCGCCAGGGATACACCCGCACGGTGGAGCCGTTGTCCGCGGGCAGGTTCACGTAGAACAGGTCGTACACGTCGAGGCCCAGGGCCTCGATGGCCTCCCGCTTGGCCGCGTTCAGCGGGGTGCCCGTGCGGAAGTGGCCGTCCTCAATGGTGTAGTCCTCAAAACTGTTGTTGTAGGCGGCGATCATGCTGCCGTCCGCCACCAGAAAGCCGGAGATGAACCCGATGGACACCACCATGAACAGGAAGATGGCCAGGTATTTGCCGCATTCCGCCCGGAGCTCCCGGGGATAGCGGCGAATCAATGGATTTCTCATCACGCCTCACGCTCCCCTTACCACTCCAGTTCGGCCGCCGGGATCTTCACGGCGTTTTTCTCGTTGCTCCGAATCGCGCCGTCCCGCAGCCTGATGACCCGATCCGCCATGCCCGCGATGGCCGCGTTGTGGGTCACCACGATCACGGTGGTGCCGTATCGCCGGTTCACCGTCTCGATCAGCTTCAGGATCTCCTTCGAGGTGTTGTAGTCCAGCGCGCCGGTGGGCTCGTCGCACAGCAGCAGGTCCGGATTTTTCACGATGGCCCGGCCGATGGCGGTGCGCTGCTGCTGGCCGCCGGAGAGCTGGGTGGGGAGCTTGCCCGCGTGCTCGGAAAGGCCCAGGGTGGCGAGCAGCTCGTCCACGTTCAGGGGCTTCTCCCCCAGCCAGGCGCCCACCTCCACGTTCTCCCGCACGGTGAGATCCGGAATGAGGTTGTACAGCTGGAACACGTAGCCCAGATGCCGCCGGCGGTACTGGGTGAGCCGCTTCTCGCTCATGCTCTGCATCGTCTCGCCGCCGATGGCAATGGAGCCCTCATCCGCCCCGTCGATGCCGCCGATGATGTTGAGCAGCGTGGATTTGCCCGAGCCGCTGGGACCCAGCAGCACCACGATCTCCCCCTTTTCCACCCCCAGGTCGATGCCCTTGAGCACCTCCACCCGGGCCTCGCCCTGGCCAAAGCCCTTTTTCAGGCCCTTGATTTCAAGAAACATATCGTCATTCCCCTCTTCAATTAAGTTAGATTGTCTTAACTAACATGATTATAGCCCCGTCCGCCCGTTTTCGCAAGAGAAGAAATGGGGAAATCGGGGTAAAAAGGGGACAATGTGACATAATGAAAACCGCGCGGGTTTCGTCGCGCGGTTTGATACAAGGGACTGTGCGGGCGTCACATGACGGCGTATCCGTTCTCCTTCAGGATCGCGTGCAGCCGCTCCAGATGATCGAAATCGTTGGTCTCAATCTGCAAATCCACCAGCGCACGGCCCACGCCGCTCATAATGCTGGTGCGGTCGTGCTGGATGGAGATGACGTTGGCGCCGCTCTCGGAAATGAGGGAGAGCAGCCGCGCCAGATGGCCGGGCCGGTCCTGAATGACGGTGTGGATGCGGGCCATGCGGCCGGCCTTCATGAGGCCCTGGTCCAGGATGTGCTGCAGGGTCGTCACGTCCACGTTGCCGCCGGACACCACGCAGGCCACCTTGCCGGACGTGTCGAACTTGTCGTACAGCACGGCGGCCACGCTGGCCGCGCCGGCGCCCTCGGCCACGATCTTGCACTTCTCCAGCAGCATGAGAATGGCCCCGGCGATCTCGTCCTCGTCCACGGTGACGATGTCGTCCAGGTATTTTTCGCACATGGCGAAGGTCAGGTCGCCCGGCGTCTTCACGGCGATGCCGTCCGCCATGGTGCTGGCGCTGTCCAGGGTCACGATGTGCCCCGCCCGGCGGGATTCCAGCATGGAGGGCGCGCCCGCCGCCTGCACGCCGATCACCTTCACCTCCGGGTGCAGCTCCTTCACCGCCGCCGCGATGCCGGAGGCCATGCCGCCGCCGCCGATGGGCACCACCACGGTGGTGATGTCCGAGTTGGCGTCCATGATCTCCAGGCCGATGGAACCCTGACCCGCGATCACATAGGGGTCGTTGAAGGGATGGATGAACACCGCGCCGCTCTCCTCCTGGAGGCGGCAGGCCTCGGCGTAGGCGTCGTCGTACACCGCGCCGTGCAGCACCACCTCCGCGCCGTAACCCCGCGTGGCCGCCACCTTGGCCAGGGGCGCGCCGGCCGGCATGACGATGGTGGCTTTGATGCCGAACTTCTGCGCCGCCAGCGCCACGCCCTGGGCGTGGTTGCCCGCCGAGGACGCGATCACGCCCCGCTGCCGCTCCTCCGGCGTGAGCATGGCGATGCGGTTATAGGCGCCGCGCAGCTTGAAGGAGCCGGTGTACTGCAGGCACTCGGTCTTGAGGAAAACCTCCCGCTGGCCCGGAATGGCCAGCATCTGGGAGGGCACCAGGTCGGTGCTCCTGACCACCTTCTTGAGCCGCTCCCGCGCTTCCAGAATCATGCCCAGAGAAACCGTTTGCATGAAAACAATCATCCCTTTCCCGTCGTCTTCCGCCGACATTGTAGCCCCCCGCCGCGCCGTTGTCAAGAGCCTTGACTTTCGCGCGGTTATCCGTTAATATGTAACTACACGGAACCATTCAACCGCGAAAGGAAGTCATCGCCATGAAGAAAGCGCGCATTCTCGTCTGCCTCGCGCTGGCCGCGATCCTGCTGGCCGCGCTGCCCCTGTCCGCCTGCGCCGCGGCCTACGCCTATGATTACGAGGACTACACCGGCCTCATCGGCGCCATGGAGGTGGTGAACTGCAAGACCTACGCCTCCCTGCGCTCCTATCCGGACACCTCGTCCCAGCTCATCGCCCGGGTGCCCCTGGGCTCGGTGGTGACCAACTGCTGGTATCAGGACGAGCGGTTCACCTACTGCGTGTACGACGGCATGGAGGGCTACATCCTCACCAGTAACCTCTCCTTCATCGCCGGCCCCATCGGCCAGGAATACCCGGACGAGGCGTATCTGGGCAACATGCAGATCGTCAACTGCAAGAGCTACGCCTCCCTGCGCTCCTATCCGGACACCAAAGCCCAGCTGGTGGCCCGGGTGCCCCTGGGCTCCATCGTGACCAACGTGTTCTATGAGGACGACCGCTTCTCCTACTGCCTCTACGGCGACCTGGAGGGCTTCATCCTGAACGACAACCTGGAGTGGGTCTCCGGCGGCGCGAACGCCGACTACCTGGGCACCTGCGTGATCGTCAACTGCGCCTCCTACGCCTCCCTGCGGGAGCTGCCCGACACCGGCTCGAAGCGCCTGGCCCGGGTGCCCCTGGGCGCCACCGTCACCGACTGCTACATCGTGGACGAGCGCTTCGCCTGCTGCACCTACGACGGGATCATCGGCTATATCCTGCTGGACAATCTGGGCTGGTAATACAATTTGTCAACGAACGGGGAGCCGCTCCATCATCGGGGCGGCTCCCTTCGCGTTCACTTTTTCATCTTTTCGATCAGCTTTCTGTACACCCGCTCCACCATCCAGGGCTCCGCGCTGGCGGCCAGCGCCTCCTCCGGCTCGAACCAGCGAACGCCGCTGTTCTCGTCCGGCTTGGCGGTGAGCGGGGCGTCGTCGTCCGCCTCTAAGAGGTAGGTCACATTGTAATGCAGGTGCGAGGACACGTAGCGGCCCCGCTTCTCGTGGCCATCCACGGTGATGATCTCCAGGGACACGGGCGTCTCGCTCACCAGCCGAAGGCCGCTCACCCCGGTCTCTTCCGCCGCCTCCCGCCGGGCCACCGCCGCCAGGTCGGTCTCCCCGTCCGCGTGGCCGCCGGTCCAGGCCCAGGAATTGTAGATGTTGTGGAAGGCCATGAGCACCCGGTCCCGGGCAGCGTTGGTCACCCAGGCCGAGGCGGTGAAGTGGGCCGTCTCGTTGGATCGGGAGAAAGGCGTCTCGCCTTCGCGCAGGAAGCGCAGCATCAGCGAACGATCGCGGGCTTCCTGCTCGTTGACGGGCATATAGGCTTCCAGCTGGTTTTCAAGCGTCATGATCTATTCTCCTTATCCGGCACATAGCCATATATACTGTTGGCGGGGCTTGTCCCTTATCAATATAACACGATTCCGCTTGCATACCCGCCTTCGCTATGTTAAAATAACTCAGTATGGGAAAATGTACCTCGGAGGTTTTTCATTCATGTTCAATTTCATAAAAAAAGTATTTGGCGACAGCAACGACCGCGAGGTCTCCCGGCTGTCGGAGACGGTTAAGAAAATCAACGCGCTGGAGCCGAAGTATCAGGCCATGACGGACAGCCAGCTGGGCGGCATGATCGAGGAGTTCCGCGCGCGCTATAAGAAGGGCGAAACCCTGGACGACCTGCTGCCGGAGGCCTACGCCGCCATGCGCGAGGGCGCGGTGCGCACCCTGGGCCAGCGGGCCTTCGACGTGCAGCTGCTGGGCGCCATCGCCCTGCATCAGGGCCGCATCGCCGAGATGAGGACCGGCGAGGGCAAAACCCTCACCGCCACCTTCCCTGCCTACCTGAACGCCATCCCCGGCGAGGGCGTGCACATCGTCACGGTCAACGAATACCTGGCCCGGTTCCAGAGCGAATGGATGGGCAAGGTGTATCGCTTCATGGGGCTCACCGTGGGCCTCATCGAGCACGAGATGACCCCCGAGCATCGCCAGGCCTCCTACGCCGCCGACGTGACCTACGCCACCAACAACGAGCTGGGCTTCGACTACCTGCGCGACAACATGGCCACCCGCCGGGAGCGGCTGGTGCAGCGGCCCCTGAACTTCGCCATCGTGGACGAGGTGGACTCCATCCTCATCGACGAGGCCAGAACGCCCCTGATCATCTCCGGCCAGGGCGAGAAGTCCACCGAGATGTACGCCCGGGTGGACCGGTTCATTCCCCGGCTGACCGAAGCCAAGGAGCGGGACGAAAAGGACGAGCCCATTCCCGAGTCCGGCGACTACATCCGGGACGAAAAGCAGAAGAGCACCTCCCTCACCGAGAGCGGCGTGCGCAAGGCCGAGGCCTATTTCGGGGTGGACAACCTCACCGACCCGGCCAACACCGAGCTGTACCACCACATCCTGCAGGCCCTCAAGGCCAACGTGATGATGAAGCGGGACGTGGACTACGTGGTGAAGGACGGCCAGGTCATCATCGCCAGGCCATCGAGGCCAAGGAGCACGTGAAGGTGGAGCGGGAGAGCAAGACCCTGGCCACCATCACCTTCCAGAACTACTTCCGCATGTACAAAAAGCTCTCCGGCATGACCGGCACCGCCAAGACCGAGGAGGAGGAATTCCGCGGCATCTACAAGCTGGACGTGGTCACCATCCCCACCAACCGGCCCATGATCCGCAAGGACCTGAACGACTCGGTCTACCTGAACCAGAAGGGCAAGTTCAGCGCCGTGGTGGAGGAGGTCGTGCGCCGTCACGCCACCGGCCAGCCCATCCTGGTGGGCACGGTGTCCGTGGAAAAGAGCGAAATGCTCAGCCGCCTGCTGGACCAGCGGGGCGTAAAGCACGTGGTGCTGAACGCCAAGTTCCACGAGCGGGAGGCCGAGATCGTGGCCCAGGCCGGCCGCAAGGGCGCCGTGACCATCGCCACCAACATGGCCGGCCGCGGCACGGACATCCTGCTGGGCGGCAACGCCGAATTCATGGCGCGCCAGAAAATGCGCCTGGCGGGCTACGAGGAGCAGCTCATCGAGGACGCCCTGGGCCACAACGAAAACGTGCCCCAGGAGGTGCTGGACGCCCGCAAGGTGTTCAACGAGTACTATCAGAATTTCAAAAAGGAAACCGACGCCGAGCACGAGGAGGTCGTGAAGCTGGGCGGCCTGCACATCATCGGCACCGAGCGCCACGAGTCCCGCCGCATCGACAACCAGCTGCGGGGCCGCGCCGGCCGACAGGGCGACCCCGGCTCCAGCCAGTTCTTCATCGCCATGGACGACGACCTGATGCGCCTGTTCGGCTCCGACCGCATGCAGCCCCTCATCGAGAAGCTGGGCGTGAAGGAGGACGAGGCCATCGAGGCCAAGGTGCTCACCGGCCAGATCGAGAGCGCCCAGAAACGGGTGGAGGGCCGCAACTACGGCATCCGCAAATCCGTGCTGCAGTTTGACGACGTGATGAACCAGCAGCGCGAGGTCATCTACTCCCAGCGCCGGGAGGTGCTCATGGGCGGCGACATGCGCGAGCACGTGATGAACATGCGCCACGCCCTGCTGGAAGACGCCGTGACCCAGTTCTGCGCCGGCGACAGCGACGTCGACTGGGATCTCAAGGGCCTGGCCGGCTATCTCGAAATGCTCTGTCTCAAGCCGGGCACCGTTGAGCGGGTGTTCAACGAGGCCAAGGGGCCGGACCGCAAGCAGCTGGTGGAGCTGCTGGAAAAGGAGGCCGACGCCTTCTACGCCGAGCGGGAGCAGATGATCGAGGAGATCGGCGTCAGCATGCGCGAATTCGAGCGAGTGGCGGTGCTCGGCTCCGTGGATCGCCGCTGGATGGATCACATCGACGCCATGGATCAGCTGCGGGAGGGCATCGGCCTGCGGGCCTACGGCCAGCGGGATCCCATCGTGGAATACAAGCACGAGGGCTACGCCATGTTCGAGGAGATGTCCCGCCTGATCCAAGAGGACACCATGCGCCGGCTGTACTACGCCGTGCTGGTGAAGCAGCCGCCCCAGCCCCCCAAGGAGGAGGAGCAGAAGCTGGTGGCCTCCCATGGCGGCCAGTCGGAGGGCGCGGCGCCCAAGACTGTGCGCGCCGGCATGAAGGTGGGCCGCAACGATCCCTGCCCCTGCGGCAGCGGCAAGAAATACAAGGAATGCTGTGGAAAGGGCAAGTGAGCGCGGAACCATGAGCGAGCTGATTCTTCCTCCCGCCATCCGCCGGTTCGTCGACCCTGCCCGCCTGACGGCGGACAGCCTGGGCCGCTCGGAGGCGATGGTGTTCGACGCGGAGGGCCGGTTTCTCAAGATCGGGCCCCGGGAAAGCCTCCATAGGGCCGCGGTGGCCCAGGCCTATTTCGCCCGCAAGGGGTTGAGCGCGCCGCTCACCGCCTTCGAGCAGGACGAAACGCGGGACTACCTGCTGGTGGAGGCGCTGCCGGGCAAAAACGCCTGCGAATGGCTGGAGGATCCCCTGTGGATCTCCGCCGCCCTGGGCGAGGCCGTGCGGGCGCTGCACGAGACCGACGCCGCCGACTGCCCCCTGACCGACTGCAACCAGCGGGCGGCGGACGCCTTCGCCCGGGAGACCGGCGCGCCCTTTGAGGGCGACCTGTCGCTCCTGCAAAGGGACGCCCTCACCCAGGGGGACTGCTGCCTGCCCAATATCTTCTTTTGCGAGAGGCGGTTTTCCGGGTTCATCGACCTGGGGGACGCCGGCCTGGGGGATCGGCACTTCGACCTGTGCTGGGCGCTGTGGTCCCTGGGCTACAATCTCAAGACGACGCGATACAACGACCGACTGCTGGACGCCTATGGGCGCGACGCCGTGGACGACGGGCGGCTGGCCCTCTGCACGGCCCTCAGCCAGTGGGATAAATGATTTATGCCCGGCCGATGGTGCGGGTTTCCACAACAGAAAGGTGTGTTTTTTCAATGCTGGAAATGGAACAGTTCAAGCAGGACCTGACCGAGGTCCGCGCTTCCATCGAAGAGCTGGGTCAGTCGCTGGACATCGAGCGGCTGAAGGAGCAGCTGATGGAATATCAGGAGGACATGGCCTCCACCGGCTTCTGGGACGACATGGAGCGGGCCCAGAAGATCAATCAGCGCGCCCATGGCGTGGAGGAGCGGCTGAACCACTACAAATCCCTGGGGGACCGGGCGGACGACATCGAAGCCATGATGGAGCTGGCCGACGAGGCCGACGACAGCGACATGGCCGCCGAGATCAGGCAGGAATTTGCCGCCATCAAGGCCGACCTGGAGCAGATGAAGCTGACCACGCTGCTGAAGGACGAATTCGACCAGAACGACTGCATCCTGGCGCTGCACGCCGGCGCGGGCGGCACCGAGGCCCAGGACTGGACCCAGATGCTCTACCGCATGTACACCCGCTTCGCCGAGCGCATGGGCTTCACCGTGAAGGAGCTGGACCTGCTGGACGGCGACGAGGCGGGCATCAAGTCCGTCACCTTCGAGGTGAGCGGCGACTACGCCTACGGCTTCCTGAAATCCGAGCGGGGCGTGCACCGGCTGGTGCGCATCTCCCCCTTTGACGCCAACGCCCGCCGCCATACCTCCTTCGCCTCCCTGGACGTGGCCCCCATCATCGAGGACACCGGCGCCATGGAGATCCGCACGGAGGACCTGCGAATCGACACCTACCGCGCCTCCGGCAAGGGCGGCCAGCACGTCAACCGAACCGACTCCGCCGTGCGCATGACCCACCTGCCCACCGGCATCGTGGTGCAGTGTCAGAACGAGCGCAGCCAGATCCAGAACCGGGAAACCTGCATGATGATGCTCCGCGCCAAGCTGGCGGAGCTCCACGAGAAGGAGCGCCAGGAGCAGATGAGCGACGTGAAGGGCGAGCAGAAGAAGATCGAATGGGGCAGCCAGATCCGCTCCTACGTCTTCCAGCCCTACACCCTGGTGAAAGACCTGCGCACCGGCTTCGAGGTGGGCGACATCGGCGCGGTGATGGACGGCGACCTGGAGGGCTTCGTCATGTCCTACCTGGCCTGGCTGAACAACGGCGACAAGGAGCAATAATCATGAATGCGGACATCGACATCAGCAATGTCATTCTAAAAACGCCGCGCCTGGTCCTCCGCCCCTGGCGGGAGAGCGATCTAAACGACTTCTTCGAGTACGCCTCCGTGGACGGCGTGGGCCAGATGGCCGGCTGGACGCCCCACAGGAGCATCGACGAGTCCCGCGAGATCCTGGGCCATTTTATCGAGGGGAAGAAGACCTTTGCCCTGGAGAAGGACGGCAAGGTGATCGGCTCCCTGGGCATCGAAAAATACCGGGAGGCCAAGCTGCCCGGCTTCGAGGAGAAGAAGTGCCGGGAGATCGGCTACGTGCTGGCCAAGCCCTATTGGGGCCAGGGCCTCATGCCCGAGGCGGTGAAGGAGGTCATCCGCTACTGCTTCGAGGACGCGGGGCTGGACGTGATCTTCTGCGGCCATTTTCTCAAGAACACCCAGTCCGCCCGGGTGCAGGAGAAGTGCGGCTTCACCCACTACGCCTACTCCACCTACGAAACCCGCTTCGGCACCGTGGAGGACGACGAGATCAACCTCATCACCCGGGAGCAGTGGCTGGCGATGAAGGACTGAAAGCAAAACTACAGGACGGAGAAATAACAATGACGGAACAGATTAAGAAGGGCCTTTCCTTCGCGGCGTTCGGGTTTTTGTTCGTGCTGGTGAACATCAACCTGAACTTCAACGACGCGCGCATCAACATCATGCCGGAATTCGTCGGTTGGATATTGTTCTTCCTGGCCTTCGACAGGCTGGGCAGCTACACCGCCGGCCGCAAATACCTGAAATGGATTTCGTTTTTCCTGATCATCCTGACCGCGGCTCAGTGGCTTCTGGCCGTCACGCAGTTCTTCTCCTACGAGACCGACATGCTGGCTGCCCTCCTGCCGACGACCGTCACGATCTTATCGACATTCTATTTCTTCATGTTTTTCGCCTCGCTGGTGGATATCGCGCGCGATTTCAATTCCCCGCGCGCGGACACACTGCATTTCCTGCGCTGGTTCAACCTGATCGTGGAGCTGGCGTTCCTCGCGATGGCGCTGATCTTCATCGCCACGGGCGAGGCGTCGGCGACGCTCACGCTGGTTTTCGGCGTGGCCGCGTTGGTTTCGGCCATCGCCACGGCGGTGACACTGTTCAGATTGAGGAATGACGTGCGCGTTATCCAGACGGAATAGCCGAAAGGGTGGCCCATCATGTGGATCGACATCACCAAACCCCTCGAGCCGGGCATGACCGTCTATCCGGGCGACCCGGCTTTTGACATGCACACGGACGAATACGACATCTACAAGGTGTCCTCCTTTTCCATGTGCGTGCACTGCGGCACCCACATCGACGCCCCCTCCCACTTCCTGCTGGCGGGCGACACGGAGGACTACCCCATCTCCCAGCTCTGCGGCGAGGCCGTGGCGCTCACCTGGAGCGAGGACTGGCTGGCGCGGGCCAGAGGCGCGAAGCGGGTGCTGCTGAAGGGCGGCAGCGGCCTCAGTGAAGCCGGGGCCGTGGCCGCGGCGGACGCGGGGGTCGTGCTCATCGGCACGGACCGGCTGTCCATCGCCCCCTCGCCGGTGGAAGCGCCCACCCACCGGGCGCTGCTGAGCCGGGGCGTCTGCATCCTGGAAAACGCCGACCTCAGCCGCGTTCCGGAGGGAACCTACCGGCTGATGTGTTTCCCCATGAAGCTGAAAGGCGCGGAGGGCGCGCCCGTGCGGGCCTTCCTGATTGACGAAACATGAAAAACGCCGCGATCGCGCTGTTGTGCGCGCTGGGGCTCATCGCCTTCACCCTGGGCGGGCTGCTCAGCGGGCTGGGCGTTGTGTTTCTGGACCCGAACCGCTACACCGCCCTGATGGACCAGCTGTACGTCTACCCGGAGGTGGGCATCTCCCGGGAGGAGCAGGTTCTCGTCAACGGCGACCTGGCCGCCTATCTGGCGGGCCGGATCGACACCCTGGACCGGCCCGTGACCCTGAAGGGCGAGGCGGTGGACAGCCCCTTCAACGACCGGGAAAAGCGCCACATGGAGGACGTGCGGCGTCTGTTTCGCATGGGGCTTGTCGCCCGGGCCGCGCTGCTGGCGGCGGGCGCGGCGCTCATGGGTGCGGGGCTGCTCGTCGGGCGGCGGCGGGCCCGGCGATGGGGCGTGATGCTGGCGCTGTGCCTCATCACGGCGGCGGCCATCGTGCTGGCGGCGCTGCTGTGGCGGGCGGACTTCACCCGCCTGTTCATCCGCTTTCACCATCTTGTGTTCACCAACGACCTGTGGCTGCTGGACCCGGCCACCGACGCCATGATCCGCATGCTGCCCCAGCCCTTCTTCGAGGGCATGGCCGCCCAGGGCGGCGCGGCGGCGGTGATCGGCGGCGCGGCGGCGTTCCTCATCGGGGCGCTGATCCTGAATATGCCCGGAAGGAAGAGAGACAAATGACTTACGAATCCCTGGCCCGGGAGAAGGCCGGTTTGCTCATGGAGAAAAGGCACGCCCGCGTGCTGGCGGTGGAATCCAGCTGCGACGAGACGGCCATGGCCGTGGTGGAAGACGGGCGGCGGCTGGTATCCAGCGTCATCGCCTCCCAGATCGACATGCACGCCCTGTACGGCGGCGTGGTGCCGGAAATCGCCTCCCGCATGCACGTGCAGGCCCTGGACCCGCTGCTGGATCAGACGCTTCAACAGGCCAGCATGACCATGGCGGACATCGACGCCGTGGCCGTGACCTACGGGCCGGGGCTGGTGGGCGCGCTGCTCACCGGCGTGGCCTGGGCCAAGGCCTTCGCCTACGCCAGCGGCCTGCCGCTGGTGCCGGTGAACCACATCGAGGGCCATGTGAGCGCCAACTACATCGCCCATCCGGATTTGGAACCGCCCTTCGTGTGCCTGGTGGCCTCCGGCGGGCACAGCCATATTGTGCGGGTGGACGACTACGGCGAATACACCATCCTGGGCGGCACCACCGACGACGCCGCCGGCGAGGCCTTCGACAAGGTGGCCCGGGTGCTGGACATCCCCTACCCCGGCGGCCCGCTGCTGGACAAGCTGGCCGAGGAGGGCGACGACCACGCCTACGCCTTCCCGAAGATCCACACCCCCGGGCCCTACGATTTCTCCTTCAGCGGGCTGAAGACCGCCGTCATCAATCAGGCGCATCACCTGCGTCAGGCGGGAGAGGCTATCAACGCGGCGGACTGGGCAGCCTCCTTCCGCCGGGCGGTGGTGGACGCCCTGACGGAGAAGACCATCCGCGCCTGCCGTGACAGCGGGCTCACCCGGTTGGCGCTGGCGGGCGGCGTGGCCAGCAACCGGCTGCTGCGGCGGGAGATCCAGCGGCTGGGCAAGAGGGCGGGGCTTGAGACCTTCATGCCCCCGGCCATCCTGTGCACCGACAACGCCGCCATGATCGGCAGCGCGGCGTTCTACCGCCTCATGAAGGGGGAAATCGCGCCCCTGTCCCTGAACGCGATCCCCTCGCTGGGGCTGATCGCCAATGGGGAATGGGGAATGGGGAATGGGGAATTTTAGTTTGCCCGAAGGGACCGCGTCAGCAAAGCGGGAAGGGCAGTCCTGCGCACAGGTTTTGCACAGGTTTCCACAGGTTATCCACATGGAGGCGTGGAAAGGGATTATTGTGGGGTCGGCGGGGTGTGAAGGCGCCCTGACCGGCCCCTTTTTCGTTGGATTTGGGCCGCGATTTGTTGCATAAACGGCCATTTGTGACAGAATATGCACGGGATGTGCACAGTCTTGTGCCCAGGTTTTCCACAGAAATCGGTGGAAAATGTGGATAACTTCGCGCTTTTTTCCCCAATCCGGGGCATAAATTTGCGGGTTTTCATGCGCCGAGGGATATATATTTCAGAAATGTTTCAATATTATTTCATTCTTAAATCAATATTATGTCTGTGTTTCGTCGAAAATGTGTTCGGC
Source organism: uncultured Eubacteriales bacterium (assembly GCA_902790345.1). Lineage (GTDB taxonomy): Bacteria > Bacillota > Clostridia > Christensenellales > Aristaeellaceae > Firm-10. Next base: position 48,420 of record CADARO010000007.1, on the reverse strand, counting down.
GGAAAACGACGATTTTTTTGTGAAAAAGGTTGTGGATAACCCTGTTATTTATCCACAACATCCACAGTACAGGCGTTCGGAAGCGGCCGGATTTTGCACAGGCGGCGGCAGGTTATCCACAGGCCGGCCGCGCGCAAATGGGCTTGCAGGGTGGGTCAAGTTCTGATATAATATAGGCTGTAGTTGTATGGGAAAATATCCGGCCAGGAAACGAGGAGGATTGCGATATGGACACACTGCATCTGCTGGGCTTTGATTTCGGCGCGTCCAGCGGCCGCGCCATGCTGGGCACCTACGACGGCGAGACGCTGAAGCTGGAGGAGCTGCACCGCTTTTCCAACGATCCGGTCATGCTGAACGGCCGCTTCGTGTGGGACGTGCAGCGCCTGTTCTTTGAGATGAAGGCGGCGCTCCTGAAGGCCGTGAAGGCGGGCATCAAACTGGACGGCATCGGCATCGACACCTGGGGCGTGGACTACGGCCTGCTGGACAAAAACGGCCAGCTTCTGGGCATCCCGGTGAACTACCGCGACGCCCGCACCGACGGCATGATGGAAGAGGCCTTCAAGACGGTTCCGAAGGAGGACATCTTCGAGGCCACGGGCCTGGCGTTCATGCAGTTCAACACGCTCTATCAGCTGCTGGCCATGAAGAAGCAGAACGATCCCACCCTCGACCTGGCGGACACCATGCTGTTCATGCCGGACCTGCTGGCCTATTTCCTCACCGGCGAGAAGGCCACGGAGTACACCATCGCCTCCACCAGCCAGCTCATCGACCCCCACACCCGCGACTGGGCCTGGGGCCTCATCGAGAAGTTCGGCCTGCCCACGAAGATGCTCACCAAGATCCAGCCCGCTGGCACCGTGCGCGGCCTGCTGCTGAAGGAGATCGCGGACGAGGTGGGCATGGCCCAGGTGCCCGTGATCGCCGTGGGCAGCCATGACACCGCCTCCGCCGTGGCCGCCGTGCCCGCCCGGGAGGGTTCCAGCTTCGCCTACATCAGCTCCGGCACCTGGTCGCTGCTGGGCGCGGAGATCATGGAGCCCCTGTCCAGCGTGGAGGTCATGAAGGCCAACTACACCAACGAGGGCGGCATCAACGGCACCACTCGGCTGCTGAAGAACATCATGGGCCTGTGGATGATCCAGGAATGCAAGCGGGAGTGGGACCGCCGCGCCGACGCGGTGGACTTCGCCGGCCTGGTGGAGCTGGCCGAGAAGGCCCCCGCCTTCAAGGCCGTCATCGACGTGGACGACACCCGCTTCCTGGCCCCCGGCGACATGCCCGCCCGCATCCAGCAGTACTGCCGCGAGACGAATCAGCCAGTGCCCGAGGGCCGGGGCGAGATCTCCCGCGTGATCTACGAGTCGCTGGCGCTGAAATACCGCTGGGCCATCGAGCGGCTGGAGCAGGACCTGCTGCACCGGAAAATCGACGTGCTGCACATCGTGGGCGGCGGCAGCAAGAACCTGATGCTGAACCGCATGACCGCCTGCGCCATCAACCGGCCGGTGGTGGCCGGCCCCAGCGAGGGCACAGTCATCGGCAACCTGCTGGTGCAGGCCGTGGCGCTGGGCCGCATCGGCTCCATCGCCGAGATGCGCCAGGTGGTGGCCGCGTCCTTTGAGAACGTGGAGTACCTGCCGGAGGGCGACGCCGCCGCGTGGGATGCCGCCTATGAGCGTCTGCTGGCGCTCATCAACAAGTGATGGACAGGAGCGCCTTCCCCCAGGGGCAGCTGCCCGGCTCGCTGGAGCTGGCCTATTTGGGCGACACGCTGTGGGATCTGATGGTGCGCTCCCGCCTGGTGAAAAAGGGCGGGCGCATGAAGGAGCTGCACCGCGCCGCGGTGAAGCAGGTGTGCGCCAAGGCCCAGAGCGAAGCGCTGGAGCGGATCGAGGCCATGCTCACCGAGGAGGAGGCCGCCGTGGTGCGCCGGGCCCGCAACGCCCGCCAGTCCCCCACGAAGAACGCCGATCCCGGCGAGTATCACCGCGCCACCGCCCTGGAGGCGCTGGTGGGCTGGCTGTATCTCACCGGGCAGCGCTCACGGATGGAGGAGCTGATGAACGCGGCGCTGCCGGAGGAGAATTAGGCGCTTCGCGCTTTTTGAGAAGAGAGAACAGAGAATAGAGAAAAGAGAAGAGAGTCAGTTTGTGAGTGGGAGGAAAGAGACGTGCCGCAGGTTATACCCAAAGTCAAACTGATCCGATACACCCCCGCGCCGGAGGAGCTGGTGGCCATGGCGGCCAAGCTGTGCTATTCCGCCTCCGATCTGGACGATCTGGGCGAGGGCGTGGCGAAGAAGGATCAGACGAAATTCATCAATCGGCTCATGGACATGGGTCATCTCTCCCCCGTGGAGCACGCCTCCTTCACCTTTGGCATCGAGGGCGTGTCCCGCAGCTTCCTGGCGCAGATCACCCGCCACCGCATCGCCAGCTTTTCCGTTCAGTCCCAGCGCTACGTGGCCCTGGGCGACGACGAGACCGGCTTCGACTACATCGTGCCCCCGGCCATCGAGGCTCTGGGCGAAGAGGACGCCGCCGAATACCGCCGCCAGATGGAGCAGATGAACGGCTGGTATCAGGCCTGGCGCAAAAAGCTGGGCGACGGCGAGAAGAGCAACGAGGACGCCCGCTTCGTGCTGCCCAACGCCGCGGCCACCCGCATGCTGGTGACCATGAACGCCCGGGAGCTGACCCATTTCCTCAGCCTGCGCTGCTGCAGCCGCGCCCAGTGGGAGATCCGCTCCGTGGCCTGGCAGATGCTGGCCCTGGCCTACGAGGCGGCCCCCGCCCTGTTTGAGGACGCCGGCCCCGGCTGCCTGCGGGGCCCCTGCCCGGAAGGCAAAAAATGCTGCGGCAAAACCGCCGAGGTTCGGGAACGGGCGCAGGCGCTGAAGCGTCAGACAGATTGAAGGGAGGCGGCCCGCGCCGCGCTCCGGGAAGGAAATATACATGGCATACGATAAATTTGGCAAAAACAACGGCCGACAGGGCCGTGAGGGCCGCTTCGAGCGCCGGGACGAGGGCTACGGCCGTCGGGAAGGCGGCTATGAGCGCCGGGACACCGGCTACGGCCGCCGGGACGAGGGCTATCACGCCGACCGGGGCGACCGCTTTGAGCGCGGCCCCCGCCCGACCCGCGGCGATGGCCCGCAGGGCGGCCGGCGAAACGAGTTCCCTAAAACCAGTCGAAACTATGGCGAATCGGGAGACCGTTTCCCTAAAAAAGAGGGTTTCAAGCGGGATTTCGGCAGCAAGGGTCCTGAGCGGCGGGAAGCTCCCCGTCCGCCCCGCGCCCGGTTCGACGCGCCCTTCGGCAACACGGAGACCGATCCCCTGGCTCGGCTGATGGCGGAGCCCGCCGCGCCGGTGAGCGCGGAGCCGGAAAACCTGCTGGCCGGGCGCAACCCCATCCGCGAGGCCATCAAGGCCGGCCGGGACATCGAGAAGCTGATGGTGGCCCGGGGCGACCTGTCCGGCTCGGCCCGGGAGATCGTGGCAAAGGCCCACGCGGCGGGCATCGTGGTGCAGGAGGTGGACCGCACCCGGCTGGACGCCATCTATCCCAACCATCAGGGCATGATCGCCTTCGTGTCCTCCGCCTCCTATTCGGAGCTGGACGACATCTTTGAGACCGCCTCCGAGCGGGGCGAGGAGCCCTTCGTGGTGGTGCTGGACGGCATCACCGACCCCCACAACCTGGGCGCCATCATCCGCACGGCGGAGTGCGCCGGCGCTCACGGCGTCATCATTCCGGAGCGCCGCAGCGTGGGCCTGACCCCGGCGGCGGTGAAGGCGTCGGCGGGCGCCTGCGAGTACATGAACGTGGTGCGCGTGACCAACGTGAACCGCACGCTGGAGACGCTGAAGGAGCACGGCCTGTGGGTGGTCGGGGCCACCATGGACGGCGAGGACGCCCTGAAGGCCGACCTGACCGGGCCCATGGCCATCGTCATCGGCGCGGAGGGCGAGGGCATTTCCGAGCTGACGCTGAAGAAGTGCGACCTGAAGCTGAGCCTGCCCATGAAGGGACACATCGACTCGCTCAACGCCTCTGTCGCGGCGGGCATCATGATGTATGCCGTCGTGAACGCGAGAAGGGGCTGACCTCCATGGCGGGCAAGGCAAGGCTGCTGGTGGTGGACGGCTACAACGTGCTGGGCGCGTGGCCGGAGCTGTCGAAGGGCAAGCCCCTGGCCGACGCCCGGGACGCGCTGATCCTTCGCCTGCACGACTACGCGGGCTATTCCGGCCAGCGGATCGTGCTGGTGTTCGACGCCTGGCTGTCCGACCGCACGGAGCGCTCCAGCGAGACCCGGGGTCCGCTGACCATCGTGTTCACCCAGAAGGGCGAGACCGCGGACCACTACATCGAGCGCCTGTGCGACGAGCACGCCCGGCAGGTGGAGCTGGGGCGGCTGGAGCTGCGGGTGGCCACCTCGGACGGCACGGAGCAGACCGTGGTGTTCGGCCGAGGCGCGGTGCGCATCAGCTCCCGGGAGCTGATCTACGAAATGCGCCAGGCCAGGCAGAGCGGTGAGCAATACGCCCATCCGGCCGGTCGCGCCTCCGGGCGCACCACCATCATGGAGCACATGCCGGAGGACGTGCGCGCGCGGCTGGAAAAGCTGCGGCGGGGAGAACAATAAATGGACGCAAACGAACGCTTCCGCGACATGTCCGACGAGGACATCGTGGCGCTGGCCCAGGCCTCCGACGGGGCGGCGCTGGACTATCTGCTGAATAAATACAAAAACTTCGTGCGCTCCAGGGCGCGCAGCTATTTCCTGATCGGCGCGGACCACGAGGACATCGTGCAGGAAGGCATGATCGGCCTGTACAAGGCCATCCGCGATTACAAGAGCGAAAAGCTGTCCTCCTTCCGGGCCTTTGCGGAGCTGTGCATCACCCGCCAGATCATCACCGCCATCAAGACCGCCACGCGCCAGAAGCACATCCCGCTGAACTCCTACGTGTCCCTCAACAAGCCCATCTTCGACGACGAGACCGACCGCACCCTCATGGACATCATCAGCGAGGAAATGGCCTCCAGCCCGGAGGAGCTGCTCATCTCCCGGGAGGACATCGCCCTCATCGAGGGCCGCATCGGCGACATGCTGTCCCCCCTGGAGAAGCAGGTGCTCCTGCGCTATCTGGACGGCAAGAGCTATCAGGACATCTCCGACGAGCTGGGCCGCCACGTGAAGTCCATCGACAACGCGCTGCAGCGCATCAAGCGCAAGCTGCAAAAGCTGCTGTCCGAGCGGGACAGGCACTGATTATTATACAAAATGCCCGCTTCGCAATCACGCGAAGCGGGTCGTTTTATGGTTCTTTATGGAAAATTGTGCGTCTCTCGGCTCCCCTGAAAGGGGAGCTGGCAGCGAAGCTGACTGAGGGGTCGGAAATGCACGCTCCGCGATCTCAAACGAAAGCAAAACTCGCGAACATTTATTCCGACCCCTCAGCCGCCTTTGGGCGGCAGCTCCCCTTTCAGGGGAGCCAAGGGCCGGCGCTGCCATTCCTCGATTATCCCTTCAGTCCGTACCAGACCTTTTCCTTCCCGTATCGGTTCGCCAGGCTGCCGGTCACCGTGAGGCGGACGTCGTTCTCGCCCGCCCGCAGCGCGCCGGCCGGGATGTGGAAGCGATGCGGCGTCCAGAAGGACGCGCCGCAGTCCACCCCGTTCACGGTCAGCTCGGCCATTTCCTCGGCCTCCAGCGTGAGAGACGCGGGCCGGCCCGCATGGGTCTCGTCCAGCGTCAGCGTCGCGGCGTAGGTCTTCGTGATGGCGGTCTCGTCCTCGCCGATCATCTGGAAGCGCGGCCGGGGCAGCGCCACGGGCTCGGCGGCGGCGTCCAGCGCCCGCCATTCCGCCTCATCGCAGGCGAACAGCAGCAGGCTCTCCCGCCGGGCCAGGCGCAGCGTCAGCGAACGCCCGGCGTCCGCGCGGTCGGTCTCAACGCGACGCGCCGCGCCGCGCCAGAGATCATACGCCCCCACGGGCCGGTCGGTGGACAGGGTCAGCCGGGTCTCGATGGCCTCCTCCCCCGCGTTCACCAGCAGCCAGCATGCCACGCCGGCCTTCGTGAACCGGGCGACGCGCAGCGTGTCCCGCGCCGGCTCCGCCAGGCAGTCCGGCGAGATGGCATCGGCGGTGTGGGGCACAGCGGGGAACATGTCGCTCTCCCCCAGCACGGCCCGATACCGCCTGCCCCGGCAGACCAGCGCGCCGTCCTCCTCATGGCACTCGGACCACACGCTCTCGGGCAGATACTGAAAGCCCTTCTGCCCCGCGAACAGCGGTGCCGCCAGCTCCGGCCGCAGATCCCGGTTTTTGCAGAGCACGGCGATGTCGGCGTGCAGGTCGATATCCGACATCAGCCAGGACAGGCGGGTGAGGTAATCGGCCCACATGTGATAACGGGGCCACCAGTTGCTGCCGGGGCCCACATCCGGCGGACGCTCCCCGCTGCGCTGACCAGCCAGGCTGTAATAGAAGGCGTGGGGAATGAACAGGTTCACGCCCCGCACCGCCAGATAGTCGGTGTACCACTTCATGTCGCCGCCGGTGAAGTACCAGGGATTGCCGTTCCGATTGCAGGCGCCGTAGCACTCGTTGGAGTTGCGGGGGCGGCCCATGAGCCGGGCGGCGTCGGCGGAGCACTTGGCCATAACCGTGTCCATGGCGGCCAGGTCGCCGGTCTCCGGGGCGATCCAGCGCAGCACCAGATCCTGCCCGGGCACGTGGAAGTACTTTTCCACCTCGATGTCGTCGCTCTGATGGGGGTGTCCCATGAGGGCGATGCCATGGGCCTCGCACCATTTCGACAGGCTCTCATAGTACACGTGGCTCTCCCGATCCAGGATCAGCGCGTGATACAGCCGGGTGCCCTCGTTCTCCCCGCCGTTGAACAGCGCGGTCAGCTCTTCCAGCCGGCCGCCCGCTTCGGTGAAGATCTTGTCGAAGCCCGCCGTCCAGGGCATCATGCCCCGGGGGGCGTTGCGGCCCAGGATGGAGGGCTCGTCGGTGAAGAAGCCGATGATCGTGCTGCCGAACCAGGGCCGGAACTCCCGCCAGTAGGCCTCATGGGTCAGCTGAATGAACCGGGCCACCGCCTCCGGGTTCAGGATGTCGGCGCTCTTCGGGGCGAAGGGCTCGCCGTCGTCCTCGCCGAAGTGGATGCCCCGGATGGTGCCGCCGGAGAAGCGCTCAACCAGCGCGCCTTCTTCGGTTTGGCAAAGCACATTGTCGCCGGGCAGGGGGCTGTCCGTCAGCACCAGGCCCCGGCTGGCCAGCTCGGGATGATCCTTCACCACCTGGCCGCAGGCCGAGCCGGAGGGATACATGCCCTCATCGTAGAGCACCACCCGCATGTCCAGCGCGGCAGCCTCCTCGATGGCGGCGCGGACGCAGCGAAAGAAATCCGCCGAGAGATAGGCGATGTGGTCGCTCAGGCCGATGCGGGGATGCAGCACCACGCCGTGAACGCCGTGGGCGTCGAAATCGCGCAGCTGGCGGCGAAGCTCCTCCTCATCGAGGTCGCCGTTGAGGAACCAGAAGGGCACGGGGGTGTATTCGCGGGGCGGTTTTTTCAAAAAATCCATGAATTCCATGAGCGGGCCTCCTTTGTGTCCGGGCGGGTTCGCGAAACAGGCTCAGTATATCAGTGATGTGTTAATGTTTACTGCTTCATTTACCAAACAATCGGAAAATTACATTTATTAGGACAAATCGCGATTGACAGTTCTGTATGTTTCTGCTAGAATTTTTCTTATTGGAATACATTTCTCCAGAGGAAGGAGCATTGCCTATGAGCAGCGCAGGTCAGGTTGCCACGAAGAGCGGCAAGGGGAAATACTGGCACCAGCTGGGCAGCGACATCAGAAAGCACCTTTGGCTATACATTCTGATGATCCCCGGCATCGTGTATTTCCTGGTATTCAAGTATTTGCCCATGTTCGGCATCGTCATTGCCTTTGAGAACTACGTGCCCTTTTCCGGCATTCTCGGCAGCAAGTGGGTGGGGCTGTACTGGTTCCAGTTCTTCTTCAAGTCCAACTGGTCCCTGTACCTCGTCAACACGCTGATCCTCTCCTTCATGAGCATCGTGCTCACCTTCCCGGCGCCCATCATCCTGGCGTTGATGCTGAACGAGATCCGTTCGCTGCACTACAAGAAGCTCACCCAGACGCTGCTATATGTGCCGCACTTCATCTCCATCGTCATCGTGGTGTCCATCACCTACGTCATCTTCGGCGCCTCCGGCCTCATCGGCCGCTTCGCCGCCCAGATCACCGGCACCAAGGTGGACTTCCTGGGCGACCCGAAGCTCTTCCGCTGGATGATCGTGGGCCAGAACATCTGGAAGGAAACCGGCTGGGGCACCATCATCTTCCTGGCCGCGCTGACCAACGTGGACACTCAGCTCTACGAGGCGGCCATGATCGACGGCGCGAACCGCGCCCAGCGCCTGTGGCACATCACCCTGCCCGCCATCCGCTCCACCATCGTGCTGATGCTGGTGCTGCGCATGGGCTCGGTGCTGGACACCGGCTACGAGCAGCTGATCCTGATGGCCAACGCCAAGAACCGCAGCGTCAGCCAGACCCTGGACGTGTTCGTGTATCAGAGCGGTATCCAGAACAGCCAGTATTCCTACGCGGCGGCCGTGGGCCTGCTGAAGAGCATCGTCTCGGTCATCATGGTCGTCGGCACCAACAAGATCGCCCACATGCTGGGTGAAGAAGGACTCTATTGAGGAAGGAGGCGCACATCATGGCAGAAGATAAGAAAAAGAGACACGAGACCGCGACGGTCAACGGCAAAAAGATCGCCGTGCATGAGGGCGCTGTGGGCGTCTACAATTCCCGCGGCAGCATCATGTTCGACGTCATCAACTACCTGATCGTGGGACTTGCTTCCATCACCACGGTGCTGCCCCTGATCTACGTCATCGGCGCGTCCTTCGCCACGGAGTTCGAGCTGCAGACCCGGCCCATGTTCATCATCCCCCACGACGTGACGCTGGACGCCTACAAGTTCATCTTCGCGTCCAACAAGCTGATCCGCTCCTTTGGCAACAGCGTGTTCATCACCGTGTGCGGCACGCTCATCAACCTGTTCTTCACCGTCACCATGGCCTATCCCATCAGCAAGAAGTATCTGCGCTTCCGCAATCCCATCCTGACCATGGTCATCATCTCCATGTTCTTCTCCGGCGGCATGATCCCCGGCTACATCCTGGTGGCCAGCATCCTGAAGCTCAGGGGCACCTACTGGGCCATCATCCTGCCCGGCGCCATCTCCGCCTACAACATGATGATCGTGAAGAACTTCTTCCAGGGCATTCCCCAGGAGCTGGAGGAGAGCGCCTATCTGGACGGCTGCAACGACCTGACCACCCTGGTGCGGATCGTGCTGCCCCTGTCCCTGCCCGTGCTGGCCACCTTCGGCCTGTTCTACGCGGTGGGCCACTGGAACAGCTACTTCTCCGCCATGATCTACCTCACCGACAGCAAGATGTATCCGCTGCAGCTGCTGCTGCGCTCCATCATCGTGCAGGCCGAGGCCTCCGCGGGCGACATGAGCCTCATGGACCCCAACTTCGTGGAGCCGCCGGCCCAGTCGGTGAAGATGGCCGTCATCGTGGTGGCCACGGTGCCGATCATGTGCGTGTATCCGTTCCTGCAGAAGTACTTCGTGAAGGGCGTCATGGTGGGCGCTCTGAAGGGTTAAAACCGGTTATCGGCGCAATCTGCGCTTGGAATAACACAATTCTATAAGGAGGTACCCCCATGAAGAAGATCCTTTCCCTGGTTCTGGCTCTGGCGATGCTGTTCTCCTTCGCGAGCTTCGCGTCCGCCGACGCCAAAGAGGACATGACCATCAAGATCATGCTTCCCGACTTCAACTCTCAGTATGACTGGGTGTCCCTGGAGGACGGCAACCCCATCCTGCAGGCCATCTATGACGCCACCGGCGTGAAGATGGACATCACCTGGGTCGCCGACTCCGCTTACGGCGAGATGACCTCCCTGACCCTGGCCGACCCGAGCAACATGCCCGAGGTCATGGTCATGCAGGGCCCCCGCGACGCCATCATGATCTCCTCCGCCCGCGCCGGCGCGTTCTGGGATCTGACCGACCTGATCGCGGACTATCCGAACCTGGCTGCCGGCCAGCAGACCATCTATGACAACATCTCCATCGATGGCCGCCTGTATGGCATCTATCGCGCCCGCGACTACGCCCGCGCCGGTGTCTACTACCGCTGCGACAAGGCCGCCGAGGCTGGCATCACCGAAAAGCCCACCAACGTGCAGGAGTTCAAGGACCTCTGCATGGCGCTGGCTGGCCTGTCTGACGACACCTACTGCATCAACATGTGCAAGTACGTGGCCGGCACCATCGGCATCATGACCGTCATGTGCGGCGCGCCCTATCAGTATGGCGTGGACGCCGAGGGCAAGATCTACCCCGCGTTCGAAGACGAGCACTTCCAGGAAGGCCTGGATTTCCTGCGCGAGCTGTACGCCGCCGGCGGCATCGACCCCGACTTCATCACCATCGAGTCCGGCAACTGGAACGACGCCGAGCGCTCCGAGAACCCCAAGGCCTTCATGCGCCTGGACTGCCTGGACAACGGCCATCGCCTGCAGCAGTGGTATGAGGACAACCTGGGCTACGTGGCCGATCCGCCCGTGGTCGCCCTGCTGACCGCTATCCCCAACGACGAAGGCAAGATCCAGATCTGGCCCCAGAACATCGGCGCGTCCGGTGAAATCGTCGTGACCAAGGCCGTGACCGAGGAGAAGCTGCCCGCCGTGCTGTCCTTCCTGGATTGGCTGAACAGCGCCGATGGCCAGACCGCCATCAACTGCGGCGTGGAAGGCAAGAACTACTGGATCCACGAGGACGGCTTCCGCTATGCGTATCCGGAAGGCGAGGCTGAGAACGCCAACACCTACACCGAGTACAACAACACCACCCTGCACAGCCTCAACCAGCTGGGCATGAACGTGAACGGCAACCTGACCCCCACCGTGGCCGGCACCATCCTGCGCGACGAGTACGCTCAGAACCTGCTGGACAACGCTCAGTACGTCATCGGCAACCCCTGCCTGACCTTCGACAGCGACACCGCCACCATGATGGGCACCACGCTGAATCAGGACATCGAGGACGCTCAGGTGAAGTACATCTCCGGCATCATCGACCTGGACGAGCTGAAGGCCGCTTATGAGACCTGGCACGCCATGGGCGGCGACATGATCCTCGCCGACTATCAGGCCGCTTACGACGCTGAGAACAAGTAATCGCTGAATCGCGTCAAAGCCCGCCGGATTTTTCCGGCGGGCTTTGTTTTTTCCGCAGACACATTCGCGGCCTCCCTCTCATATCCTGTCGGGAGAAGGGAGCGTGAGCAAATGAACAGGCGTCTTTTTCAGGGCTCGGCCGCGGCGCTGCCGACGCCCATGCGCGGGGGCGAGATCGACTTCGAGGCCTTCGAGCGGCTCATCGACCGGCAGATCGACGGGGGCACGGCGGCCCTGGTGGTGTGCGGCACCACGGGAGAGCCGGCCAGCCTGTCGGCAAAGGAGCGGGAATGGCTCATCGAATGCGCCCTGAGGCGCTCGGCCGGCCGGGTGCCGGTGATCGTGGGCGCGGGCAGCAACGACACCCGCGCCGCCGCCGCGCTGGTTCGCCAGGCCTGCGCCGCCGGGGCGGACGGGGCGCTGTGCGTGACCCCCTACTACAACAAGACCACCCAGGCGGGCCTTGTGGCTCACTTCACCGCCCTGGCCGACGCGGCGGACATCCCGCTGATCCTCTACAACGTGCCCTCTCGCACCGGCGTCAACCTGCTGCCCGAGACGGCGGCGGCCCTGGCCCGGCACCCGAACATCCGCGGCGTGAAGGAGGCCTCCGGCGACATCGCCCAGGTGGCGGCCCTGACACGTCTGTGCGGCGACACTCTGGCCGTCTACGCGGGCAACGACGAAATGACCCTGCCCGTGCTTTCTCTCGGCGGACAGGGTGTGATCTCCGTGGCGGCCAACGTGTGCCCCGCCCGGGTGGCGGAGCTGTGCGCGCGCTTCTTCGAGGGCGACGTGGCCGCCGCCCGGGCCATCCAGCTGCGGCTGTTGCCCCTCATCGAGGCACTGTTTCACGAGGTGAACCCCATCCCCGTGAAGGCGGCGCTGAGCCTCATGGGGCTCTGCCGGGACGAAGCACGCCTGCCCCTGGTGCCCGCCTCGGCGGAGACCAGAAGCAGGCTGCGGGCCGTGCTGGCGGAGCTGGGGGAAGGGGCGTAATCAGGCGTCCACGGTGAAGTCGCAGGCCACGGAGCCCTCGCGCACCTCGTGCATGCGCTTCTTGATGGGCATGTGGGCGGGATGGGTCTGATAAGCGTCGAAGGAAGCGCGGTCGGCGAAGGTGCAGATGAGGGCGATGTCGTAGGAACGCTCGCTGCCCAGGATGTCCGCGCCGGCCTCCAGGTCAACCAGACCCTCCACCTTGCCCTTCATGGTGTAGAAATTCTGAACCAGCTCGGGAATGATCGCCTTGTATTCCGGCTTGATCTTGAACAGCACGATGTGACGAATCATGGGTGTAATCCTCCGTTTCAATTTGATAGAACGCCGGGCGTCCATGCCTATCATAGCAGATGACGGCCCGGAATGCAATCGCGCCGCGCCGAATCAGGCAAAATTCGCCCGTGGCGCTTCCCTTTGCCGCGCCGTCGTGCTATAATAGACTCATTCCACACGTCACGGAGGCAACGGCCATGAAGCGCATACTCTGCTTCGGCGATTCAAACACCTACGGCACCCGGCCCAACGGGGGCCGGTTCGACGAGCACACCCGCTGGCCCATGCGGCTGAGCGAGCTGCTGGGGCCGGACTATGCCGTCATCGAGGAGGGCTTCGGTGGCCGCACCACGGTGTTCGACGACCCGGTGGAGGGGGGCTACAAGAGCGGCGCGGACTACCTGCCGCCCTGCCTCATGAGCCACAACCCGCTGGATCTGGTCATCATCATGCTGGGGGCCAACGACGCCAAGATGCGCTTCAACATGACCGCCCGCACCATCGCGGAGGGCTGCATGCGGCTGATCCGCCTGGTTCGGCTCTACGGCATGGACGAGCGGGGCAATCCGCCCACGGTGCTGCTGACCGCGCCGCCGCCCATCGCCGACTGGGTGACGGACACCCCCTACGCCCAGGTGTTCGGCCCCAACGCCGCCGCCGTGACCCGGGGCCTGGCCGCCGAATACGCCCGCTACGCCCGGCTCATGCGCTGCGAGTTCATGGACGCGGGCCGGTTTGCCGCCTGCTCCCGGGAGGACGCCATCCACATCACAGCGGAGGGGCACCTGCGCCTGGCCGAGGGGTTCAGGGATAAAATCCTTCAGATACCGCAATGAAAAAACGGCCCGCCGGGTCGTGAAAAGAGGCAATCATGGATCAGGTTCATTCCGTCGAGGAGCTGCTTCAGCGGGCCGCCGAGCGGGGCATGCCGCTGGAGACGATGCGCTTTTTCATCGGTGAAAACCGGCAGGAGCCGCGCTGCTTCGGCATCTATCACGACGACGAGGCCGACCGCTGGATCGTGTACAAGAACAAGGCGGACGGCTCCCGGGCCATCCGATACGCCGGGCCGGACGAGGCCTACGCCGCCCAGGAGATCTGGGCCAAGATCAATTCCGAGATCGAGCTGCGCCGGGCCAAGGCGGGCCCGACGCCGAAAAAGCAGACCAGCGGCCTTCAAAAGGCGCTCTCCACCGGGCTCATCGTGATCTGCCTGGCCGGGGCCGCCTTCGGCCTGTATCGGGCCATCAAGTCGCCCAGGCGGGGCTATTACCGGGTGGACGACGACATCTACTACTATCAGAACAACTACTGGTACCTCTTCGACGACTACGCCGACGACTGGACGATCTACGACACGCCGGAGGGCGACGAGTGGTATCAGGACGCCTACTACGGCGAGGACTACCCCTTCGAGGACAGCCGCGACGATTTCAGCAACTCCGGCTACTACGAGGAGCCCAGCGACTCCTCCTCGGACAGCAGCGTCTTCGACAGCTGGGATTCCTCCGACACCGACTGGAGCAGCGACTGGTGACCGACCCACAGGGCATATATATACGCCGGGAGAAGCATTTCGCTTTCCCGGCGTCCTGTTCACTGTTCCAGCTCGTATCCGCAGGCCAGCATGTCCGCCTTGAAGAAGTCGTACATGTGGACGCCCTCGTCGGTCCTGTAGCGGCCCACGGAGTCGGGGCGCATCTCGATCTTGTTGAGGGGGATGCCCAGGAAGTCGCCCACCCGGGCCAGCGTGTTGTCCTGATCGAACACCAGATCCTCGAACCGCACGGAGATGGTCTTCTCCGGGGCGGGGGTGGCCCTGACGATCTCCCGCTGATACAGCCAGCTGATGGCGCGGTTGCGGCGCACGTCCTCCGTCTTGTCGTATTTCACGCCGAAGTCGTTCAGGTCGTCGGTGAGGTGGACGCCGAGGATGCAGTCCCGGGGGTCCCGCACCCAGTGGATGTAGTGAATCTCCGGAAACATCTTCACGATCCAGGGATAGACCAGCGTGGTTTCGGGCAGCTTCCAGCCGCGATTGCCGTTATCCGTTCTCAGCACGGTCACCAGGAAATCCTCCACCAGCCGCACGAACGCCGGATCGGGCTCCATGGCCAGCACCCTGGAGAAATCCCACTCCAGGCCGCCCTTGTAGTCCACGTATTTGGCGAACACGCGGCAGGCCTCGTACATGCTCTCCGGGGGCAGCAGGTCGCCGGATTTGTTCAGGGGCGCGCCCATGAACACGCCGCTGGCGCTGAGGGTGTGGGACATGGCGCGGGTGCCGGAATGACCGCGCCCGATGATCGTGACAAACATATTCATCGCTCCTTTGCATGCCTCTTTTTGTGTGCATTATACCATGCCGGCCCCGGCCTTCGCAAGAGCGAAAATCCGCCCCGTCGCGCCGGGATTTGTCGGAATCCGGCGCTCATTTTATCCTATCCCCAAAGAAATAACCAGCGCCGCTTGACAAAGAAATGCCGGTGAAGTATAGTGGGAACGGCTATCCTGATGAAACGCGGGGGCTGTTTATATTATGGAAAAAAACATCGTTTGGCAAAGGGCGCTGGCGTCCCGGGCGGATCGCCAGAAGGCGCTTAGGCAGCGGGGCGCGGTGCTGTGGCTCACCGGCCTGTCCGGCTCAGGCAAGTCCACCATTGCCACCCGGGTGGAAAAGGCGCTGATCGAAGGGGGCCGCGCGGCGTATCTGCTGGACGGCGACAACCTGCGCCACGGCCTCAACGGCGATCTGGGCTTCTCCCCCGCCGACCGGGACGAGAACATCCGCCGCATCGCCGAGGTGGCCGCGCTGTTCGCGGACGCGGGCATGATCGTGCTGGTGAGCGCCATATCGCCCTATCGCCAGACCCGCTCCGACGCCCGGGCCCGAGTGGAAAAGCGGGCGCCCTTCTGCGAGATCTACGTCAAAGCCAGCGTGGCAGCCTGCGCCGCCCGGGACCCGAAGGGACTCTACGCCCGGGCCATGCGGGGCGAGATCGCCGAATTCACCGGCGTGTCCTCCCCCTACGAGCCGCCGGAGACGCCCGAGCTCACGCTGGACACGGAGCGCATGTCCGTGGACGAATGCGTTGAGGCGGTCCTCCTGGCGGCCCAGCGGCTGTCCATCCCCTACGACGCGCTGCTGCGCACCGCCGTGAGCGCCTCGCTGGAAGCGGGCCGGGCCATCATGGAGGTGTACGGGCGGGACTTCGCCGTGTCCTACAAGGCGGATTCGTCGCCCCTCACCGAGGCGGACACCGCCGCGGACGGGCTCATCGCCGCGGCGCTCCAGCGGGATTTCCCCGGCTACGCCCTGCTCTCCGAGGAGCGGGCGGATGACCCCGCCCGGCTGGGCAACCCCTTCTGCTTCATCGTGGATCCCCTGGACGGCACCAAGGAATTCGTGAAGAAAAACGGCGAGTTCACCGTGAACATCGCCCTGTCATACCGGGGCCGAAGCGTCATGGGCGTGGTCTATGCCCCGGTGCTGGACGAATTGTATTTCGCCGCGGAGGGGCTGGGAGCGTTCTACTGCCCGGCGGCGTCGAAGGCGGACGATCCCATCGGCACGGCGGAGCCCATCCGCGTGTCGGACCGGCATGAAAACCTCGTCATGATGCTCAGCCGCTCCCACACGGACGACGAGACCCGGGCGCTGATCGAAGCCAACCGGAGCAGGATCGCCGAGACCCGGCCCGCCGGCAGCTCCCTGAAGGGCTGTCTCATCGCCCGAGGCGCGGCGGATCTCTACTACCGCAACGGCCCCACCATGGAGTGGGACACCGCCGCCGTTCAGTGCGTGGCGGAACAGGCGGGAGCCGTCTTCCGCCAGGGCGACGGCTCGGAGATGACCTACAACCGGGCCGACTCGCTGAACCGAAAGGGCTTTTACATCATCAACGCGGCGCAAAATCAGCTGCGCCGACTGTAGAGAGGGAATGGATATGGATCATCTCGACCAGCTGGAGGCGCGCTCCATCCACATCATCCGGGAGGCATACAGCCAGTTCAAGAGCCTGTGCATGCTCTGGTCCATCGGAAAGGACTCCACGGTGTTGCTCTGTCTGGCGCGCAAGGCGTTTTACGGCCACGTGCCCTTTCCGCTCGTGCACATCGACACCCACTACAAGATCCCCGAAATGATCGAGTATCGGGACATGCTGGCCCGCAAGTGGCATCTGGACATGGTCTACGGCGAGAACGCCGAGGCGCTGCGGGACAAGGCCACCTTCCCGGACGGCAACGCCACGCGCATCGAGTGCTGCAAGGCGCTGAAGACCGAGGCGCTGGCCCACACCCTGGCCGGCACCTGGCCCCGCTACCGCATGAACCACGAGACTTTTTTTTTTAATGATACGGCGACCACCGAGATCTACACCGGCGTCATCGTGGGCGTGCGGGCGGACGAGGAGGGCAGCCGCTCCAAGGAGCGCTATTTCTCCCCCCGGGACCGCAACAACGACTGGGACATCGGCGACCAGCCCCCGGAGTTCTGGGGCCAGTACAAGACCGACTTCCGCCCCGGCACCCACATCCGCGTGCATCCCCTGCTGGACTGGACGGAGCTGGACGTGTGGGAGTACATCCGGCGGGAAAACGTGCCCGTGGTGTCGCTGTACTTCGATCACGGCCAGGGCAAGCGATACCGCTCCCTGGGCTGCTGGCCCTGCACCAAGCCGGTGGACTCCACCGCGAAAAACCTGGATGAGATCATCGAGGAGCTGAAGACGGGGAAATTCGCCAACATCGCCGAGCGCTCCGGCCGGGAGCAGGACAAGGAGGACGGCGGCGGACTGGAAGAGCTGCGCAAGGGAGGCTACATGTAATGGACACCCAGCAAAATCGCCGGGAGCACATGAACATCGTCATCGTGGGCCACGTGGATCACGGCAAGAGCACGGTCATCGGCCGGCTGCTGGCCGACACCGGGGCCCTGCCCCAGGGCAAGCTGGAGCAGATCCGCGAGATGTGCCGTCGCAACGACAAGCCCTTTGAATACGCCTTCCTGCTGGACGCCCTCAAGGACGAGCGCTCCCAGGGCATCACCATCGACACCGCCCGCTGCTTCTTCCACACGAAAAAGCGCCAGTACATCATCATCGACGCCCCCGGACACATCGAGTTCCTGAAAAACATGATCACCGGGGCCTCCCGGGCTGCCGCGGCGCTGCTGGTCATCGACGCCCACGAGGGCGTTCAGGAGAACTCCCGCCGTCACGGCTACATGCTGGCCATGCTGGGCATCCGGCAGATCTGCGTGATGGTGAACAAGATGGACCTGGTGGACTACGACCGCGCCGTCTACGAGGACATCGTGTCCCAGTACAGCGAATTCCTGAAGGAGATCGGCATTTCGCCCGAGGGCTTCATCCCCGTCAGCGCCCGGGAGGGCGACAACATCGCCCAAAAGAGCGAGCGCATGCCCTGGTACGACGGCCCCACCGTGCTGGACATGCTGGACGAGTTCCACACCCCCGGCTCCCTGGAGAACCTGCCCCTGCGCATGCCCGTGCAGGACGTGTACAAGTTCACCCACGGCGACAGCCGCCGCATCATCGCGGGCACGGTGGAGACCGGCTCGCTGCGCGCCGGCGACGAGGTGGTGTTCTATCCCTCCGGCAAGCGCACCCATGTGAACCGGATCGAGCCCATGCGGTCGGACGAAGCGGAAGGCGTCGCCGCCGCGGGCTACGCCGCCGGATTCACCATGACCGAGCAGATCTACGTGCGCCGGGGCGAGCTGTGCGCCCGGGCGGGCGAGATGCCCCCCAAGGTGGCCAGCCGCGTGCGCGTGAGCCTGTTCTGGCTGGGCCGATCCCCCATGGTGCCCGGCAAGACCTACTACCTCAAGACCGGCTCCGCCAAGGTGGAGTGTCGGCTGGAAAAGATCCTCAGCGTCATGGACGCCTCCAGCCTGCATCGGGTTCAGAAGCAGGAGGTGGATCGCCACGAGGTGGCGGAGTGCGTGCTCTCGGCCAGCAAGCTGGTGGCCTTCGACGACACCGGCGACCTGGCGGCCACCAACCGCTTTGTCATCGTGGACGACTACGAGATCTCCGGCGGCGGCATCTTCGCCGAGGCCCTCAGCGAGACCGAGGAGGGTAGCGCCTCCGGCCAGCGCGCCTGGCAGACGGGCGACGTCTCCCCCGCCGAGCGCGCCGCGATGCTGCGTCAGCGGCCCCGGGTGCTGCTGCTCTCCGGCTCAAACGCGGAGCGCGTGCGTGAAGCGGCGGCCGCCCTGGAGCGCCGCCTGCTGGAGGCCGGCCGCCCGGCCTACTACCTGGGCGTGAGCGCCGCCGCTACCCTCGAGGAGCGCGAGGCCACGCTGAACGAGCTGCCTGCCCGGGTTCTGACCCTGCTGGCCGCCGGCGTGCTGGTGATCGCCTCCGCCCCGGCCCTCACCGCCGAGGAGGAGGACGCCCTGCGCATGCACATCTCCTCCGACCGCCTGGAGACCCTGTGGCTGGGCGAGGGCTGCCCCTTAGACTGCCCCGTCCTCCCGGCGGAAAACGCCTCTGAGGCCCTCTGGGCGCGGCTGGAGGAAGGCTGACAAGGCGATTCAATAGAAGGCAACGCGGGTTGGGGTCTGGCGACAATCGAGGGAGCAGACCTCTTCCCCCTTAATCCCCCTTCTCCGCTCTTCGCGGAGACGGGGGACAATTTTGTTGTGGGCTTCGCCCACACTGAGCAGGGCTCCGCCCTGCACCCTGACGGTGCGAAGCATACACTGCCGCGACAGAACCCTGGGGCCTGGGGCCGCAGCCCCAGTGAGGCGCGGGGCGAAGCCCCGCCGCTAACTTTCCCCCGTGCCCGCGTGAGCGGGAAAGGGGGTCAGGGGGAAAGGGCTGAGTACCCCGATTGCCGCCAGACCCTTGCCGCGTTGCTTTTTGTTTATGGCATTGAAAAAGGAACCCACCGCGCGGCGGGTTCCTTTTTGTTATTCTCCGAATCAGGCCTTTTCCCCGGATAGGCTCTGCCACATGGCGGTCAGCAACTGGCGGGAAGGATCGCTGCCGTGATCCCAGTACATGATGCCCAGCAGGCCCTCCTTCACGAGGTACTCGCACTTCAGCCGGATGGACTCGGGGTCATCGTAGCTGATGAGGCTGCTCCCGTTGAAGAGGAAGGGAGCCTTGGCGTCGTCGTCCCAGTAGCGGACGAAGCCGTCCTTGTTGATGAATTCTTCCATCAGCTTCGTGTAGCCCGGGCCGTACTGGCCGATGGTCTGGGCCATCTGGAACAGGCCGTGATTCACGTCCGGCAGGCCGTCCCAGCGGCGGGAATAGAAGGCCGCGCCGATGACGATCTTGTCAAGCGGCACGCCCGCCGCGTGGAAGTCGTCCACGCTGGCCTTGACGCTGCCGTTCAGCCGGTCGCCGGGGCTGGTGAACAGGCCGGTGTGATGGCCCGCCTCCCGCTGGAAGCCGCTGCGGATGTCGTAGGTCATGATCTGGACGTAGTCGCAGATGGCGGCCACCTTGTCCATCTCGGTGCCCTCGATGAAGTAATGGCCCGCACCCGCCGCGATGGACACGATGCGGTTCTGGCCCAGGGCGTCCCGAAGGGCCTGCAGAAGATAGGTGAAATTCTGCTTGTCGGAGGGGTCGAAGTCGATCTCCGCCGAGCCGTCGCAGGGGTATTCCCAGTCGATGTCGATGCCGTCCAGCCCGTAGCGCTCCACCTCCCGCAGGCAGGACGCCGCGAAGGCCTCCCGGCCCGCCGCCGTGCGGGACATGATGGAGAATCCGCCGGCGCCCCAGCCGCCCACGGACAGCACGAATTTCAGCTTCGGATTCAGCGCCCGGATGCGGGCCACCTCGTCGATGTGGGTCAGCTCATGCATGCTCAGCAGGCCGTCCTTCACCTTGCCGAAGGCCAGGTTGATATGCGTCAGCCGGTTGGCGTCCTCCTGGGTCACGCCCTCCAGCGCCCTGTTCGTCACATAGCCGAGAATCAGTTTGTCCATGGGGCTCCACTCCTTCCTCGCGTCTCATGTTTTGGCTTCATTCTAGCATGGGCGGGAAAAAAAGTCAATCGCGCACAGTGATTGACAAAGCGGCCCGGCCGCGCTATCATGTGTGTGACGGAATACACAAACGGTACGAGAGCGGAGGAATGCGCGCATGAAACAATCCTTTATGATAAACGGCGTCTGCTACCAGGTGGAATCGGCGCGGGAAGGCGCTCGCCTGTCGCTGGAGCTGATCGGCTCGGAGGGCGGCGTGGATGAGCTGGCGCTGCGCTGCGCCTTCGACGGCTCCGCCCCCACCCGGGATATCGTGGTGACTTGGAGCGAGCCCATGCGGGGGCTGCTGTCGGTCTGGACTCCCACGGTCCGGCGCAACCGGGCGGTGAAGCAGTGGTTCGCCCCCACTGTGGCGGAATCGCGCTTCGCGGAAGGCGCGCCGGTGCTGGCCGTGGTGGAGCGGGGCGAGACAAACCGCTGCACCGTGGCCCTGTCGGACGCGGTGCGCCCGGCGAAGCTGAGCTTCTGCGTGAACGACTTTGAGCAGCTGGAGCGGGTGGAGTATCGGGCGGTGATGCTGGCCGAGCCCCGGGAGCTGGCGGAATACGCCGCGCGGCTGCGCGTGGACCGGCGCCGCGTCCCCCTGGCCGAGGCCATTGCCTCTGCGGCCATGTGGCAGCGGTCGTTTTATCCCCGCCGCCTGCCGGTGGACCGCCGCAGCGAGGCGCCGCTGTACTCCTCCTGGTACAACTTCCATCAGCATCCCAGCGCGGAGGCGCTGCTGGCCGACCTGCCCATGGCCGCCAAGATGGGCTTTGAGACCGTCATCATCGACGACGGCTGGCAGTACGAGGGCAACGGCACAGGCGACTACTTCGACTGCGGCGACTGGGCGGTGGCGCCGGGCAAATTCCCGGATTTCAGGGAATTCGTCCAGCAGGTGCACGACCTGGGCATGAACCTGATGCTGTGGTTCCCGGTGCCCTTCGTGGGGCTGAACACTCGGGCCTTCGCGGAATTTGAGTCCCGCTGCCTCCACATAGACAGGGGGCTGTTCCGGGCGGGAGTGCTGGATCCCCGCTATCCGGAGGTGCGCGCCCACATCGTGGGCATCCTGTCCCGCTTCATGAAGGATTACGACCTGGACGGGCTGAAGCTGGACTTCATCGACTGCTTCTCCTTTACGGAGGATTCGCCGGCCTTCGGCCCGGGCATGGACTGCGAGACGGTAGACGCGGCCGTCATCCGGCTGATGGACGAGATCACCGACGCGCTGACCGCCGTCCGGCCGGACTGTCTGCTGGAGTTCCGCCAGAATTACGTGAACGCCGCCATCACCGCCTACGGCAGCATGGTGCGGGTGGGCGACTGCGCCTTCGACTCGGTGACCAACCGCATGGGCGTGGCCGACCTGCGCATGCTCTGCCCCGATACCGCGGTACACGCGGACATGCTCTACTGGGCGAAGGATGAGACCAAGGAAAACTGCGCCGTGCAGCTGATCAACATCCTCTTTTCCGTGCCCCAGGTGTCCATCCAGCTGGCCAAGGCCGGCCCGGAGCAGCGGCTGGTGATCGAGCGGTTTGTGCGCTACATGAAGGCCAACTGCGACGTGCTGCTGCACGCCTCCTTCGAAGTGAGCGGCGTGGACGCGGGCTACGCGACGCTGACGGCCCGCTCGGCCGGCAAGCGCGTCACCGCCCACTACCTGACGGACAGCGACGCCTTCGACGGCCAGCCCTGCGACCTGTTCAACGCCACGGCCCGCCCGGGCCTGCTGGTGGAAAATGCCACCCCCGCCGAAGCGGAGGCGCGCATCGTGGACTGCCTGGGCCGCACGGTGGACACAATGCGCCTCTCCCCCGGCGAGATCCGCCGCCTGCCCGTGCCCGTGGGCGGCATGGCGGCCATCGCCGCCCGCGACTGACGGACCAAACGCGCCCACGCAAAAACGCATGCCGAACAAGTGGCATGCGTTTTTTATGGCGATTGAAGGGCTCAGCCTTCCCGCTGACTGTCCAGCCGGCGATTGCGGAAGTACACCAGCAGGTTGCCCAGCACCATCACGAAATTGAAGATGTACACCGCCAGCACGTAGGTGATCTGGCCGCTGACCAGCTTGGCGGCGGTGCCGGCGGTATAGCCCAGCAGGATGAGCACGATGAAGAACAGGCTGGTGCCCTTCGTGGTGCCCGCGCGATAGGCCTTCATGAGGTTGACAGGCCAGGACAGGCCGAAGCAGACCAGCATCGTTGTTTCGAGTATGGACGACATGGTTTCATTCTCCTTTGCCGGCGCGGCTGCGCGCCTTCGTTGATGCCATCAGTATACCATCTTTTCCCCCGGCGGTCAATCGCCCGGCCCCGCCGCCTCATACACCACCAGGCGCTCCCGGGGGTTATCGCCGTCGAACAGGTCGCGGCAGTCGATTTCGCCCGCCGGGCACAGCCAGTCCGCCTCGTTCAGGCAGGACAGATAGTCCTCGGAGGGATAGTAGAAGATCAGCCGGGCATCCGGCGGACAGGCGCGCTCAACCCGCCGAAGCACCACCCGCAGCACCGCCTCCGAAAAGGGATTGAAAAAGAAGAACACGTTCTCCCCCGCCGGCGCGTACCCTTCGGCGCTGGCGCGGAGGAACTGCACCCGCTGGCCGCCCTCGGCCCGGGCGCGGTTGGCCTCGGCCATGGCCACCAGCTTTTCGGAATGGTCGATGCCGGTGGCGCGGCAACCGGTTCGCGCGGCCAGAAAGAGGGCAGCCCGGCCCTTGCCGCAGCCATAATCCAGCAGGTGATCGCCGGGGCGGATGAAGCCGCTGTCCGCCAGCCGCTCCAGCACGGCATAGGGCGTGGGCTCATAGGGCATGTACTTCACGCCGGTCTCGTCCTCCCGGCCCACGGTCTGGATGCGCAGGGCCTTGTCCCATTCCCGGTCGGACGGGGCCCTTTTCCCGCCGCTCACGCCTCGTCGCGCAGGCGCAGCGCGTCGCCCACGGTGCGGGTGGTGATGTTGAACAGATCTTCCTTCAGCAGCTGGCGAAGCGCCGCCTGGTCGCTGACCGTCCACAGGGACAGGGCGACGCCGCAGGCGCGCAGACCCCGCAGCAGCATCAGGGGCAGGGCCTGATACGGCGCGTTGAGCGCCCGTGCGCCGGTGCCGGCCAGCAGCTCGCGAACCTCCTCCGGATGGGCGGCGAGATAGAGGGACTGCTCCGCCCGGGTGAGGGTGTCCGTGCCGGCCATGTGGGCGCAGAGGATTTCGCTGTTCAGCAGGATGGTGGCGCGGCGGGCGATATCCGGCTCGGCCAGCAGCCGGGCCACGGGCACGTCGCCGGAGAAGGCCAGCCGCCCGGGGCCGAGGCCGCAGGCTTCGCCCAGCGCCAGCGCGGCGTCCAGGGCGGCGCTCTCCTTGAGGTCGCAGTTGACGCCGACGCCGCCCTCGGCCGCCAGGCGCAGGGCGTCCTCCAGGGTGGGCAGGGCGTCGAAGGCGGCGGGCATATCGTGGGTCAGGCGGGGCACGCCGTTGGGGTCCAGGCGCACGTCCACCTCGACGAAATCCGCGCCCAGGGCGATGCCCCTGCGCACGGATTCGAGGGAGTTATCCGGGGTGTTATCGCAGCCGGAGTGAGCGGTGATGTAGGGGTGCATGGGGGCCTCCTGGAAAATTATCTAAAGTGAATCAATAGAACACATCATGAAAAAAAGATTCTTGAAAAAGCAAATTTGGTAAATCATCTTTAAGAATTATCATTACTTGATTGGTAAGCAGATGGTATTCATCGTATCTTTCTGGAGAATTGATTTCGCCCCATTTACTATATAATGAATGTATCTCATCTCTCTTTTCATTTAATTTATCTATCATTGGCATATAGGTAAAACTGTCATTCTTTTCATTTATAAACAAGTCATTTATTGACTTTATTAGTTCACTTATTAAATCTGTGTCTTCTATGGTGTTTCCTGGGTGTTCTCTTCCTAACGGGATTTTTTTACCATTGTTATTGCCATTGGCTTGTTTATAGTTCTCATCCTCAAAGCAGTCTCCAAGAATGTGGATATAATAGATAAGTCGACAAAATGCATCATGCTTATCATCCTCTCCATCTTTCCCAAATACAGAGTTAAATAATGCTTTACCCGGATAGCCATTCGACAAATTAAAGCCAAATACTTTCTGAACAGTCTTCTTCAAAATATCCATACGCACTTTAGAATTTGCAATATCACCTGGTGCATGAGAAGCATATGGATAATTCCAACCCATATGTGTAAAAGAACGATGATTGCTCGCACTTAATTGCACCTTCTGATCTTTTGATGGGTTTATCTCTTCCAGATTGGCAGGTAGACCACGAACCCTATTGGATAGCCATCTCAATTTTTCCTCATCACTTACATATTTTCTTTCTTGATTATTATTAAACTGATCAATACATAGGTATGAAGCATATTGCAACATTGTCAGTTTCTCTCTTTGCTCATCATTTAGCTTAAAACCACCTCGAATTAGAACCTCTTCAAGAAACTTATCATGAGAAAAAGACTTTGGTGAATAGTCCGATGCATATGCTATTGAATGCTGAATTACTAATATAGAAATAATGCATACAATACCGACATTCAAAACATGACGGTATACTTTCTCTTTCATTTATTCCACCCGCTCAAACACCACGCTGTTCTCCCACACCTTGCCGTAATCGTACCAGTTGTTCTTGTGCCCTTCCCACACCTTCAAATAGTCGTACCATTCGTTCTTCGTGCCGTGGGCCACAAACTCAAACTGATAGGGCTCAAACGCCTGCCCCGCCTTCGGCTGCACCTCCACGGATACCTCCGCGTCCGGCACCCATTTGACGCTCCGGGCATCCTTGCTGGTGTAAACCACATAATACGATTGGATGTCCCCCTCCGTCTGCCGCTGCACCTTGTCCACCGTCCAGTCGGTCAGATCGATGGTCACGTCCAGATCGGGCAGCTTGACCGATACCGTGATGGCCGCGTCCGCGGTGACGCACGCCGCGGGGATGATCGCCGTGCCGCCGTATTCAACGTCCACTTCCTCCGAAGTCGTATCCGCCGCGCCGTCGCTCATCGAATACGCCGCGTCGATCTCCTCCGTCAGGAAGAGCGGCTCGGCACCCGGATGCAGAATGCCGTCGATCTTCTTCTGCTCGCTCTCGGGTACATCCAGCTCCTCTGCCAGGGCGAACAGCAGCTCGCAGTTCAGCAGCAGCGGCTCGTAAACCGGCGGCAGCTCCCGCTTGCGGGTCTCCTTCAGGCTCTTGTTGTAGTCGCCGATCTGCTTTTTCTCGTCCTTTGTGGCGTCCTTCGGCACGGCGGTTTCCTGAACGGGGGCCAGATACGTGGCGTTCAGGGCGCGCTGCTCGTCGATGAGGTAGTTCACATTGTCCAGCGCCACGTCGTAGGCGCTCTCAAGATACGCCCTGTCTTCCGTCTTGCCATACAGATCGACGTAGGTCTGGGCCGCGAAATACCTGAGCGCCCAGTCGCCGTGATCGGTGTTGTCCAGAATGAGCCGGGCAAAGCGCGAGGCGGCGTCGGCATAGGCCTCGCCGGTCAGGATCTCGTCGGCGGCGGAAATGACCAGGGGCAGAACCCGCGCCAGCTCGTAGTCCTTGCGGAAGATGCGCGTGCTGACAGCCTCGTAGGACGCCACGGCGTCCAGCGCCTTCTGATAGTCGCCGTTGTGGTAATAGCTCTCCGCCAGCGCCAGCCAGTAGCCGCCGTAGGACTGATAGGTCTTCACATTGGATTCCAGAAACTGAATCCGCGCCACCACGTTTTCATTGTTCTTCCACTTGACGAACTCCTCAACGGCGCTTTCCGTCAGGGTCAGATCGCCGGGCAGGTCGTAGTCGCCCACCATGCGGATCATGTAGCTGAAGGTGCCCTTGCGGCTGTTGTGCAGCACCGTCGCTTCCTCGTCGTCCAGCGCCCAGCCGTCCTTCAGAAATTGCAGGTCGGCCTCGGCCGTGTAGCTGGTGTAGCTGGTGTAGGAATCCACGGCCATATAGACCAGCGCCAGCGCGATTTTCTCGGGCCTGAATGACTGAACCGCGCTCAGCAGGCCCAGCGGATTGGGCACGGCGGCGCGAATCGCCTGGGCCTGATTCTGCTCATAGATGTACTGCAGCCGATCCCGCTTCACAGCCACCATGCGATAACCCTCCATGGTGTCGAGCAGGCCCGTGAGCTGGCTCAGCGTCCGGCTGTCCACCGCGTTGGGGTAGGTGTTGTTGATGAGTGAGGAATAGGCCTCCTCCATGTACAGGCGGCTGTTTTTCGAGGCGTTGATCTCCTGCGTCAGCACGGTGATATAATTCAGCATGGCGATGGCGTTGCGCTGGGTGTCGGTGAGCTCAGCCGCCTCGGCCCGGGCCGGCGAGCCGCTGAACCCGGATAAAGTGCTCATGAACAGGACAAACGCCAGAACGAGACTCAGAACAGAATGCTTTTTCATCGCCGCAACGCTCCTTTTGCTCCGTGTATGTGAAACGAAACGAATAAAACTACTGTATGATATAATTAGTTCTCTCTCCTCTCCCCCTTTTCCTGCCTTTCTGTCAACAATAATATATCGCAGAACATAACACAGCACCACGGTTCATGCCGTGGCGCTGCGCATTGCTTTCTTCTCCGTCGATCAATTAAATTGGGCCCCGTGGTAAATTGTCAGCGTGATCGGCCATGTGCATCTGAGCAGCTGGCCTTCGCTCAGACGCACGTGAAAGTGGCCGGTTCCATCGCCATCATCACCAACCGGAAATACAGTGAAGTTCTTCAGTATTTTGCTTTTTGCTTCGTCCGAGAAAATATAGATATCCATCCACCAGCTGTCCTTCGTGTAGTCGACGAAGATATCATAGGTACCGGCGGGGATATCGACTCCCACCAGGTATTCCCCTTCCGCCAGCTCAGCCGATCTGACAATACCCCTATCCACAATCTCCTGTTGCAACGCATCCAGCAACTGAACAAGTTCATCATCACTGTACGACGAAAAATCCACCTTGTCTCCCAGCGCCTGAACTGTCGTGCCTGTCAGGCAGATCAGCACAAGCAGTGTGCATACCATTTTGTGCCATATTGAGCGCATTGCATGACCCTCCCTTTCTTGCGGTGTATATGGCAACTGTATCACAGAATTTGCCCGTGATTGTCCGGCCAATCGGACAAGATGAAAAAAATGAAACGCTATTCGCGCGAAAAACACGCCCTGTATTGAAGGCGCAAAGCCTATCATTGACAAGGGAGCGATGTTTATGCCATATGACAGGAGAATCCTCGGTTATACGATTCGCACGCTGCGACAGAAGAAAGGCCTAAGTCAGGAGGCGCTTTCCGGTCTGGCCGTTGTGTCGCGCAGTCAACTTGCGGCCATAGAAAGCGGCTGCTCAAACCCACATATCGACACACTGTGGCGCGTTTCGGAAGTACTGGGGATAAAACTGAGCGAGTTGATTAAACTGGTGGAGAATGAAGACGGAAAAGAGCCGCCCTAAAACAGTGATTTGTCAGTTATTCGATGAAACGAACAGATTGATTCCCGCAAACACAGAAAAACCTCCTCCAAATCCAGATATCCGCCAAAACGGCATTGACTTCTGACGGCAGTTATTGATATGATATATATAAATGGAAAATAAGAAGGAGACGTGAACACCGTGCACTGTCCCACCCCGGCCTGGGCGGAGCCGGCGTGGGGGCGTATCTGTCCATCGACCCGCAAATCAGCATATCAATCATTGACAGGGAGGAATCATCCATGACCAAAATCTACGCCACCAAGGACCCGACCATCAGCTGCCGGGAGATCGAGAACGGCGAACGCGCCCGGGCCATCGCGCCGCAGGGCATGGTGCTGCTGGAGAACAACGGCGCGCTGCCACTGCGGGGCAAGCCTGGCAAGATCGCGCTGTATGGCAACGGCGCCCGCCGCACCGTGAAGGGCGGCACCGGCTCCGGCGACGTGAACAGCCGCGAGGTGGTGAACGTGGAGCAGGGCCTGGAGGCCGCCGGCTTCACCATCGTCACCAAGGACTGGATCGACCGGGACATGAAGAACGTGGAAAGCGCCAAGGATGCCTGGGATCAGCAGCTGATCGCCGCGTTCCAGGAAAAGGGCAACGCCGCCATCATGATGATCTTCGACAACCCCTTCAAGGATCCGGCCATCGTGCCCATCGAGGACGGCGACCTGAAGACCGACGAGACGGACACCGCCATCTACGTGCTGTCCCGCAACTCGGGCGAAGGCCGGGATCGGCGCGACCTGCCGGGCGAGTACGAGCTGTTCGACGAGGAAGCGGAAGCCATCCGCAAAATCGCGGGCGCCTATGAGAAGACCATCGTGGTGCTCAACGTGGGCAGCGTCATCGACATGAAGGCGCTTAAGGCCATCGACGGCGTGGACGCCATCCTGCTCATGAGCCAGGCCGGCAACTTCGGCGGCTACGCCCTGGCGGACGTGCTCACGGGCAAGGCCTACCCCAGCGGCCACCTGACCACCACCTGGGCCGTGAACTACGCCGACTACCCTTGCGCGGATACCTTCAGCCACCGCAACGGCGACCTGGACGACGAATACTACACCGAGGGCGTCTTCGTGGGCTACCGCTATTTCGACACCTTCAACGTCGCCCCTCAGTATCCCTTTGGCTACGGCAAGTCCTACACCGAGTTCAGCCTCGCCCTGGCGGATGTGGCCGCGGACGAGGAGACCGTCCGGCTGAGCGTGACCGTGACCAACACCGGCAAGCTGCCCGGCCGCCAGGTGGTGCAGGTTTACTACTCCGCGCCGGAAGGGGCCATTGAGAAGCCCTATCAGGAGCTGGCCGCCTACGCCAAGACGAAGGAGCTGGCCCCCGGTGAATCCGAAACCCTGTCCATCAGTTATCCCACCCGCGCCATGGCCAGCTACGACGTGAAGCGGGCTGCCTGGGTGCTGGAGAAGGGCACCTACTACGTGCGCTTCGGCACCCACTCCCGGGCCACCTCCGTGGCCGCGGCGCTGACCCTGGACGCCGACGCCGTCACCGAGCAGCTGAAGAACCAGCTGACCGCCGACTGCGAGATGAAGCTCCTGAGCCGCAAGGGCGTGACGCCCTACAGCTATGCCGGCGAGGCCGAGGAAAAGGCCGGCGCCAAAGTCATCAGCCTGAGCGCGGCGAAGGTCAAGACCGAGACCGCCGTGTACCACGACATTCCGGAGGCGCTGCCCAAAACCAGCAAAACGGAAAAGATCACCCTGCGGGACGTGAAGGACGGCAAGGCCACCCTGGACGAGCTGGTCAGCCAGCTGACGCCTTTCGAGCTGGCCACGCTGTGCGTGGGCGCGGAGCGCGGCAGCTTCTTCGGCGGCGGTCCGCAGATCGGCGCGTCTTCCACCGTCTGCCCCGGCGCGGCGGGCGATTCCACCTCGCTCCTCTGGGAGGACCGCGGCGTGCGCAACCTGATCATGCCGGACGGCCCCGCCGGCCTGCGGCTAACCCCCGTCTTCAAGCTGGACAGCGAGGGCAAGATCTACACCCTCAGCGCCCCCTTCCCCGGCTTTGAGAAGCTGTCTGAAATGATGCCTAAGCCCGTCATCCCCGAGGACGCGGAGACCTATTATCAGTATACCACCGCCATCCCCATCGCCACCCTGCTGGCCCAGACCTGGGATGAGGCGGCCATCGAGTCGGCGGGCGACATCGTGGGCGGCGAGATGGAGCTGTTCGGCTGCGACCTGTGGCTGGCGCCGGGCATGAACATCCATCGCAACCCCCTCTGCGGCCGCAATTTCGAATACTATTCCGAGGATCCGCTGGTGGCGGGCAAGAGCGCGGCCGCGGACACCAGAGGCGTCCAGAAGCACCGCAGCGCCGGCACCACCATCAAGCACTTCGCCTTCAACAACCAGGAGGACAACCGCAATCACGTCAACGCCCATGTGGACGAGCGCGCGGTTCGCGAGATCTACCTGAAGGGCTTTGAGATCGCCGTGCGCGAGGCCCAGCCCAAGGCCATCATGACCTCCTACAACCTGATCAACGGCGAGCACACCGCCAACAGCCGCCAGCTGATCAACGGCATGGCCCGGGACGAGTGGGGCTTTGAGGGCATCGTGATGACCGACTGGGGCACCACCGGCGGCATGATGGGCGGCCCGACCCCCAAGCACAAGTACGGCGACTCCTTCGCCTCCGGCTGCGTGAAGGCGGGCAACGACCTGACCATGCCCGGCAGCGACAAGGACGTGAACGACATCCTGAACGCCCTGGACAAGCAGGCGGGCGAGGTGCCTTACCCGCTGACCCTGGGCGAGCTGCAGGCCTGCGCCAAACGGATGCTCAACCTGATCATGCGGATGGAACGGGACTGATTCACGGATAACGCGGGGGCTGCCTCAAAACCAAGGGCTTTGAGGCAGCCCCCAATGATATGCGCCCCGGCGGCGCAAGGAGCAATGAACATGGAAAAGAAGCCCATATTGGATATAAAAATCGAGGCCAACGGCCCCGCTGTGCACATGGCCGGCGAAAACGGCGAGGTGCTCATGATCCCCTTCAAGGGCAGCGCAAAGGGCGAGCTGTTCAACGGCGTGGTGGAGCCCTGCGGCGTGGACACCCAGGTGGTGAACGCCGCCCACGTGAGGCACATGTCCGCCCGATACATGCTCACCGGAACGGACGCGGCAGGCCGCTCCTGCCACATCTACATCGAGAACAATGGCTGGTTTGACGACCTCCATCAATCCATGCCCTTTCACACAGTGCCCACCTTCCGCACGGACAGCCCCACCCTGGCGGAATACCTTCACCGCGAGCAGTTTATCGGCGAGGGCGTAAACGAGGCGGACGGGCTGCACATCCGCTTCTACGAGATCGACCACCCTGATCAGGACGCGAGCGGAAGGTAATGGATTCATATGAAGACGGAATCGCTGGAGGTCTTCCTGACCGTTGCCGAGGAAGGCAATTTCACCCACGCGGCTGAGCTGCTTCACATGTCGCAGCCCTCGGTTTCACGAACCATCATGGAGCTGGAGGAGGAGCTGCGCTGCAAGCTATTCCGGCGCACGAACAAGAACGTGGCGCTGACGGAACAGGGCAGCCGCTTCCTGGAGACGGCGCGGCATATCGTGCTGCTGTATCGAAAAGCCGTTGACGAGAGCGACGGCGGGGAAGCCGTGGCCGGAGACATATACATCGGCGCGGGCGAAGTCGGCGCGGTGGGTCAGCTGTCGGAAATCATCAGCGCGTTTCACAGCCGCCATCCGGCCGTCCGGTTTCACATGGAGTCCGGCAACGCCGGGGCGATCATGGAGAAGCTGGACAAGGGCGTGCTGGACGTGGGGCTCATTACCCGCTCCGCCAGCACCGCGAATCACGTCAGCGTCGAATTGCCCAGGAAGGAAATCTGGGGCGCGCTGGTGAGAAGCGACCACCCCTTCGCCTCATTGGACCAAATCCAGGCCGAGGCACTGGCCCGGGAGACGTTGATCGTTCCGGAAAACCCCGTGTTCTACAGGGAACTGACCAACTGGATCGGCGCGGACATCAAGCCCGCCGTCACCTACACGTTGGTTCACAATGTGGTTCCCCTGGTCAGGCGGGGCATGGGCATTCTGCTCTGCTTCAAGGATTCCGTCGACCCCCAGGAGAGCCTGTCCTTTGTGCCCCTGTTCCCTGCGAAGGAAGTGACGGCGCTGCTGGTCTGGAAGCACAGGCCGGTGATGTCGCCGGAGCTGGCGCTGTTTACGGAATTTGTTATGCAAATACTGCATTCCTGACCATTCCATATTATCATTTTACATTTCACCGGAAACCTGCTATACTGATTCTGATGATGAAAATGACATGGGAGGGAAGCAATCATGGTATTCTACTTTACCGCAACCGGCAACAGCCTGTATGTCGCAAAGCAGCTGGACGAAGCGCCGTTGAGCATTCCCCAGGAGATGAATAAAGAGAACCGGCGCTACAAGGACGACAGGATCGGCATCGTCTGTCCCCTCTTCGAGTTTGAGGTGCCGTCACTGGTGAAGGAATTCATCGCGAATTCCGAATTTGAGGCGGATTACTTCTATCTCGTCGTCACCTACGGCATGCACCACGGCGGCGTCGCCCAGCGGACCCAGGCGTGGCTTGAATCCATCGGCAAACCGGCCGATTACATCAACACGATCATCATGCACGACAACGCGCTGATCGTGTTCGACATGGATCAGCAGCGGACCGTCGAGGCCGAAAAGCGGGTGGACGAGCACATCGCCGCAATCAAGGGCGACATCGCCGCGAAGAAGGCCATGATCCAGCCGGCCCCCGCGGATGAGACCGATTTCTATCAGCATTTTATTGAGTGGATCAGAAGGACCGGCCCCATGTACGCCTTTCCGCTGTATCGGGTGACGGAGGGCTGCGTGGGCTGCGGCACCTGCACCCGGGTCTGTCCCAGGGGCTGTGTGCGGCTGGAGAATGGCCGTCCAATCCACGACTATACCCGCTGCGCCAACTGCATGGCCTGCATCCAGGCCTGCCCCACAAAGGCCATCCAATTCGCCACGGTGAAGGAGCCCAATCCCAACGCGCGCTACCGGAATCCCCACATCGCGCTGAAGGAGATCATCGCGGCCAATTGGCAGCGGTAAATGGCGCAGTCTGAGGAAGGAGTATGCGGAATGTTCACCAGAAAAAATACGCTGAAGGAAATCATGACCGATCCGAGGATCAAGCCCTACGCCGACAGAATGGTGGTCGGATTGGACCTCTCACAGGCGCCGTTTTATGACATGACGATCGAAGAGCTCTCGCGCCGGCGGATGTTTCACGGATATACCCTGCTGAACGGCTTCAACCGGCTGCTGGAAGCCGCCGAAGAAGGCTCCTTCCTCTATCCGCTGTATTCCGATGAGGAGATCAAGGCCGACCCGAAAAAACAGCAGGCCTGCTTCATGCTTTTCCCCTCCATGGATCCCGACGCGGATGAAAAGCCCTTCCTCGTGTGCGTTCCCGGCGGTGGAAACACACAGATCTGGAACATGAGCGAGGGATTCCCCATCGCCAATCACTACAACCAGCTGGGCTATCACGCGGTCGTCCTGAATTACCGCGTCGGCGGCGAGAAGCTCTATCCGGCGCCGCTGGAGGATATGGCGCGGCTTCTCAGGTATATCGAGGCCCACGGGGCGGCGCTCCACCTGAACGCGGGGCATTACTTCACCGCCGGCTTCTCCGCGGGCGGATATTTGGTGAATTCCTGGTGCACGGCTAACCACGGCTATCCAGCCTATGGGCTGCCCAGGCCGGTGATGAACATCTCGGTGTACGGGTTTGTCTCCTGGAAGGGCGTTCGCGATGACTGGGACGTGGACGGCTTCGGCATCACGACCCACGGCCTCACCATCAAAGAAGCGGCCAGGACGGACTGGAATGTGGAGGAGCACATCGAGGCCTTCCCGCCCACCTATATCATCCACGGCAACAGCGACCATGCCTGCGACTGCGTCAACTCCTACATTCTGGCGGATGCCCTGAAGCAAGCGGGCATCCCCTATGAGCTGGAGATCGGCGAGGGCA
Source organism: uncultured Eubacteriales bacterium (assembly GCA_902790345.1). GTDB lineage: Bacteria > Bacillota > Clostridia > Christensenellales > Aristaeellaceae > Firm-10. The sequence goes on along the minus strand of CADARO010000007.1, from coordinate 14,264 downwards.
TGGATCACGGCTTCGGCGAAGGGCTGTTCAGCCCGCTGCGGGGCTGGATCGAGCGGAGCGTGAATTTCCTCTCTTCGCTTCCGCTTGAATAACAGGCATAAAGGCAACAGAAATGGGCGACCGCCCGAAGGTGGTCGCCCATATTCTGTTGCCGTGAAAATGACGCACAACGCCGTGTATTACTTGTTCAGATGATACACGTCGTACTCGGCAGAGTAGGCATCGAAGCCCTGGGTCTCGACGTTGCTGTCGAACTTGGCCTGCCAGATGGCGTTGATCTCGTCAACGCGGTTGGCCTTGGCGAAGCTGGACAGATCGGCGATCAGGCTCTCGAACTCCGCATCGTCGGCCGCCATGATGATCTTCGGCAGCTGCTCGCGGCAGCGATCCTCGATGGTCTTGACGCAGATGCCCAGGTCATCCTGAGGATCGATCTCGCCGGTGATGTTGGTCAGCTGGTCGGTCATGAACTTCTGGCCAATGTGCAGGTCGTTCAGATCATAGGAGGACAGGTGAGCCTGACGGGTCACGACCCAGTCCTGAGACTCGGGGGGCAGCAGGTCGTTCAGGCCGAACTTGATGCCGTCCACGTAGTCAGACTGAGCGGGCTGAGACCAGAACCAGGCGCCAGCGGCGTTGGACTCGTCGGAGGTGAAGGCGGAGATGTCCTTCTTCAGGATGGGCATCGGCAGAGCGCCGCTGTAGTCCACATCCTCCAGCATGGTGCCGCCAATGGGGCCATACTGCATGAACAGGGAGCCTTCGGGAGTCAGCATGTAGGTGAACACGTCGAACAGACGCTGGGGGTTCTTGCAAGCGGTGGTGATGCAGTTGACGTTCCAGCCGATACCACCAGCGCTGTCACCGTAGGTGATGGTGGTGCCTTCGGCGCCAGGGAATTGCTGATCCTTCTCGCCGATGTCATAGCCCACAACCAGCCAGTCCTGCTCGCCGCCGGACTGCTCCAGGGTGATGCGGCGGAAGTTGTTGGTGTTGTCCTGAGAGTAGTCATACCACACCAGGGCGCCACGGCCGTTGGTCAGCTTCTCGAGGAACTGCTGCTGGTCGTCGGAGAACTCTTCGACGGAGAACAGGCCTTCCTTGAACCAGGTGTTGGCGATCTTCAGAGCTTCGACGAACTTCGCGTTGTCAACGCCGAACTCGATGACGCCGTCTTCCTGCGTCCAGTAGCTGTCGACCACATCGCGGCCGCCCAGCGCGCGGAACATCGGGAAGTACACATAATAGCCGTTGTCCGTGTTGGTGCAGAGGAAGGGATACACGGAAGCGCCATTGTAGGAGGTCAGGTTGGCTTCCTTCACCGCCATGGCGAAGTCATGCAGGCCTTCCAGGGTGGTGATGTCGATGTTCTCGGCGCCGATGGCGTCGTACATCTGAGAGTTGATCATCCACTGATAGTTGCCGCCGGTGGCGCCGGAACGGGCCCAGTTCGGGATGCCGTACAGCTTGCCGTCGACCTTCAGCATCTCGCGGACGCTCTCGGGGATGTCGGTGGCGAAGGAGCAGCCGTCATACATCAGGGTCTCCAGGTCCACCAGCATGCCGGCGCGGGCAACCTTGTTGTGCACAGCGCCGCGCTCGGTGATGATCATGTCGGGCATGTCGCCAGAGGACATCATCAGGTTCAGCTTCGCGTCGGGGTCGTTCTCGCCGGCGCTCCAGTCCATGCTCACGTTGAACTTCTCGGCCAGGAAAGCGGAATACTCGTCCTCGCCAAAGACGTGGTTCCAGGCGGAGTAGTTGTAGTACACGGTGAAGTGCTCATGGTTCGTCGTGTCGTCCGGGCCTTCAGACGCGAAGGCCGTGCCGCAGCTGAGGATCATGAGCGCTGCGAGCAGAAGTGCGGTCAACCGTTTGTTCATGGTTTAGCCTCCTAATTTGCCGATAACGGCATATTATATCCATAAGGACCGCGCGGGGCGCGACCTCTATGAATCCAGTGGGGAACAGCGCTCAGCCCTTGATGGAGCCGATCATGATGCCCTTGATGAAGAAGCGCTGCAGGAAGGGGTAGATGATGATGATGGGCAGGATGGACACGATCATGGTGGCCATGGTGATGGAGCGCACGTTGGTCTGCTTGCCCATCATGGCGTTGCCGATGTCGGTCACGCCCAGGCTCGCCATCTGCTCGACGAATTTCGCCTCGTTGATGATGGACAGCAGCACGTTGGTCATGGGCCGCAGGTTGGGATTGCGGATGTACACGAAGGTGGTGTACCAGTCGTTCCAGTGCTGCACCGCGAAATACAGGGAAATCGTGGCGATGATGGGCGTGGAAACCGGCCAGTAGATCTTGAACAGGATCGTGAAGTAATTCGCGCCGTCAATTCTGGCGGACTCCTCAAGCGCGTCCGGCACGGACTGGAAATAGCTGCGCATGAGGATCATGTTCCAGATGTTCACCAGGAAGGGAATGATGTACACCAGGAAGGTGTTCGTCAGGCCCAGGGTCCTGATGAGGAAGTAGGTGGGGATCAGGCCGCCGCCGAAATACATGGGGATCAGGCAGAGCATGGTGTAGACCTTGCGGCCCACCAGGGTCTTTCTGGAAAGGCCGAAGGCCAGCGCGCCCGTGATGAGCAGGCCGCCGAAGGTGCCCAGAATCGTGCGGGCGAAGGTGATGCCATACGCCTTCCAGATGGTGGGGTTCCTCATGATGTTCTTATAGTTTTCCAGGGTGAATTTTCTGGGGTAGATGGTGATGCCGCCCAGGGTGGTGTCATTGGCCTGGTTCAGGGACACCGCCAGGGAGTTCAGGAAGGGATACAGCGTGGCGACAAAAACCAGCACCATAACGAGAACCAAAAGGATGTCCAGAACGTAGTCGCTGGCGACTCTCCGGGCCCTTATCTTGTGAGCTGCTTTCATGAATGTAGCCTCTCTTTCCGCCATAATCAGAACATCCGCCGAAATCAGAACAGCGCGTTTTCGCCGGCCACATCGGCGATCTTATTGGCGCCGAGAAGCAGGGCAAAGTTGATGAGCGCCTTGACCAGGCCAGCCGCGGTGGCAAAGGAAACGCGGAACTGTCCCAGGCCGTAGCGATAGATGTAGGTGTCGATGACGTCGGCGCGGTCCTTGAGCATGGCGTTGCCCATGTTCTTGGTCAGCATCATGATCTGGTCGAAGTTGGTGTTCAGGATGCCGCCCACGCTCATGATGAAGAGCAGAATGATGGTCGGCTTGATGGCCATGACGGTGATGTACCAGATCTTCTGCAGCCTGGTGGCGCCGTCAATGTCCGCCGCCTCGTACATCTCCGTGTCTACGCCGGCCATGGCCGAGATGTAGATGATGGAGTTCCAGCCCAGCTCCTTCCAGATGTCGGTGAACAGCGCCATGCCCCAGAAGTACTTGCCGTTCTGGAAAAACGGAATGGGCTCTTTCACGATGTGCGCCTTGACCAGCATCTCGTTGAAGGCGCCGTTGTCCACGGACAGGAAGTCCATCATCAGCATGGCGCAGACCGTCCAGGAGATGAAGTGCGGGAGATAGGAGACCGTCTGAATGGTCTTCTTGAGGCCCGGCCTATGGATTTCGTTCAGGAAAACGGCAAAGATGATCGGGCACACAAAGCCGATGGTCAGCTTCAATGCGCTGATGGCCAGCGTGTTGCGCAAAGCGGTGAACAGGCTGGGATCCTTGATCAGATACTGGAACTGCTTCAGGCCCACCCATTGGCTCATGCCGGGGAAATCGCCCATGCGGTATTCCTGAAACGCCATGATCAGGCCGTACATGGGCAGATAGCTGAAGATGAGAATCAGGATGATTCCGGGAATGACCAGAAGCTGGAGATCCCACTGATCCCTGAGACGGGTAAACAATCCGGGTTTCTTGACCGATGAATGACTGGCAGTCACCGCAAGTGCTTTTCTCATTTCCCTGCACCCTCACATTTCTTTTCTGGCTGCACGCGCTCTCACAGCGCTTACATTCAGGTGAATATCCATGCCTATGGTATCATATATTTTCAAAAAAATCAATGACTATTTTGATGTTTGTACATTTTCTTAAATCATTATTATTTCACGGTGTGACTTTTATGAAGCGCCCGTCAAATCGGCAAGGCGCGCCTGTATTCAAGGGGGGAGTAACACAGGCCGCGTCACGCGAGAGACATCACGTAGATCTGACAGGGATTCTCCTCACCCCAGAGCTCCCTGATGACCTCGAATTCCTTAAAGCCCAGGGACTGATAGAAGCGGTTGGTGATGTCGTAGTCCTCATAGACGCCCATTTGCACGGTCTTCACCTGCATGAAGGCGTAGCCCTTGTCCGCGGCCGTCTTTCGGGCTGCCTCGAACAGCGCGCGCCCCAGGCCATGTCGATGATATGCCCTGAGCACGCCCATGACCGCCAGCTCAACGGTCGCCCGGCCCGTTTCCTTCAGGCAGAGGAAGCCGACGTATTCGTCTTCCTCCTTCGCCGCGAAAAAGATCCAGCCGGCGCAATCGGCGATGTATTTCTCCCGGCTCTCGTCCACCTCGAACCAGTCGTGAAGCGATTCCAGAACCTTTCTGGCTATGGCCCGCTTCAAAACCGCGTCATGTACCTCGACGATCATTTCGTTCACCTCACTCTGATAACATCCGCGTAACAGTATACTATAGGCGGTTTCTTTTGGCAAGCGGAAAAAACCGCCTGCCCGGCCCTCATGGGGACGCCGGACAGGCGGTTTTCTGAAAAAGCAGATGATTCGGCTGACGAGCGCGGACTTGTCCCGCGACGCGGTCTTTTGATTACAGCGCCTTTCGGATCGTCAGGATATTGCGCTCATCCGCGTAGCGGTATTCCATTGCGTCCATGCTCTTTTTCACCATGAATATGCCCAGGCCGCCGATCTGCCTTTCTTCCGCGGAGAGGGTCACGTCCGGGTCGGGCTTTGCCAGCGGGTCGTAGGGCACGCCGCGGTCCATAAAGGTGATCGCAACCGCCCTGGGTTCGGCCGTCGCCTCCATCCGGATGACCACGTCCCCCTCCGCCGGGGCATAGGCGTAGCGGGCGATGTTGACGAACAGCTCCTCCACGGCCACGTCGATCTGCATCTGCGCCTTCATGGGGCAATCCAGCTTTTCCAGCTCCGCGTCCACAAAGGCCATCACGTCGTTCAGGTTGTTCAGGCTTGCCCTGATCGTCAATTCAGCCATGGCTCTGTCCTTCCGATCCCATAAATTGCAGGCCCAGCATGGTGATGTCGTCGAACTGCGGGGCGCTGCCCACAAAGGCGTCGATATCCCTGCGCACCGCGCGGAGAATGGCCTCCGGCGAAGCGCCGGGATCCCGGTTCAGCGCCGCCAGCATCCGGTCCGTTCCGAACAGCTGGTTGCCCGCGTTGGTGGCTTCGGTCACGCCGTCGGTGTAGACGAACAGGCTGTCGCCGGGACGAAGCTCGAACTCATGCTCCTTGAAGCGCATGCCCGGCATGACGGCCACGGCGGGGGAATGGCGGTAGATCACCAGCTCGTACTGCCCGTCCGCCCGGCGTATGGCGGGATGCTCGTGGCCGGCGTTGGCCGCCACGCCCTTGCCGGTCTTCACATCCAGAATGGCAAACCAGACCGTGACGAACAGCTCGGCGTCGTTGCCCTCGCACAGCTGCTCGTTCACATACTGCAGCACCTCGGCGGGGCTGCCGCCCATCTGCGCCCGGTTTTTGATGAGCGTCTTGGCGATGACCATGAACAGCGCCGCCGGCACGCCCTTGCCGGATACGTCCGCCATCACCAGGCCCAGGCGGTCGTCGTCCAGCAGGAAGAAGTCGTAGAAGTCGCCGCCCACCTCCTTGGCGGGGGTCATGGTGGCGTAGATGTCAAACTCCCTGCGGTCCGGGAAGGCCGGGAAAATGCGGGGCAGCATGTCGGCCTGGATCTGGTTGGCGATGGTCAGCTCCGCGCCGATGCGCTCTTTCTCCGCCGTGATGCGCTGGATGTTGTCGATGTACTTGACGATATCGCCCTCCATCAGGCTGATGGACTGGGCCAGATCCTGGATCTCGTCCTTCGTGTGGATCTCCGCCAGCGAGACGGTGGTGGCCGCTCCGTTCTGGGCGAACTCCGTCACGTTCTCGCGGATGCGCATCAGGGGGCCGATGAAATTGCGGCGCATCAGGAACCAATGGGCAATGCCGAAAACGGTCAGGATGCCCAGGGAGTACATGATCATCTTGATGATGTAGCCCCGCAGGGTGGATATGATGACCTCCATCCAGACATCCACGAACAGCAGCGCCACCACCCGGCCGCTGCTGTCGACGACGGGCAGCATGCTGGAGGTGAGATAGCCGTATCGGGGCGAATGGCGGACCATGTAGCTGTCGGTTCGCTCGCCCTTGGTATAGGCTGCCCAGACCTCGTCAAAGTATGATGACACCGGATCGTATTCCCCGATGGGCACGCCGGAGGAATCGAACACATAGCGCACGGTCTGATCCTCGTAGACGGTCACGATGTAGATGTACGCCGCGCCGGAGGCCTGCTCCACGTTCTTCAGGTAATCCCAGATTTCCCTGTAATCCTCGTCCTCGGTCCAGGTCTGGGCATACTGGCCCACCTTGTCGTGGTCTATGTGGTCCAGTATGATGTTCGCGATCACGTAGCCGTTGTCGTTGTACAGCTTCCGGATCGTGTTTTGATACTGATAGTAGCCGCTGAGCGTGGAGACCGCGCAGATCAGCACCGTCATCAGCACCACGCTCAGCAGCAGCTTTTTGCTGATGCCGAAGCGTATACGCTTCTTCGCGTCATTCACCGCCATGTTCCCCCTCCGTATCCTCCAGTTTCTTCATGTAGAACACCGCGTCGCAGATGCAGTGGTGTCTCTGGCAGTATGGGCAGTACAGGTACATGTCCACCCAGGGCCGCGGGATCTCCGCGATCGCGTCAAAGCCGTTTCGCTCGAATATGCGCCGCATGGGAACCTCCCGCCCCAGGGGACGCAGCGCCGTGGCCAGGATCAGCCTCGCTCCCCTCTCCCGGAGCACCGGCTCCAGGTCGCGGATGAAAGAGGAGCATATGCCCAGGCCCTGGTATTCCTTCTCCGTGCTGGAGGTCTTGTAGACGCCCACCAGCGTGTCGTCCGGGTAGGCCAGCAGCTTCTCCGGCTTTTCGGAGACGTGCAGCATGGGCAGGGCCCTGTCCAGCGTGGACAGGAACGCGATGAAATAAGAGACCAGGGCGTCGCCCCTGTCCGCGTCGGTCACCACATAGCACAGATACCGGTCGTCCCGGAGCAGCGCCTCCAGCTCCGCAAGGGAGTAATAGTCCTCCGCGATATACACGTCAATCATGCGCTTGATCCCCGGCAGGTCCCGGGATTGCGCGCCGCGAATCGTCAGCTTCATTCAGTTGTCCTCTTTCAGTATGATCTGCAGCGTATTCACGCCGAAGGCGCTCTGATAATTGACCAGCTCCACCATCTTTTTTATCATCCGGACGCCCATATACATGTCTTCCCCGATGCCGTCCGCGCCCGGCGAGAAGGCGAAGGGGTTGAACGCCACGCCGTTATAGCGGATGCGAATGCCCCGCACGTGATTGACCGAGTAGGCGCGCAGGTCAAACTGGAGGTTCTGAACGCCCTTCTCCCTGTTGACCTGGCAGATCAGCGTCATGACCTCCTCCATGCTCATTTCCAGCCGCACGGTGGATTTGGCGCTCATGCCGTTTCGGGCGCAGAATTCGCTGATGCGCTCGCTGGCCTCCACGATCTCCCGCACATCCGCGCTCACGGAGAAATTCAGCACCCGCCCGTCTCTCTCGTTGGCCAGGTCCATCATCAGGTAGCGGGAATCCTGGGGCCGCCGCCGGTGGTGCAGCCCCGTGGCGGCCCACCAGAGCAGCAGCGTCGCCAGCTCCGCGAACAGCAGGAAGGCAAAGGTGGAAAACCGGAGGGCGAAGACCAGGCGTAGTCCCACATAGGTCATCACGATCACCCGCAGGAGGATCAGCCCGTTGGCCCAGCGGTTCAGCTCCGCCATGTTGTAATAGGTGGTCAGGATATTGAGCAGCAGCGCCGGGAAAACGGAGAGCGCCATCCACATGAGGGGCGCCAGGATGCTGCCGGACAGGCCGTACATGCGGGCGATGAGGCCGGACAGCGCCGCGCACAGCGCCAGGAAGACGGCTCCGGACACGCAGCCGGTCGCCCACTCCTCCCTGAGCAGCAGCCGGCTGCTGCCGTTGTCGTGCTCCCCGCTGAACACGCCCAGCATCGCGCCGCCCGCGGCGGGCACGCCCAGGGTGATACATTCGGCAAAGCCCCAGATCCCGTTGACGGCGGTGAACACCGCCACCAGCCCCGTGCCGCCGTTCGTCATCAAAAGCGCGTTGATAATCAGCAGCCGAACGGTGGAGCACAGGTTGTTGAAGGCCGAGGGAAAGCCGGCTGAGGCGATGGTTTTCCAATCCGCCCGGCCGCGCAGGATTTGGGGCCGCCAGCTGTAGGGGCTGTCCTTGGCAAACAGGCGGATCAGCCCATACAGGCAGGCCAGGGCGGTAGCGATCACGCTGGCCAGCCCCGCGCCGAAGACGCCCATGTCAAAGGCATACACGAACAAGACGTCCAGCACGATGTTGACGATGGTCATGCCGACCATCATCACGGTCACCTCGGCGTTTTTTCCGTCCAGGCGCAGATACCAGAAGGGAATGTAGATCACGATCTTCGGCAGCGCCCCGATCAGCGTGACCACCACATACTGCGTCACATACTCCCGGGTCGCTTCGTCGGCGCAGAGGAAGGCCACCAGCGGTCCGCGCAGAGCCAGGGCCAAAGCCGTGATGACGAGCGAGGCCAGCACCGAGACGTTCAGGCCGGTGCGGAAAAAGGCGTCCCGCCGCTGCCCGTCGCCGATGCCCATGGCCCAGGCGGCGGGGATCTCAGTGCCGGCGGCCAGGAAGGAGCCCACCACGCACAGCGCCAGATACACCGGCAGGCTCAGGTTGATGGCTGCCAGGGCGTCGGGGCCGATGCGCTGGCCCAGCAGGATGCCATCCACAAATACGTTGATATTGACGCTCAGGATGGAGAGCGCCCCGGTGATCACGGCCTTGCGATAGGTGCCCCGAATAAACGCGGCGTTCTGCGCCAGCCCGGTGTCCCGTTGGTTTTCCCGCGATATGGCTGGATTCATGGCTTCTACCACTCATTCAAATGGATTCGTCCCGAAGGGGCGGAGTTTTCCGCGTACAGTACTCCGATTCTCCAATTATATGGAATTTTCCTCATTCGGTCAAGGGCGTTCGCGGCTCTTTTTCGCGTTTTTCACCCTTGGCTCAACATGTCCCGCAGCGCCTCCTCATCCCGGATCGTAATGGCCAGGGCTGAACGGGAGATCATGCCCCGCTCCTCCAGGCGCTTCAATTCCCTGTGCAGCGAGGGCCGGGAGACATTCATCAGCATGGCCCATTTGGACATGGATTCAGGAATGGAAACAACGCTTTTCCCCGTCTGCCGCATCCGCGTCAAAAGCCAGAAAGCCGCCTTCTGCGCGATCCCGCTGTAGGACAGCAATTCAAGCCGCTGCTGCAGCATATACGTGGCCGAAGCGATCTCCGTGGTGAAATTTGCCAATATCCGGACATTCCCGCGCATCAGCGAGAGCAGATCCTCTTTTCGGAACAGCATCACCCTCACCGGCTCCAGCGCCACCAGATCGCAGGGGTATTTCTGAGAGGACGAAAACGCGGCGGCCGGGCCGATCGTCTCGCCCGGCCCGCGAACGGACACATTCACCTGGCTCCCGTTCGGAAACGACTTCTGCGCTTCCACGCGCCCTTCCAAAATGACGCCGACGCTGGAGGCCCGCTCCATCAGATGAAATATGATTTCTCCCTTTTCATAGCGCTGGACGCGATGCGGCGCGGACGCCAAAACGGCGCGGAGCTCGCCGGCGGGAACGCCATGAAACAGCGTGCTCTTTTCAAGAACGGCGTAATCCATCGTTTGCCTCCTTCCGCTGTCTTACAGGGCCATTATACCATAAAAAGCCGGTATAGTGTATCCTCAGATACAGACATTTGCGAAAATCCGTTGTATACTGATACCAGAAACGGCAAGGGAGGCGAGCGCGATGATCCGGAAAATCATCCACATAGACCAGGAGAAATGCAACGGCTGCGGCCTGTGCGCCGAGGCCTGCCATGAAGGGGCCATCGAAATCGTAAACGGCAAGGCGAAGCTCACGCGGGAAAACTTCTGTGACGGGTTTGGCGACTGCCTGCCGAACTGCCCCACCGGGGCCATCACATTTGAGGAGCGCGAGGCGCCGGCCTACGACGAGGCGGCGGTCAAAAAAGCGCGGGAGGACAGAAAAATGGAAGAAATGAAAAATGTTCAGCACGAGGGCGGATGCCCCGGATCGAGAATGATGCGGTTGACGCGCGAGGAAACAGAGAATACGCCGGTCAACGCGGCCAGGCCGGTTTCCCGACTGGGTCAGTGGCCCTGTCAGATCAAGCTGGTTCCCGCGCGGGCTCCCTTCTTCGACGGCGCGAAGCTGCTGATTGCCGCCGACTGCACGGCTTACGCCTACGCCAACATGCACGAGGAATTCATGCGGGGCAAGGTGACGATCATCGGCTGTCCCAAGCTGGACGATGTGGACTACACGGACAAGCTGACCGGGATCATCCGCGACAATGACATCAGGAGCGTGACGATCGTGCGCATGGAGGTGCCCTGCTGCGGCGGCCTGCAGCGGGCGGCGGAAAACGCGCTCAAAAACAGCGGGAAATTCATCCCGTGGCAGGTGGTGACGATTTCCCGGGAAGGGAACATTCTGGATTGAGGCGTACACACGGGTCCATTAGGATAATTCAAGGGAATTGCGAAATCAATCGGCCGCAAAATAAATGAAAATATCAGTTTACGATCCCGGAAAGTGATATGATTCTCCCGTCAGCAGGAATCATCTATTGCATCAAGGGAGGACATGAAAAATGAATGTTTGCATAAACACACCCGCGGTGGTCATGGGCGTACTTCACACGGAGGCTGTCAACGTGTCAGAGTGGCGCAATCCCGAAGTCAACGCCGCCCATCATACTCAAAACAGGCTGTTTGGATTTGCCAAAAGAGGCAGATAACATGATAAGGGCTCTCGGCTTTGTCCGGGAGCCTTTATTGATAAACGATTTCTTCACGCCTTGCCGGAGCCGCCTTCCCAGTGTTTTTGGTAATTGAGTTTGCGATATGTCCTCGGTGTCTGCCCGGTGTATTCCCGAAACACACGGGAAAAATGACTGTCCGACGAAAAACACAGATACTCCGCGATCTCCAGGCAGGAAAACTCCGTATATTGGAGCAGTATCCTGGCGGTATCCACGCGCTTGCGCCGAATGTACTCTGAAACCGCCACGCCTGTCTCCCGCTTGAATACGATGGAAACATAAGACTCCGACAAGCCCATCTCACTTGCCAGCAACGCCACGGTCAGAGGCTGCTGGAGATGCTTTGCCTCGCGCGGGTTTCTTCCTCTGATGTTCTTTTTATAGCCTTAGTGAAGTTGTCTTTCATTGAACCTATATTCTGATTTTATCAAGAACAGCCACCGACCAATGTCATATTCATTTTATTTCCGATATATTTGTGTTGCCAAAAACGATGATAATCAGCAGAGGCATTTCGCCAGGCGAAACATGCCAAAACCAACAGCCGCGGCCAAGGCAGACAGCCCGCGCCGCGGTCGCTGTTCTTATTTACGCCTCTGCGCTCATCTGGCGCGCCTGGGATTCGACCATCTTCTTGAACATGACGCAGAACAACAAGTCAGAATCCATCGAAGGAATATTGGAACGATGGTGTTTTCTCTGGCTTTGGTTTCTAACAGGCAGAGGAAAAAGATAATCTTGAAAGCAAAAATGGCAATCATTGATTTGGGATTTCTTCATTAGTGTTTTTTCGATTTGGGGGCCTGGTATCCCTGGTATACCGGACAGTCGAAGTATTCCCGCCCTCCCCGGCAATCCTTCAGGTAATTCACCGCCCGCCATTGGGCACTCCACTCGCCCGTGTCGTAATGCACCGGGTCATGATAACCCTCGATGTCAATGAAGCCTTCGAATCCATTCATCATCAGGATCGTACAAACGTCGTTCCAGTTCGTATCGCCAAATCCCGGCGTCCTGTTCCATCCCCAGGCCCAATCGCCGCCGATGCCTCTTTCCTTAATCACATCCCAGGCCACAGTGCCGTCCTTGCCGTGGACATGGAAAACCTTCTTGGCCCAATGCCACAGCTGGGCGACGGGGTCCATCAGCTGCATCAACGCGTGGCAGGGTTCCCATTCAAGCCCCAGATTGTCCTGGGGCACGGCGTCGAAAATGCGCTCCCAGGCGTCCGGGCAGAAGCCGATGTTTTGTCCTCCGCCCCGGCGCCAGCTGGTGCCCATGGGGCAGCCCTCGATGGCCAGCCGCACGCCACGGTCGGCAGCGCGTGAACACAACTCTGTAAACACCTTTTTGAAAACGGGCATACTGTCCGGCACCGAAACCCCGTCCAGCGCGCCGGCAAAGACCGACACGATCCCGCAGCCAAAGAGATGCGCGTTGTCGATCAGACGGCGGATATCGAATTGGACGCTCTCATCCTGAAGGGTATTGCCATAACAGCCGAGCGCCGACACCGGCAAACCGCCCAGAACGTCAGTCATCCGCTTGGCGTACTCTTCGATGTCATGATCCCTGAAATACGCGCCGCAGGTCAGTTCGTATCCCTCGAATTTCAGCGGTTCCAGCGTTGGAATCATCTCCATGGCATACTCCGCCGGGATAATGGTGCCGATTCGTATATCAAACATGGTACTCTCCTCCCACGTTATGAAATCCTGTTTTTAAGACCGGGCAAAGGGGCTGCCTCGAAAGAAGCAGCCCCTGCGCGTGTTCTTTTTCACTTGTCAGCGCCCATCAGGGCCTGAGTGGAAATGAAAGCGGATTACTTGGTGACCTCAACGTCGCAATACATGACCTTGCGGTCGGCGTCAAACTTGACGTTCGACACGTCGCTGTCGCGATACAGGGCCACGGCATGGCGATGATACAGCGGGATGATGCCCATGTCCTCTTCGATGAGGATGCGCTCGGCCTCATGCAGCAGCGCCAGGCGGGGCTCGTTCTCAAAGGTGACCTTCGCGTCGGCATAGGCCTTGTCAAAGGCTTCGTTGGAGTAGCGGCCGGCGTTGATGAAGTTGCCGGTGACGAAGATGGACAGCATGTTGGAGGCGTCCAGCCAGTCGGGGCCCCAGCCCTGGGGGGTGATGAGGAACTTGCCCGCGTCGCGGAGCTCGGTCATCGTGGCGCCCTCCATGGGATCCAGCTTCACGGTGATGCCCAGGTTCTCAGACCAGACAGCTTCCAGATACTGGAACAGCAGGTCGTAGTTCGGGCTGGAAGCATAGGAGCAGGTCAGCAGCGGGAAGCCTTCGCCGTTGGGATAGCCGGCCTCGGCCATCAGCTTCTGAGCCTCGGCGATGTCTTCGTCGGTGGCGGTGGTGCTGAACAGCGGGCCGCCTTCGGTGTGGAAGTCGGACTCAACGCCGGGGAAGCCGGCGCCCACATAGGTGTCAGCCGCGATGAAGGAGCCGCCCAGGGTCACTTCAGACACGAAATCGCGGTCGATGACCAGGGACAGGGCCTTGCGCACACGGGGGTCGCTCAGGCCTTCGGCGTTGTTGTTCACCAGCAGGAAGCGGGTGTACAGGGAGGGCACGCTGTGATAGTAGCCGGCGGCCTTCAGGCGATCGGTTTCCTCAGAGGGGAAGGAGTCGATCATGTCCACAGCGCCGGTCTCGAACAGCTGCAGCGTGGTGTTGGTGTCGTCCAGCAGCTTCACGACCAGCTTGTCCAGCTTCACGGAATCCTTGCCGTAGTACTCAGGATTCTTCTCCAGCACGATCTCCTGCTCGGGGTCGCAGAAAGTCATGATCATGCGGCCGTTGGTGATGTGGCGCTCGGCGTCCCACGCCCAGTTCCACTGGGCCTCGCGGGCTTCATTGCCCTCTTCGACGGACACGCAGTCCTCGCGGAGCGGGAAATACGCGGTGTAGGTCAGCAGAGACTCGAAGTAGGAGCAGGCCTCCTGCAGCTTGATCTCCAGGGTGTAATCGTCAATGGCCTTCACGCCCAGCTCGTCCAGGGCCATTTCGCCGTTGGAAATGGCGGTGCCGTTGAGCAGGTAGCAGCCGTAGTCCAGCATGTAGGTGCTGGCGACCTCGGGGTTCACCAGGCGCTTCATGCTGTACA